>DASREJ010000233.1:0-8911 GCA_035652115.1 Bryobacteraceae bacterium
GCAGCACCGAGCCGGTCCTGCACGACACATGCGGTTGAAGGAAACGTCATGTCGGGCGTAACCGTGCAGAGGATAATCGCATCAAGTTCGGTTGCCTGAATACCGCGCTGCTTCAGAGCTTCGCGTGCGGCGGCAACAGCCATGTCGGAGGTTGCCACCGACTTGTCCGCAATATGCCGTTCACGGATTCCGGTTCGCTCCACAATCCAGGTATCGTTGGTTTCCACCATCTTTTCCAGGTCTTGGTTCGTGAGCACGCCCGGCGGCACAAAGCATCCTAGGGCTGTGATTTTTGCGGCTGGCAATCTATTACCTGCTGTCCAATCTTCAATTTAAATGCATCGTTCGGAATGAATAGCGAACGCGAAGAACCATGTTATCTTTGGGGAAAATGCATGTCGAGACTGCTCTCCTATTTGAGAGTGTGGAGCAGATATACGCACGCGTTTTTCGTACCATGAAGCCGCGCACCCCGTTGCCGCGGATCTCGATTCGATTTCGCAAATACGCAAATGCAAACAGCCGAATCTGCTTAAAAGATGGCTGTCTAGACGTCGAAATTAGCGATTTGCTCGAAGCTGCGCCTGCCCCGATCCAGGAAGCCCTCGCGTCGATTTTGATATCGAAGTTATTCCGGCGAGCGCCTGAACGCACTGTGTTAGCCCGCTACCGCCGCTATTTGAATCGCGCAGACGTGCGTCACACATTGCATCTGGCAAAGCAGCAACGCGGCCGGAAACCTTTACGTGATGCAAAAGGGAGCGTGTACGATTTACGGGAAATTTTTGAAGACCTTAACTTCCGGTATTTTCACGGACTGATGGCGCAACCGCAATTGGGCTGGAGCCTTCGGCCGTCGCGGACGACATTAGGACATTACGATCCGTCTCATCATGCCATCGTCCTGAGCGCACTGCTCGATTCGGAGAAAGCGCCGGAACTTGTCGTCCAATTCGTAATGTTCCACGAAATGTTGCATCTGCGTTTTCCCACTGAGCACAGAGGAGCTCGCCGCTGCGTCCACACCAAGGAATTCAAACTAGCGGAAAGGCAATTTGAGGAATACGCTAAGGCGACGACGGAACTTAAGCAGTTTGTGGAAAAATCAGGCTAGTTCTCAAGCAGCGTGCGGCTGAGAAAGAGTGTTGATCTCGAGGCTCATGTTTTCGAGGACAGCAATGAGCTTTCGAACCGCCAAAAAACGGAATCCGACGCGGCACAGGAGATAGCTGCATTCAGCCTGGAACACAGCAATCGAGAATTGCAGTTTCAATTTCATTAGCTTCGCAACCACTTCCGACTTGTCTTCCGGACCGTGCGCCAACATAATGCGCGCTATTGCGTGTAGCCGATTGAAATCAAAAATCAGCCGGATCAGATACTGTTGGAAAATGTGCAGCCGTTCGCGCCTCAGTTTGCGGTATAAGGATTCATCGAATCCGGGCTGACGGCATAAAAAAGTGAAATCTTCATCCGAAAGCAACCCCTGCATAGGGTAATAGGTAGCAACGGAAAAATTTTCCAGCCACTCTGGGGTGCTTTCATCTATGGTGGCTTTCCGGCACAGCCAACGGAGCATTGGAAAGAACAGAGCAAGCATAGTACCGCCCAACAGCAAGGGCGCCACTACTGCGATGCTACTCAACATGTGACCGTGAATATAAGGTACCGGAATGGCTTTCCGTTTTCAAGCCCAAATTGTCGTTTTGAGCATAGAAAAATAAGGTTTTTCCGTAATGAAGATGAAAGCTTAGAACCAAATGGTTAATTTAGAAAATTCCGATGGGATTTCCTAAGAACATTTTGGGGCTCCCTGGGCTGGCGGCGACGTTACCGCCGAACCGCGCGTAGAAGCGAAGCGTTCACGGCCTCAAGCTGCGCTACCAGAAGTTGCTCCTGGCGCGGGTGCCACCACCCGATATTGAGTTTTGCCCGCACCGACTCCCCGGCCCTTGAGATAAAGATCGCCCAATAAGAGAACACCGCAATTGAGAGGATGGCAATCGACATTCCTGTCGCACGAATAAGCTCAACCGATTGGAGGGTCAATGAGATCATCAGGCCCACTTTAAGCGCAAAGTAAACCACGAAGCCGCTGAAAAAAATTGCCAGATTTCGTGACAATTCCACTGGAAACCACATAAGAAATAGCAAGATACAAAGTAGCGCGATGAGCGCCACGCTGGCGATGACACGGTCCAGCACAAAAGCGGCAGCAATCACGTGCGCTAACCGAGTGGTGAATGTCTGGTTAATAATAGCCGCCCGGTACTCGGGAAAAGCTGTAAGCAAGCCGATGACCACTGCGGCACCGAAAGAGAGGTTTAGGACTCGATGCGACAGTTTGAGGATGCCTGGCAGGTTTGCGAGGATCGCATCAAGTAGCGCATAGACCGTCAGAAGTGTAAACACCCATCCAATAATGTGCAGGGCCAGCCATGGAAGCCGGTAGTCAAAGTGGAATGACGTGTGCTGCGTCCGCCGCTGTACGTACCAGATCAGGATGCCGGAGATGTCAGCTAATAAGAAAACGCAAAAGTACCGATAGACCCGGTGTAGCCGAAGAGATAGAAGTTTCGCAACAAGGATGAAGCCAAGGCAAAGCTCCACGTACTGTGCGACGGAAGGCCAATCCATTGAGCTGTTTTTCTGGCTGTATTTGAATGGTAGTCAAATAGAACCAAGAGAGCAACAGCGAAAAACAGTAAGTTAGACGGAATACAGGAGCTAGGCCGACGCGGGCGGATCCGGACTGTTCGGGTTCGGAAAGGGCGGATCGAAGCTCAGTGCCCGTGGCGGATCAGGGCTATTCGGGTTCGGAAACGGAGGATCAAACGCCTGCAAAGCTGGCGGGTCCGGGCTGTTCGGATTCGGAAATGGCGGGTCGAAGCTCAGGAGAGCCGGCGGATCAGGACTATTCGGGTTGGGGAACGGCGGGTCGAAGGCCTGTAGAACCGGTGGATCTGGACTGTTAGGATTTGGGAATGGAGGGTCAAATGCTAGTAATCTGGATGTATGCTCGGGCACTGTGAGCGGCGCACCAAATGCCATTGTCACTGGGCTGGCAACGCAGCCAATTAGCAACAACGAGGAGCAAATTAGACTTTTCATAATTAGTGAATTGGTGAGGGATTTATTTTTAATTTCCCCAATACTCTTAGCCGTACAATAACTTAGCCGTGCAACTGTAAGAGGTTGTAGGGTGAACGTTTTCTGACATCGGAACGTACCTAGCCCTCCCAGTACTTGGCTGGTCTTGTGAACTTGTTCTGCGTATGTATTATTAGAACTAATGCGCAGCGCGCACCTGAGTAGCCGAGTAGACGATATTGCTGCAGAGCTCTGGCTGCGCGATCTCTCGCGAATCGGCACTTCTTACGGCCGCTTGGTTTACCTCGCAGGATTGCGGGATCCGGACTCGGGACGTTATAACCATTACGCAAGTAGTCCTTCCGACATGGCGGTCGCAAATCGAAGTTTAAGACGAGTGCACGAACTCATTTTTACAGAATGGGTCGGCTACCCGCTTGAAAAGAAGATGTCGGACGTGGAACGTTATATCGACGGCATCGACGACCTGAACCGCTGCGAGTTAATCGATGCATGGTTACGCCTGACTCCGTACAAAAATTTGGTTCCAGCATCCATTCAGGGTCCCGAGCGCCGCAAACACATTTCCGATTTCGAAGCCATTCTCGGCCTACTTAGAAATGTGTATGGCGTCGCTTCACCAGATCCAACCGCATAGCGATTGCCACTACCTGACCGATAATCTCAGCCTCACCTGGAACTTTGTAGACTTGTGGCGCTTCCTTGGAAGCGGAATGCGGCTGTAGGATCAATAACCCTGACTGTTCGGTGCACCATGCACAACTGTTGCCGTAACGGTGCTCGACAAAATACAACGGACGCTCATATTCGTGAACCCAACCGTCTTTGACTATGCGGCGCCGGCTTTCATCAATTTGCACGAAAGATCCCGGAAACAAAATCGGGTACATGAACCAGTCTTCCGAACCGATATAGCCGTAGCGATGCTTTCTTAGATCCAGAGCGCCAAGCAAACTCATGGGAACCTTACCCCACTGCCGAATTTGACGTGAGATGAACGAGGTTCTCGTCGCATCGAACCCTACATCGAATTCTAGGGGAAGAACAGTGGACATGTGTTCGCTGGCCTCAAAGCCCACCAAGTGTGTTTCGCTGAGCGCCAACTGCGCCGCGTCCGCCGCCAGATCATCGAGCCCAATACCATACCAGCGCAGCACGGAATTGAAATCCAGACGGTAAATGACGCATAGCGAGTAAAGGCGATAGACTGTTGGCAACGTGCCCTTGTTCTCAATATCCGCGAGTCTGCTGAGGCCGATGGCGAATTCAGGATTGCGCCGGAGGCTCGCAATTTTCTGGCTGGCCTGTTCGACATCCCGATACCGGAGCCGGAGCGTTTCTCGAGCTTCTCGCAATCTTTTTCCCGGAAGTTGCATTTGAGAAAGAACGGCTTGAGTAGTTGTTCCCAGGCCGAAGCGTTTGCATTCAAGACGAGCAAATCGTCTCCGGATAAACTATCACAAAAATCAACGCTTGTTCTGTTGCCAGAACAGATTAGCCGTAGGAATCGTTTCCGACCGCGTTACTTAGGTGGAAGACCGATCTGACCGAGCCCTTTCGAGGCTTCGAATGCGAGATGAATTACTTAACTACATGCCGCATAGTATTTACTGTGATCTGCACCACGATGTACCGGCGCTGCATTCTTCTCCGATGAACGCGGATTTAGTATTACATCATGGCCAATAACCGGGAAAATCGAGTCGCTTTTCAGGGTGAGCTAGGAGCTTTTAGTCATTTAGCGGCCATAAAACTAGCTGGTACAAGGGTATCTTTGTTACCCTGCGAATCTTTCAAACAAGTTTTCGAGCGCCTGCGCAAAGGCGAAGCCGACAAAGCGGTGATTCCGATAGAAAATACTCTTCATGGCAGCGTACATGAAAATTATGACTACCTCTTACAGTTCGACGCACCAATTACCGGAGAGACAACTCTCCGCATTTCCCATAACTTAGTCGCGCTGCCCGAAGTCAAACGCGCACAGATCGTTAGAGCTTTCTCCCATCCGGTCGCACTTAACCAGTGTCGCCGTTTCTTTGCCGAGCATCCTCGTATTGAGCCAGTTGCTTTTTATGACACTGCCGGAAGTGTAAAGATGCTGAAAGAAGAGCGGCCAGCGGGCACTGCTGCGATCGCATCGGAAATGGCCGCGGAGTTATATGGAGCGCAAATCATTGAGCGCAACATAGAAGACAATCCGCACAATTTTACGCGATTTTTTCTGCTGACGAAACAAACTCCTCCGCGCAAGGGGAGAACTACCGGTTGGAAAACATCGATTGTTTTCTCGACAGCCAACACCCCCGGAGCCCTTTTTCGAGCCATGGCGTGTTTTGCGCTGCGCGATCTGAATTTGACCAAAATCGAGTCGCGCCCCTTACCAGAGCGGCCTTGGGAATATTTATTTTACCTGGATTTTTTCGGGGCTCAGACGGACGAAAAAGTGAAGCGGGCGTTGGACCACCTGCAGGAAATGGCGACTTTTTTTAAAGTGATGGGAAGCTATCGGCCGACCCCATAGCTTCCTAACCAAATCGGAACTACTAAATGTCGTAGTAAAGCGCGAACTCGTACGGATGCGGGCGGAGACGCACAGCCTCAGCCTCAGATTTGCGCTTGTAACTGACGAAAGTTTCGATCAACTCTTCCGAAAAAACATCACCTTTTGTCAAGAAAGCGTGATCTTCTTCCAGGCATGTGAGCGCCTCATCGAGCGACGCCGGCATGGAAGGAACTTTCTTCATCTCCTCGGGCGAGAGATCGTAGATGTCTTTGTCGAGCGGTTCGCCCGGATCGATCTTGTTCAGCACTCCGTCGAGACCCGCCATCATCATGGCTGCAAATGCCAGGTAGGGATTAGAGGCTGGATCGGGCGGACGGAACTCAACGCGCTTAGATTTCGGGCTGTTCGAATACATCGGGATTCGCACGGCAGCCGAACGATTCCGGCGGGAATAGGCCAGATTTACCGGTGCTTCATAGCCTGGCACCAGCCGCTTGTAGCTGTTGGTGGTGGGAGCGATGATTGCGGAAAGAGCGCGCGCGTGA
This sequence comes from Bryobacteraceae bacterium, assembly GCA_035652115.1. Lineage (GTDB taxonomy): Bacteria > Acidobacteriota > Terriglobia > Bryobacterales > Bryobacteraceae > Bog-105. Next base: position 6,160 of record DASREJ010000233.1, read on the forward strand.
CGCAATAGCCCTCCGATATACCAAAGAGCCGTCTGGCTCAAACCTGCATAGTTGTCGCCGGCAAAAAGCGGCTTACTATCCGCCCACAAACTTTGGTGTGTGTGCATGCCGCTCCCGTTGTCGCCAAATAGTGGCTTCGGCATGAACGTGACGCTCTTTCCGTACTGATAGGCGACGTTGCGCACGACGTACTTGTACAGCATCATATTGTCGGCGGACTTCACCAGCGTGTCGAATCGTTGATCGATTTCACACTGGCCGCCGGATGCTACCTCGTGATGATGGCATTCAATGCTCAGCCCACACTCGATCATGGTCGCGACCATCTCACTACGCAGATCCTGATAATGGTCGGTTGGCGGCACTGGGAAGTAGCCTTCCTTGTAGCGTGGCCGATAGCCGAGGTTATTGTGCTCGCGGCCGGAGTTCCAACGGCCTTCTTCGGCATCGATGAAGTAGAAGCCGCTGTGCTGGTTCTGATCGAATCGAATGTTGTCAAAGATGAAGAACTCGGCTTCGGCGCCAAAGTAGGCGGTATCCGCAATGCCGCTGTTCTTCAGGTACATTTCCGCCTTTTTGGCAATCCAACGCGGGTCGCGGTCGTAGTGCTGGCGGGTAATAGGGTCGATAATGTCGCCGAGCATCACCAGTGTACGTGTCTCAGCGAACGGATCCATGAATGCGGTCACCGGATCGGGAATAATCAACATGTCGCTTTCGTTGATTGCCGCCCAACCGCGAATACTGGAACCGTCTATTCCGAAGCCATCTTCAAACGCATCCCCAGTCAACATCGTGATGGGATATGAGATGTGCTGGCTTAGACCGGGAAGATCGGTAAAACGAAGGTCTACTTGCCGCGCCTCGTTCTTTTTGGCAAATTCAAGCGCTTCTTTTGGGGTCATCAGATCTCCAGAAAACTGCTATTTCGATGCGGGGATGGCGCGGCGTACGCGGACGCGGAGAGATCCCGGCAACTCGTTAGAATAACATTGCCCGCAACCGAAAAAGCGGTTGTTTGAAACTGGAAGTAGAAAATGGCGGCACGAACCAACACGGAACCGTCGCAGATGCGGCTCACCTGGGAACCTCAGCGGCGCGTATTCAGCGTGTCCGAACTCAATAACGCGGTGCAAAACCTGTTGGAGGCCGAATTCTCCAACATCTGGGTCGCGGGCGAAATCTCGGGCTGCCGCGCCGGCACAAGCGGCCACTTTTATTTTTCTCTGAAAGGCGGGCAGAGCCAGCTTAAGTGTGCGTTGTTTAAGGGCAACGCTCGCTTTGCGAAATTCAAGCCGCAGGACGGATTGGCGGTATTGGCGCGCGGACGACTGGAAGTATATGAGGTTCGCGGCGAGTATCAACTCATCGTCGACTTGCTGGAACCGCAGGGCGCTGGCGCGTTGCAGTTGGCATTTGAGCAACTGAAAAAAAAGCTGGCTGCCGAGGGCATGTTCGACACGGCGAGAAAACGCGAATTACCGAAGCTGCCAAGACGGATTGGAATAGTAACGTCGCCCGGCGGAGCAGTCATTCGCGATATTCTGCACGTACTCGAACGGCGCTTCCCCGGCTTGCATCTGCGCCTGTTTCCCGCACAAGTTCAAGGCGAAGGTTCCGTTCAACAAGTGTGCGAAGGTTTACGCTTCTTCAGCGCCGGAGGTTGGGCGCAGGTCGTGATCGTTGCGCGAGGCGGAGGCTCGCTCGAAGATCTCTGGACATTCAACGAGGAGAGCGTGGCGCGCGCGATCGCCGCGTCGAAAATGCCTGTTATTTCGGCGATAGGGCATGAAACCGATTTCACAATCGCGGATTTCGTAGCCGACGTGAGAGCTCCGACACCATCCGCGGCAGCCGAGATGGTAGTCTGCACAAGAGAGAGCTTAATTGAGCAGCTCACCGGATGCCGCGCAAAAGCGATTCAGGCGATTCGTTATCGCCTGATGCTCGCGTCGCGCGATCTGCACCGGCGAGGCGTTGACCGCGCCGCCACAGTTATTCATCGCGCTGTTACACGGCGAATGCAACAACTAGATGACGTGCAGGAGCGAATGACAAGCTTCCAACAGCGAACCAACGCAGAACGCAGGCGCACTCTGGCTGATCTGATCAAGCGCTTAGAGGCCGCGAATTTAAGCCTGCGCTTTGCGCGAATACGGCACCAGCAGGAACTTCTGGAACAGAGACTGGGCAAGTTGGCGGCAGCGAGATTAAACCAAGGACGGCGCCGGCATGAAGCGCTGGAAGCCCATTTGACGCAACTCAGCCCGCTGGCCGTTCTAAGCAGAGGCTATGCCATCGTCTTAAACGCTCAGAACCGGGTCATTCGAGCCGCGACTGAAACGCGGCCTGACGATCCCGTGCACATCCGATTGCATTCCGGGACAGTTGAAGCAACTGTTACCGCAATACATGAGAATGAACGCTCATGACAAATCGCAAGCGCGCAATCTGTTTGCTTAGCGGAGGGTTGGATTCGACCACATGCCTGGCAATTGCGCATCGCGATGGATTTGAATGCTACTGTCTATCGTTCGATTACGGGCAGCGTCACCGATTCGAACTGCAGGCGGCTTCTCGCGTCGCGCAACAATTAGGCTCCGCTGAGCACAAAGTGATAGACATCGATTTGCGCGCCTTTGGCGGTTCGGCACTCACCAGCGATCTGACTGTGCCCAAACACCGCAGCGCCGCTGAATTAAGCGAGGACATTCCGGTCACCTACGTGCCCGCGCGAAATACTATCTTTCTT
>DASREJ010000234.1:0-30795 GCA_035652115.1 Bryobacteraceae bacterium
GCTCAGCAAGTTTTCGGCAGCATCATCGGAACCGTCACAGATCCCTCCGGTTCCGCCGTAAACAACGCAAAAGTTACCATCACCGACACTACTAAGGGCACTTCCTTCGATGTAACGACCAACGACGCGGGACAGTACACAAAAGGACAATTGATTCCCGATTCGTATAAGGTCACGATCGAAGCCCCTGGTTTTCAGAAAGTGGTGTCCAGTGATTTACAGGTTCAAGTTGACCAGGCAACGCAATTCAACGCCAGTCTTCAAGTCGGCAACGTAAATCAGGAGGTTGAGGTGACGGCCGCGGCCCCCCTGTTGCAAACAGACCGCGCCGACGTCGCCCAGACGTTTTCCTCGCAGCAAATCTCGCAACTGCCTAGCATTGGTCGCAATCTTCAAGCTTTCGAGTTGTTGAATCCGGGAACCGTTTCGTTGGGATGGCAGCATGCCTCCGATGAAGATCCTCAAGGTAGTGTGCAAACAGTGGTGAATGGCCAACTCTTCGATAGCACGGGCTATTACCTCGACGGCACCATCAATCAGGATCCGATCTTAGGCATCATTGTCGTAAACCCGACTTTCGATTCCGTGAACGAAGTCAAGCAAGCGAACCAGGATTACGATGCTGAGTACGGATACACGTCGGCGGGCGTCATGACTTACTCGACCAAGTCCGGAACTAACCAGTTTCACGGCGACGCGTTCGAGTATCTTCAGATAAATACTCCAGGGTTCCAGGATTTCGGTCGAAATCCGTTCAATCAAAATACACAACTATCTCCGGGAGCTTATACACCGACTACGCGGGTGAACCAGTACGGGGGCTCCATCGGCGGCAAGGTCATCAAAGACAAGCTGTTCTTCTTTGGCGATGCGCAATTGACGCGAAAATCGGTCGGCGGATCATTGCTTACAACGGTTCCTACTGCACAGGAGCGGACTGGTAACTTCAGTGATTGGCTTGCCCTCGGCAGTCAGTATCAAATATATGATCCGACCTCGGGCAATCCCGACGGAACGGCCCGGAAGCCGTTCGCTGGAAACATAATTCCCGCTGCAATGCTAAGCAAGCAGGCGCAAAACCTGCTGCAGTACTTCCCATTGCCAAACACGGCCGGCACCATAGTGAACGGCCTTGTCGCACCCTACAACAACTACGAAAATAGCGGCAACCTGACTGTCAATGGCAATCAATGGAATACTCGCTGGGATTATTACGTTAACGAGAAGAACACCGTTTTCGGCCGTTACAGCTATGCTCAGTTCACAGAGCAGGCGCCCGGCGTTTTCGGCAATGCAGCCGGCGGCCAGGCATTTAGCAACGCAAACTATGCCGGCAGTTCGTACGCCCGAAACCAGAGCGTTGCGGCGGGCTGGACACATACTGCCAATGCCAGTTTGATCAACGAATTCCGCTTCGGCTACATGCGGTATTACGTCAACGATGTTCCCAACGGATTCGGCACTTCTCCGGCTACAGCCGCTGGCATTCCAGGATTGAATCTGGACGCGACGTACACCTCCGGTTTGCCGTGGTTCGACATCCAGAACCCAGCAGGTCCAGAGACTAGCATCGGATATGCTCTCGGGAACAACACGCACTGCAATTGCCCTTTGACGCAGTTGGAACGCCAGTTCCAATTTGTGGACAACGTCAGCAAAATTAGCGGCAATCACACGCTTAAGTTCGGTGCGGATATCCGCTATGCCTTGAACCTGCGTGTTCCTAGCGATAGCCATCGGGCAGGCGAGTTGCAGTTCTTCAGCAATTACACCGGTATCGTGCCGAGCGTGGGGTCAAATCCGATTGACGGTGTTGCAATGGCTACGTTTATGTTGGGCGCGGTCACCCACTTTCAACGTTACGTGAGCAGCAGCACCGATGCACAGGAAAGGCAGAAACGCCTCTTCTGGTACGCCCAGGATGAATGGCGCATCACGCCCAAACTCACCTTTACTTACGGGTTGCGTTGGGAAATGGTATTTCCTGAAACCGTCAACGGCCCCAAGAACGGCGCTGAACTGAACGTTAACACCGCCAATATGGAGGTTTTCAGCTACGGTCTGGTCTCCGGCCACGGTTTTCAAAACATGAACTGGCATGAATTCGCGCCGCGCGTCAGCGCCGCTTACCAACTCACTCCCAAAACTGTGATAAGAGCCGGCTACGGCTGGAGCTACAGTCTGGGCGTCTTCGGTAACAACTTCGGCCATAACGTCACCCAGAACCCCCCAGTTCTCCTGAATCAGACATTGAGTCAGAGTCAGTCCAATCCGTCTGGCGGTTGTCCGACCAACTTCTGCGAGGTGTTCTCGTTAGCGCAAGGCCCGCCCTCGGCCGCCACTCAGGTCGCCAGCTACCAACCTGGTCCGGACGGCACGTTCCGTTGGCCTGGCACAGGCGTTTCTGCGTTTACTCGGCCAGGCATCCTGACCATGCCCACGGTATACGCCTATAACTTCACGGTCCAGCAGCAGATTGGCCGCAAAATTTCAGTATCTGGCGGTTACGTAGGTAACTCCGGCCGCCACATGCTCCTCGGCACCGATGAAAACTTCAACATCAACCAGCAGTTCTTCATCCCGGGAGCCTCGTCGGCCGTGCAAAATACCGCATATCCATTTGATGGTGTGCTCGGTGCCCGTTATAACTACGGTTGGACCTCAGGCATTAACGACTTCTGCAACTGCGCTAACAGCCAGTACAACTCTTTCCAGGCGCTCTTTAAAGTAAATGCCGCGGCAGGGTACACGCTGCAAGGCAACTACACGTATCAGGTTGTGCAAGGAGATGGTTACGGCGGCAACGAAGCTTACACGTTCCTGTATGATCGTCCGCTCGGTTATGGCAACAATCCCAACATGCCCCACAACCAGCTTGTTCTCGCTCAAAACTATGACATTCCCTTCGGGCATGGCCGCAAGTGGGGCGCGAATGTCAATAAGTTCGTAGATCTTGTTCTCGGTGGCTGGAATATTAGCGGCATCACCACCTATTATTCAGGTCTGCCGTTCATGCCAACCATTGAGAACTACGGTAGTGGGACCCAACCGTACACTGGACCTAACAATCGCCCGAACATGGGCAGCGGGAGTCCCTATTCTGCAACCCAAAACCGGAACCAATGGATAGTCGGGCTTACGAGCGGCGCGTATGCGTTGCCTGCGTCGAATACATTCGGCAATTATCCGATCAACACGCTGATCGGGCCAAAGTTCATCAATCAGGACACCTCACTGATGAAGCAGTTCTCGCTCACGGAGCGGTTCAAGTTCACGCTGCGTGCCGATTCGACCAATACATTTAATCACACCAATTTGGGCTTGCCAAATGCTGATATACAAAGCGCCAGCGTCGGGCAAATCACCGGAACAGCCGTCGGCGGCAATTACAATCTGCGCCAGTTGCAGTTCTCAGGCACCATCAACTTTTAGTTAGTAGACCATTTTGAAATAAATAGCCGGCGGGGCAATCCCCCGCCGGTTTTTTGTCCATCTGGCAATCTGGTAACAGATGCCAGTTGACAATTACGATGTCGTCATCGTCGGCTCCGGCGCATCGGGTGGCTGGGCGGCCAAACTTCTTTCCGAAAGCGGTCTGCAAGTGGCGGTCCTCGACTGCGGCCGTCCTCAGCGGGACGCCAATTTCACCGAGCACGTTCCCGTCTACAAGCTCAAATACCGCAACCTGAAGTTTCGTGAGCCGGTTTCAGCCATCATTCGACAGACGCGGCCCGTTCAGGGTCAATGCTATGCCTGCACCGAGTGGAATTACGAATGGTTCGCAAACGATCATGACGAACCGTATACGACTGCCGAAAACATGCCGTATAACTACTTCGGCCGCTTGCGTGTTATTGGCGGTCGGACTAACGTTTGGGGCCGCCTCTGTTTTCGCCTGAGCGATCTTGATTTCAAGGCGGCATCACACGACGGCTTCGGCGAAAACTGGCCTATCGAATATAAGGATGTCGCGCCCTATTATGATCTGGTCGAGCGTTACGTTGGAGTCACGGGGATGCCCGAAGGGCAAAGCGTTCTTCCCGATGGCATCTACCAGCCTCCCATGGGCTTCAGCTGCGCCGAACTGAAGTTTCGCGAAACGGCGAAGCAGCGGTTTGGACGGATCATGACCCAGGGCCGCTCAGCCAACCTGACTCTCGGCATTAATGGCCGTCAGCCTTGTCACTATTGTGGCCCTTGTGAGCGCGGCTGTATCACGCATTCTTATTTCAATTCGTCTTTCACGACCATGAAAGACGCGCTCGCAACCGGAAAGTGCAAATTGATCCCGAACGCCTCCGCTTACAGGGTATTGATGAACTCATCGGTCAATCGGGCAAACGGGATCTTGTACGTGGATCGTGTTACCAAACAATCCAACGAAATCCGTGCGCGAGTGGTAGTGCTTGCCGCGTCCGCCATGGAATCCACACGCATTCTTCTGAATTCCGCGAACCGGCAATATCCGAAGGGCCTCGCCAATTCGAGTGGCGTTCTGGGTCACTACTACACCGATAGCCTAAAGGGCGGGAGCGCCGAAGGCATCGTGCCCGATCCACCAAAGCAAGGATCGATCGACGGTCCACACCGCCCCAACAGCATTTATGTAATGCGTTTTCGCAATATTCCTGGAAGTCCAAAGATGCAATCGTTTCTGCGCGGTTATGGACTGCAAGGCAGCAGCGGTAGGGGTTTTAACGCCACAGCGCCCGGATTCGGCGAAGCGTACAAAAAGGCCGCCATTGAGCCGCGCGAAAGATTCACTATTCAATGCTATGGGGAAGCGTTGCCGCGCTTCGAGAATTACGTCGAACTCGACCCCAACGTGAGAGACATTTACGGCATTCCCGTGTTACGTTTCCACGTCGCCTGGGGCGACAACGAACGCAACATGATTAAGGATGCGGCCGAACAGTGCGGTGAAATGCTGGAAGCCGCGGGCGTGAAGAACGTGAAAACAAATGCCAGCCTGCATCTGCCTGGTGATGCGAACCATGACGTTGGCACAGCGCGCATGGGTGACGACCCCAAGAAATCAGTGCTGAACAAGTTTAATCAGACCCACGACATCAAAAATCTGTTCGTGATGGACGGCGCTTGTTTCAATTCGTCCGGCTGTCAAAATCCTACTCTCACCATCATGGCGCTTGCTGTCCGCTCCACGCACTACTTACTCGATGAGCTTCGAAAGGCGGATATCTGAAGCGTATGACTCGACGAGAATGGATCTGCAGTATTCTTGCCGCAGCTAGTATTGAGCCGGCAATATTGACTGGTCAGGATACGCAGCAATCTTGGAAGCCGCTTTTTCTTACCGCAGATCAAAACAACCGGCTGGTCTCGCTAGGCGAGCTCATCATCCCCGGAAGCACGTCTGCATCTTGCAATCGGGTTATTGATCTGATTTTGTCTATCGAATCGCAAGCGAACCAGCAGACGTTCTTACATGCGCTTGCCGCGTTTCCCGCGGACTCCGCTGCGCAAAAAGAGATGTTACAACGCGCATCACAGGCGCAATCGCCGATGCACGCGCACTTTCAAATTATTAAGGAGTGGATCGCCGACACTTACTGGTCTTCTCAGCAAGGTCTTCGTGAACTCGGCTCGACAGGCCGCATGGCATGGGAAAAATTTGACGCCTGTGAGCACACGGCCTAACCGCGGCCTTTACCTTCAATAACAGTAATTACTTGATTGGCCGCGACGCCCGCCACCTTGTCCACCTGTCCGCTGGGCCAATGCACCTCAATATCGGCCTTTGTTGCTTTCGCGACTCCAAAATGTACGCGCAAATCACTCTGCGAAATGTAACTCCCGCCGCTGCGTACTTCGTCCATCTGCCTGTGCTCGCCTTCCGGCTTGCAGTAAATGCGCGCGCCAATACCGGATCGGTTCGACTTAGTGCCCACCGTCTTCACTTTGATCCAGTTGTTCTTCAGAGTGCTGTCGCAACGCAATAATTGCGGCACATCGTTCACGCAATTGACGACAACGTCCAGGTCGCCATCGTTGTCGAAATCGCCTACGGCGCATCCACGCCCCGCCACTGTCTCCAAGATTCCCGGTCCCGCATCCAATGAGACATCCTCGAACTTTCCATTGCCGAGGTTGTGATAGACCACTTTCCGTTCGCGATACCCAGATTCGCTCGCCTTCTCACGAACTTCTGGATAGACATGGCCATTGCAAGTCAGAATGTCGGGCCAGCCATCGTTATCGAAATCCAGAAAGCATGTGCCCCATCCCAAAAATCGAGTGTTGCGCCCCAGACCGCATTGATAAGTCACATCTTCGAAGTTGCCGTTGCCCAGATTTTTGTACAGGCTCGATGTGTCACCGGCGAAGTTGGTTTTCACGATGGAAAGATTGCCATTCCCAAATGGATCCGCGGCCGAGATTCCCATACCCGCTTGAGTCTTCCCATCCGCTCCGTAGGCAATGCCCCATTCGAGCGCCACATCGGCAAACGTTCCGTCGTGATTATTGCGGAATAGCGCGGAAGGCGCGGAATCGTCGGCAACATAAATATCAGGCCAGCCGTCGTTGTCGAAATCGCCGACCAAAACACCTAGCCCGTACGTCCCCTCTTTTTTGTGAATGCCGGCTTTTTCAGAGACATCGGTGAACGTCCCGTCGCCATTGTTATGAAACAAGATGTCCTTGCCGCCTTGCAGCCCGGGAGGTCCGCACGCTACCATCAATCCTTCGTATAAACACGGTCCGCTCTCAGGAAGCGGCGCTGTCTTCGGATCAAAATCGATGTAGTTCGCAACGTATAAATCCAGGTGTCCGTCGCGGTCGTAATCGACAAAAGCGCAGCCCGTATTCCATCGTTTCAAGCCGTTGGTTGTGCGCGTCGTAACTCCTGCTTTGACCGCCATGTCTGTGAATGTGCCGTTCCCGTTGTTGTGCCAGAGCACGCAATCGCCCCAGTAACTGACAAACAAGTCTGTGTGCCCGTCATTGTCGTAATCTCCCGCGCACACTCCTTGTCCCCAGCCCGTCCGCGCCACGCCCGCTTTCGCCGTAACATCGGTGAACGTACCGTCCCGATTGTTCTTATACAAACGGCTGACCGGTTCGGACCCTTTCGGGAACGTTGTGTCGAAGCGCGTCCCGTTCACCAAGAAAATATCCAACCAACCGTCATCGTCGTAGTCGATAAACGCGACTCCGCAGCCGGTCGTCTCCAACAGAAACTTGTTTGTCTGTTCTGCGCCGAAAATCGTCTTTGTGCGCAAGCCTGCTTCTCGCGCGACGTTAACGAACTGGACGCCCAATGGAGTGCCCGCGAGTAGCTGATCCAATGAAAACACCGGCAGTATGGCGCACAAGGACTTCACGAAACCTCGGCGGGAAACCATCAGTTGTGCGCTGTAGGGGCCGGAAGCGGCTTCGGCATCACGCCGCCTCGCATGCCTTGCTCCAGCGAATTGGCAAGCTGCGCGTTCTTTTCCGCATTCAGCCGCTCTCCAGTGGCAAACGCCTGCTTGCTGCCTTCGATGTCGCCTTTCTGCCGCAGAATCTGCCCCAACGTATTGAACGGCCCGGGAGTCGAGGGATCTAGCCGAATTGCTTCTTTCAGTTCGGCCATCGCGCCGTCTAAGTCGCCGCTTTGCTTCAACGCGATTCCTAACATATAGTGGGCTTCCGCATATTCAGGCCGAATTCCGATCGCGGCCTTCATCTGTTCAGCGGTCGCCGCAAAATCGCCGGATTGCCAAGCTATGATTCCCAGCGTGTAATGCGCCTCCGCCAATGTCGGGTCTATCCGAATCGCTTCCTGCAGCTCTTTTTGCGCCGCTTCCAGCTTGTCCTGCATCTTCAGCGCAATTGCCAAATCATAGTGCGCCGCCAACGAATTTGGGTCGTCTTTGATGGCCGCCCGATAGGCGTCTTCCGCTTGCGCGAAGTATCCCGTCTTCAAATGCGCGTAGCCAATATTCATCTCCGCCGATGCGTCCGTCGGATTGTGCGCCAAAACTTTTTCTGCTTCGGCAATGGCCTTGTCCGGCTGGCGTGTTTCTACCAGCATCCAAGAATATGAGTTCCGCAGCGCATCGTCGGCTGGATTTAAATCCACGGCATGACGATAGGCCTCCATGGCGGCTATCACGTCGCCCTTGCGCTGCGTCGCCTGACCGAGTGCGGTCCAAATTCGCACGTCGGACGGAGCCAGATCTGCCGCCTCTTTCAATGTCGTCGCAGCGTTGTCGTTATCTCCTGAATCGAGGTATGCCGATCCCAACCGGAACCGATACTCTGCCGATTTAGGATCTAACGCTGCCGCCCGTTGCATTTCCGACAACCCGTTTTGCCTGTCGTTGGACATCCAGTCTGCGACACCGAGATGAAAATGGGCCGGCGCATACTGCGCATTAAGCGAAGTCGCTTTTTGAAAGTGCTGAATCGCGTCGCTCGCTTGTCCCAGCACCGCGTAAAGAAATCCGATCTTGTCTTCTGTTTCCGCCGTACTCGTTTGTATGGCGGCTGCTTTGCTTAGCTGATCCAGCGCGCCTTGTTTATCGCCGCTGCGGGCCAAGGCTTCCGCCTGTGCAATCGGATCGGACGGGCCAGGAACCTGTCCCTCCGCGACTGGCAGCAACAAAACAAAACAGAACAGCGCTCGCAGCAATTACCGTCATTATACGAATCAAAATGCGCGCCTTATACGACTCGACTGTGAGCGAGGAGTGAGTCCACGTCGCACCCCCATCCCCGCGTAAGATCCTATGCAAAAACCTTCTTTTTCAAAAGCTCAGACTGCAAATTGCCCATTATGCCTACGCTTTTTCTTACGACTTTCCACACACAGAGATAAACGAAATCGGTCGGAAGAGTCGCGCCACCAAGAAGAATTTCCGATTCGTAATCTCGCTTCCAGGTTTTTTCTTCCTTCTGGAATGACATTTCAATTCGCGGCTGATTGTCCCGGCTATTAGCCCATAGGCTGTTCCACTGCTCAATTGCCTCTTGAATCACCAGCGGATAGCAATCATCTGTAATCTCGATGGCCGCGCCGAAATTGTAATATGCCTTGCCGATCACCTGCCCGGACGCATCTGAGTATTCCGAAGCATAACTCGCCTTACCGCTCGTGGAGTGAAATCCTGATGTGTACACTCCCGGCCCCGACTTGTGTGCATTTGCCAGTTGCAGCAATTTGAAGTCATCGATTCCAGTGACACCCAAGCCCACCTTGAGTTCGCGATCCTGTTTAAATTGGATTCGCACTTCCTTGGCTTGTGCGCAGTCCTTTTCCGCAACGCTCATTTGCCCTATGTACTCCTCAGGGACTTTCTTTGCTTTGTCGAGATACTTCTGTGCCGTGATGCCGTATTTTTGTATCGCCCCCGCGATCTCGGCCGGCACGGTTTTGAGTCCCATAAATACAACGCTAGCGTTGGGATTTGATGGCGGCTTTTGTTCCTCATAAACTAACTCGGCGCTGATACCCGGCCGCGAGCGGATGTTGATGTGCCCGTCCGTCATGTGTTTCTTGAACTCGTCGACTTTATGAGCGCCAGGGCCGAGCGCCTGACGAGCCACCTGCCGCTGCCGTTTAAAATATTCGTCGAACGAAGGTGGTACCCGCCCGGGTAGCGCCTCCATAACATCAATCCCGTTTACGCCGATGATTTGGTGATTCGGCTCCATTGCAACGCGAAATCTGACATTCATTGCCAGCGGATGATCAACCAGAACCTTTTCAATGACCCCGATTTTCCCGCTTCGAAGCCGCACACGTTCACCTAGCTGAAAGTTCGCCACAAAACCTCCTGTCAATTCGTTCGTGATTGGGGAATTAAGAGCTTACAACAAAAAGGTGGAAATGAAAATAGCGGTTATACAGTCCGCACCATATGATGAGGGCACGTCAATTGCACGCTCTCAAATATCCGTTGCGGCAAATCCCACCCGTGCCTCGCCAGGAACGGCACAATCGAATAGAACCGTTCCTGTAAGTGCCGGTGCGGATAGATCATATTAGTTAAATAATCCGCATCCTTGCTGGCCCTTTGGTCGCGGCGTAACGTCTCATTGGCCGTTTTGCGCGATAGCTTTTCAAGCTGATAAGCGATCTTGGCCGAACTTTTCTTCGCTGCTTTTTCGAGTGTCGGATCGAAGCGCGTCAACTTGTCTTGCACCTTTTGTAAATTGGCGCGAATGTTCAATTGCAGCGCTTCAAAATCATCGGTCAAATTCTCAGGCGTCAGCTTATTCGCAATACGGCTCTTTACACGCTCCTGATGGTCTAGTAGATCGGGTAAGGTCAGCCTGAAGCGATCCAGCAACTTCGCGGAGCGTGCGTCCAGCAGCGTAAAAGTGTTGCGCGGAAAGATGACCGGCATCCGGCCCAGCAACTTTCGATAGAGCACCTGCACCTGCGCCATATAGGCAACTTCACTCGGGCCGCCGACATAACCCACCGTCGGCAACAGATGATCCTGCATCACAGGCCGCAGTAACGCGTTGGGGGAAATCTTCTGCGCCTCGGCCGCAAGGTCCCCGGCCGAGTAAGTGCGGTCCTTTGTGACGAACCGTCTTTCCCGCCAGCGAATAGCCGTTCGTCTGTTTGCGCCCAACAAAAACAGTAACGATGCCTCTTCGTCTACTACAACCTGGGCGTGATAACCCGCCCTAGTCAGCTCTTCGTTTCTCTTTCGTAGCGCCTCAGTTAATTCCGGAACTCGTTCGATAGTCTCACGCAAAAACGGCGCCGCGATCTCACGAATCTCAGGCTGTAGCGGGTCAAGAAAGACAATTCCAAAGTCCTTCAAGAGATCCTTCAGAAATCCCAGAAATGCCGCGCCCAACGTTGCCCCTGGGCGATACCACTCGCTTACTTTGGCAATTACATCTTCGGCAAAGGGCAACTCCCCAAGCCCGCTTCGCAATTCGCCTAACGGAAATTCGGTTAGCTCCACTCTGCCAACCGGCCCGCCGTTCGATGCCGTATTAGCGACCGAGACTTTTGTCGGCGTGCCATCTTGATTGAAGACCCATGCGTGATCCACTTCCGCGAGGTCGTGGTCTTCACTTGCCGCCCAGAAGACCGGCACCGCGGGTGTTCCAGTTTCGTTCAGATGCTGCGCAAGTCTGACGGCGGTGAGCGCTTTAAAAACCGTGAACTCCGGACCAGACAATAGCCCAACTTGCTGACCCGTCACTACCGCAACAGTGCCCGCTTCCGCAAACTTGCGTACGCCGGGCGAGTCGCCGTTTTGCTTTTGCAGCGCTGCCGTTAATTGGGCGCGTCGATCTTCCGGATAACGCACAGCCTTAGCCGCTTCGTGTAGCGCTTCGCTGTTTAGAAAAGGCCAATCATAAAACTGACTTACTCGATCGAAATGGTAGAGATAATCCAGGAAGAGCTGGCTCGTCCCCGGTATTTCAGTCTGGTGAATACACGAAGGCTGCATGCGCGTTGGGGTCGCAGTTACGAGATGATGTCTCGCATGCCAAAGTTACCAAACTTTGCCCTAACGAGTTTCGTGGTCCTTCAGAATAGACAATGGAAATAGTAATGATGGACGAACAAGAGTTCAAGAATCGCGCTGACGCTGCGCTCCAATTGCTCTATAAAAGGCTTTCCGCCGCTGCCGATGAATTTGAATTCGAACCCGACTTTAACGCCGGGGCGCTCGCGATTGAATTCGATGAACCGAAAGGCAAGTTTGTTATCAGCCCCAATACGCCCGTCCGTCAAATCTGGGTTTCAGCGCACTCAAAAAGTTTTAAGTTGGATTGGGATGAAGTCCGTCAGGCATTTGTCTTACCTGATACCGGGCAAACCCTCACTGAATTGATGAGTTCTGTAATCGGCCAGCAAATTGGCGAGGAAGTAGCGCTTTAAGGCTGTGCCGGGCGTCTACATCTCGTATCCGTTCTGCTCTCAAAAGTGCAGCTTCTGCAATTTTGCGTCGGGAGTATCTTCTCTCGAAGTAATCAGCCGTTATAGCCGGAGGCTGATGGACGAAATTCGTACGCATCATTGGCAATGGCTGCCTGAAACAATTTACTTGGGCGGCGGTACACCCAGCCTGATGGACGCGGATTTGCTCCGAAGCATTCTGTCGGCTATACCCGCTACCAATCTCACCGAACTTACACTCGAATGCGCCCCGGGCACCATCACGCCCGAGAGGCTATGCGCCTGGGCCGGATGCGGCATCAATCGCGTCAGCCTTGGAGTGCAATCGTTCATCGAAACTGAACTTCATCAAACCGGGCGTCGTCATAATGCCGAAACCGTTGAGCGCGACGTTACCGCCCTGCACGATTCAGGCATAACGAACATCAATATCGATCTCATCGCCGGACTTCCCGGCCAAACAATGGCCTCCTGGGAAAAATCGCTGGACTGCCTGGAGCGCCTCAATACTCCCCACGTCTCCATCTACATTTTTGAAATCGATGAAGACAGCCGTCTCGGCAAGGAGGCACTCTTAGGCGGTATTCGTTATGGCGCTCCGTCTCTCCCGAGCGACGATCTTACTGCCGAACTTTACGAACACACGGTAATCCGTCTGTGCCAGCTCGGCATTCAGCGTTATGAGATCTCTAACTTCGCTCGGCCCGGCACGGAATCACGCCACAATTTGAAATACTGGCTGCTTGAGCCTTATGTCGGTTTTGGTCTCGATGCCCATTCTTACGATGGCCGCCGCCGCTGGAGCAATCCCGACACTCTCGACGCCTACTGCGCGTCGGCGCCACCAGACGTAAGTGAAACGGATCGCGACGAAGAGCAGTTCTTTGTTGGGCTTCGTCTCACCCGCGGCATTGTGCCCACAACCGCCCAATGGACGAGATGGGCTGAGCCCATCGACAAATGGAGCACCGCCGGTTTACTCGAACGCGAGGGCAATCGATTGCGCCTTTCCGATCGCGGCGTTCTCCTTTCGAATGAAGTTTTTCAAGAGTTTATTAATGCCGAATAACAATTACATCGACCTCCGCAGCGATACGGTCACTAAACCAGATGAAAAGATGCGCGCGGCCATAGCATCCGCCGATGTGGGAGACGACGTATACGGCGAAGATCCCACCGTAAATCGGCTGGAACAACGCGCGGCGGAAATCTTCGGCAAGGAAGCTGCTCTCTTTGTTCCCACCGGCACCATGGGCAATACCGTCGCCATCAAGATGCACACCCGTCATGGCGAAGAGGTCATCTGCGAGGCCCGCTCCCATCTCGTGGATTGGGAGCTCTCGATGATGGCCTGGTTTTCCGGCTGTCTTTCGCGCACCGTTACCGCCGAGCGGGGGATTCTCACTTGGAAGCAAATCGCCGGCGTTATCCGTCCCAAAGGTCCGCACAACGCGCCCACCACGGTGATTTCTCTGGAAAACACCCATAACATGTGGGGCGGAAGTGTCTACCCACTCGAAACAATTGACGAGATCTGTGCCGAAGCGCATGATCGCGGCCTTAAAGTTCACATCGACGGCGCGCGCATCTTCAATGCCTCGGTCTCACTCGGGATTCCTGTATCGCGTTTGACCCGCGATGCCGATTCGGTTATGTTTTGCCTTTCGAAGGGACTCGGCGCTCCTGTCGGTTCCATGGTGGTAGGAACAGAAGAAGCAATCGCCGAAGGCCGGCTATACCGAAAACGCTTAGGAGGCGGAATGCGTCAGGCTGGTGTTCTTGCAGCGGCGGGGCTCATCGCGCTTGAGGAATCGCCGGCCAGGTTGCACCGCGATCATGATAATGCGCGCTTTCTTGCAGAATGCCTCTCGAGATTGCCCGGTATCCGTATCGATCCCGCGCTTGTCGAGACTAACATCGTCATCTTCGATATTTCCGCTACGGGTTTTGCGCCGCGCGAGCTCAGCAAGGAACTAAAAGCTCGTGGAGTGCTTGCGAATGGCGTCGGCGGCCATTCCATTCGCATGGTCACGCACCGCGATGTCACCCGCGAGCAGTGCGAACGCGCCATGGAAGTTCTGTCGGATGTCGTGTCAAATAGGGAAGCGGGCGTCGGATCGGCATCCCACGCCCGCTAACATCTACCTCAAGATTTGTTACTGGTTAGTTTTTTGCCGCGCGAGACCTCTTTCGCATGAAGAGCGCACCGCCGAAGAGTCCCAGGCCTAACAGGCCCGTGGTTGCCGGTTCCGGTGTTTCGAAAAACGCGAACTGCGAAACACCACGGCCATCGTCAGATAGGTAGGTACCGCCCCCGGCTACTCTGCCAACTAACTCGAAGTTGCCGCCTGGCGTAAAGGCAACGCCCGACGTAATCGAATGAATCGTGTGGGTCGGATCGTTCAGCAGTTCATAGCCAAGACTGTCATTGTCGGCGGAAATCTTCAATACGATTTGTGTGTCTACACCGCCATTAACAGAGAAATAGACATCGTTGACGGAATCACGGCCGGCAGTCGCCAGATAAGCTCCGTTAGCATCCAACGCCACGCCGCCATTGCAAGTTCCGCCTCCGTACATGCAATAACCGACGTTATCTTTTTGCGCATCTAACGATGCGTTATTCCAGAAAGGCGTGCCGCTTGTTCCCAATACCAGCCCACTTGTGCCAAACCATACGCCGTCATTATTTGCAGTTTTAAGCGCAAGGTTATTGCCACTAATGGAAAATACGAGGTCGTTGTAATCGTAATCCGCAGAGTGGCCGGTAGTGTCTTCAAAGCCGCCCCAAATTGTTGTGGCCCAAATAGGTGCGGCCAAAAAGAACGCGAGCGCACATACACCCGCCTTCATAAATTTCATAGTTTTTCCTCCGATAAAATCGCGATCTTATTTTGGTATTTAACCGTTAGAGATTCGCTTTTCCTGGAGTCTAACAACAATTTATTTCGTATCAAAGTACCGGACGTTTTTTGGAAAGACACCTTATTTAGGACGGATTAAGGTGTTAGTGGGGATTTTCTAAACAGAGCAAAAAGCATCCCAGGGAGGTCAGATTATTCACTTTGCAGGGAGGAGTTCAAGATGGTGGGAGAAAGGAAGCAGGAAATGAAAAGCGGGTGTGGCGCCGGTAAAAACCGGACCGCACCCGCTAAACCACCGAGGCGAGAGTGTATTTACTATTTTTTGGCGGAATGGAACTTCTTACGCATGGCAAACGATCCCAACAAGCCCAGCCCTAACAAAGCGAAGCTCGCCGGTTCCGGGGTCGTAGTGATTGCGTTGCCGAAGAACGCAAAGTGCGAAACACCGTCGGCTACCGTAGTATTGGAATCAAAGGTCGGCCCGGCGGATACGGTCGCCAGCAGGATGAAGTTGCCTCCGGGAGCAAATGTCGCCGTCTGCGTGTTCGGACCGAAGTAATGGATCGTGTTATCGCCGACTAGCTCCCAACCTAGCGTGTCCGTAAGACCCGCGATGTGCAGGGTTACTTGTTCGCTAACATTGCCGTCCACGGAAAAGAAAATATCATTAACAGACTTGCCTGCGGCCGTCGCAATATACTGATCGTTCGGCGCCAAACCGGTGCCGCCATTACATGCTCCGCCGCCATAGATACACCAACCGACGTTGAGGCCGCCCGCCCCATCCAATGACGAGTTATTCCAGAAAGGCGTTCCTGACAAACCGCTCGCGCCCATACTTGTATTCAACACGCCCGCTGCAGATTTGTTGAATAACATGCCAGTCGCAGTATTCAACATAAGATTGGTGCCGCTGATCGAAAATACGAGATCGTTATAGTCGTAATCCGAATTAGCGCCGCTCGAATCTTCGAAGCCGCCGAAATATGTGCTGTCTGCCCAAATCGGCATACTTAAAAACAGGGTGAGCGCGCACACGCCCGCCTTCATGAATCGCATAAATTTTCCTCCGAAAACGTGACGCTCTCTCTCCGTACTTATTCGAAGGAGATTTGTCTCCGAAAGTGTAACAACAAATTTGACCTCACCCAAGTACTAGAAGTTCTACTTTCGAATTAGGTTTATAAGTTGCCGCTTTGTTATTCCGACAAATTAATTGAAATTTACTCGAGAAGCCTCTTTTGTCATTTGATAGTATTTCTCGGTGCTCATACTCTCCGCTGTCCTGGCCATTTTTGTATACGGCCTCATCGCTCCGATGTTAGGCGCCCTGTTGCCAACCTATCTGCTTACGCCGACGCAGGAAGGAAATATAGCCACAGCCCAGGCCATCGGCCTGGTTATATCCTCTCTTTCGGCGGGCCCGTTCATTGATCTCAAGGGCAACAAAGCAGCGCTGGTCTCGGGGTTAACGCTCGTTTGTCTCGCGCTTTTCGCGCTACCCAATGCCGGAGGTTATGCCGGCTTAATCATTATCTATCTGGTGCTCGGCATCGGCGGTGGCATCGTTGTGACTGCCGCCAATGCGCTTGTCGGAGCGGTTGAACCCGGACGCCGCGGCTCCGCTCTCAACTTTCTAAACCTCTTCTTCGGCCTCGGAGGCATCGTCACCACTTGGGCCGCCAGCTACGTGTTGAGCCCGGTCTTCCTCTGCTACTCCATCGCGATCCTTACGCTCATCGCGCTGATCGTGAACGCTGTCACGAAAATGCCCGCTCCTTCCGGCGCGGCGAGTTTTCGTCTCAATGAAGTTCCGGGGCTTCTATCGCGTCCGGTGCTCATCCTTCTTTCTTTTTTCTTGTTTCTTTATGTAGCCTGCGAAGTCGGCATGTGGAATTGGCTCAAAAAATATTTAATTACCGTCAATTTCGATCCGAAAACGGCTGGCGGCGTAGTAAGCTACGGCTTCGCGCTTGGGCTTCTCGTCGGACGTCTCGTGGTCTCGCGCCTGCTTGTCCGCATATCGGCTTTGACGGTCACTCTATTTGCGTCCATCTGCATGGCTATCACGACCTACGCCGTTTTGGCGCTGCACACTCAAACATCGGTGACCATTGCCGTCTTCTGTGCCGGTTTAGCGATGGCGCCAGTCTTTCCCACCACACTTGCCCTGGCCCAGGACGCCTTTCCGCGCGGCACGGCCACTGCTCTCGGTATCGTTATTACCTGCGGCTGGCTGGGCTTGGTCGTCAGTTCGCCCATCATTGGCAACGTCAGCGCGGGCAGCACGCTGCATCGAGCCTTGCTATTGCTTCCTTTCTTCTCGCTTGTGATGGTACTCGCCAGTTTGGTACTTCGGGCTCTATTACGCCGCCCGGCGGCGGATGTGGCGCTCGCCTCAAATGTGAGATAGACTTTGGAAATCACAATTCTCTGAATAAAAGGTATTAGCAAAAGGGAGAGTAGAAATGGCATTTTGTCCGAATTGCGGCGCCCAGGTTGCAGGAACGTTCTGTCCGAACTGCGGCACCAATGTCAATGCGCCCGGGACCAGTGGTTCGGCTGGAGCCGCCGGCGCCGCCGGTGCTGGAGCAAGCGCGGGTGCGGGTTATGCTCCGCCGCCAATCGCAGCAAGTGGCATGGGCGAAAACGTCGCCGGCGCTCTCTGCTACATCTTCGGCCTGGTCACAGGCATCATTTTCCTGGTAATCGCGCCGTACAACCAGAACAAGTTTGTCCGTTTCCACGCATTTCAATCGATCTTCGCTCACCTCGCGGTCATCGTGCTCTGGATTGCCTATATCATCGTCGGCGGCATTTTAACGATCCTCACGCACGGTCTAGGCTTCTTCCTGTTCCCCTTGTTTGGCCTGCTGATCTTCGTGCTGTGGATATACCTGATGTACTCTGCCTACAACTTCAAGAAGGTGAAGCTGCCCATCATCGGCGACCTCGCTGACAAACAGGCGTAACCGGTTACACACCCCAACCGTTACCATATAGATATTGAAGTATTGTTGTTTTCTGGCGCTCGTTGTTTCTTTTGCAGCGAGCGCTGACGATATCACCCCACGCGTGGGCGTCATTGAAATCTACGGCGCCCATAAGGTCTCCCCGGATAAGATCAGAAAAGCAATGGGCGCACAGGAGGGAAGCCCGCTCCCCTCGCGCGAAGATGCTGAAGATCGTATCGACAAGCTTCCCGGCGTTGTCGCTTCGCGTATTGAAGCCGCTTGCTGTGAACAGCGCCGCATGATCCTATACGTGGGAATCGAAGAAAAAGACTCGCCTCACTTTGAGTTTCATTCGGCGCCTTCCGGCGACGTGACCCTCCCCCCCGAGCTCGTCGACAAGTATCATTCGTTCCTGGACACTGTCGTCGACAGCATTCACAGCGGCATCGCTGACGAAGATTTGACCAGCGGCTATTCCTTAATGGCCGATTCCCAATGCCGCGAAATCCAGCAAAGCTTCATTCCCTTTGTAGCCGGTAACCTTGCCCTTGTTGACCGTGTGCTCCGCGAATCGGCCGATCCCGAACAGCGCATCCTCGCCGCTTACCTTTTGCAGTACGGACCGCGTGGTCCGCACACCTCCAAAATCATCGTGGATGCACTGCAATATGCTCTGCAGGATCAGGAAGATTCAGTTCGCCAAAACGCCATGCGTTCGCTCAAAGCCGTGGCTGTTGGCGCGAAGCTCCATCCCGATCAGCAGATTCGCATCGAACCCACCTGGTTCATCGAGTTAATGAATTCCGTGGTCTGGTCTGACCGTCATAACGCTTCCCTTGCGTTAGTTGAACTGACGGAATCGCGCAATCCCGATACTTTATCTCTGCTGCGTCAACGTGCTCTCGATTCCGTGATCGAGATGGCTCGCTGGCATGACCTGCAGCATGCCTTGCCGGCGTTTATTCTTGCCGGCCGTTTAGCGGGATTGGAAGAAAAGCAGATTCAAGATGCCTGGGTCGCGGGCAATCGCGAGCCGGTTCTTGAAAAAGCCCTGCACCCGAACAAAAAAGTAAAGCTTAGCGAGTAGGCCGAGCGCTATACGCTTGTTCCCTCAAGCGCTTCTTCGTCTACCTCGATCTCTTCAATCTCCTCGTCGGGCTCAGGCTGCACGTCCACCGGTTCCTCCACAGGCGCCGGTTCCACTTTTTGCTCCCGAATAATCGGCGATTCACAGATACAGCAATCGCTGCACCGGTGACAGCGCTCGCACATATGGTTCCCGCACGTGTCCTTGGTGCAGAACACACAAATTTCTTGCGAGCTCTCGCCGCAAATCGAACAGGTAAACGTCATAAGCGCGATCGTCATTTTTTTCTCGTTTGCTTCGGCAGTGGCTGCTGGCTGATCATGCCCCGGCAGCGCTGCGCTTCTTCATCGGCAATTTTGAAGTTCTGCTCCGTACTGGATGCCAGATCTTTGATATAGTCGCGAAACCGCTCGCGGCTCGTGAAATTTTGCGCAATAAGCCTGCTCAATTCATCCGCTGTCGAACGGTCCGCATATCGTTGCGCGCCTTCATTCAGTGATCGCGCACTCACATCAAGCGCCTCCATCCGAAAATAAACGTCCAAGGCAGCCGACAAGCTATCGATTTTCTGCTCTAACAAGCGCGTGGTGGTCGCCACATCGTTCAGTTGCTGTTGCGCCGTTTGCCATTGCACAATGTACGTGGACGGAGCGCCTTTTTCGTCATACCAACGCTGCGGATTCATTTTGGCCAACAGCGGGCGCAACTGCTCGTCCGTCTGCTCGACCGCGGCCACAATGCGCCGCGCATCCCACGGCGTCTCGAGTCCCGCACTTTGCGGCGATTGCTGTTTAGGAGTTGCTGCCGCCGCCGGAACACTGCCTGATATTTGGGCGCCTAGGCTGCTACAAACCAGCAGCAACGAACCCGCCATACACCCGAACCGCAAAACGTGCATCCGCCTTCATTCTACGGCGAACGCAAGCTGAACAAGCGGGAACGCCCCCTACCATGCCAAACGCTGCCAAATGTGAGTTTCAGCCTTAGCCAGTAGCGGTTTGCCCTCAATCGGCTCGTTGTTCTTGTGTCCCGGCGTCAGAGCCACCAGGATCTTAACTGTATATCGATACAGTGATCCGCGGTCGACTTTTCTTGAAATCTGCTCGTCCGGGCGTACCAATATCGCATCCACGGCCTTTACCAGTACAGGATCACTCCGAGGCAAAAGCGCATGCTGCACCCGCACTTCACCCTGTAGTACGTCGATGCGTACCGAACTGTCTTCATCCACCGCCAGCGAAACGGTCGCAGGTTCATGCGTGCTGACAATCGCCACCGGACAGAAGATCCGCTGTTGCCATTGGCCCGGTCCTGGCTGCAGGTGTACGCGCACTCTGCCGGCCTTTACGTCCAGCAGATCCCCCGCACTGGCAGCGTTCTGCCGGAACACCACCTTTGAGTTACTCAGCAGATCGAAGCTGCTTCCGCCCTTCACCTCAAATCGGGCGTACCCATCCGGACCAGTAGTGATAGTTTGCTGAATCGGCACGTGCTCGCCGTTGCTGACAGCCCAAGGAAGTTCGTCGCCCACGCGATCCACTTTCCCACTGACCACGGTTGCGTGGGCTTCATACGGCTGCATCACCACCGGATCGACCGGCGCATTCTGCCTTAGTGCCGGGTCGAGCAGTGCGTTTTGTGCCATGCCCAGCGACGCTGCCCATATGGGCAGGCAAAGTGTCCAGGAAATTCTTCGCAAAGTAAGCCTCCCGTGGCCGCCCCTGACGATTGTTCCACACCTTGCCAAGCTATCGGTCAAACTAGCCGGGCACCTTCTCCAACTGACGTGCCACACGGCCTGTTCAGTTACCGAACAATTTGGTTCATCGTGAAGATAAATGTGAATCGTCTCGGCTTACGCTCGCCGCCCACGCGCGATAGTTTTCGCAGACGCGGCCGCAAACCACGAGGTGTGGCAAATCCAGAGCCGGTAGAGAAGGAAAAGGTTGGCTCCGGCAAGTAATAGCCACACGGAAGCAGGTTCGGGCACGCTGCTCGGCGGATCGGTAATTACAAGTTCCGTCGAAGTCATGCCATAGGCATCCACCATGGTTCCGTAGTAAGTTCCAAACTGATGAATGTCCAGGTCCGGAAAATCGGCGCCCGTCATGATGTCGAATCCCGTGGTGCAACTATTCCAGTCTGCGTCCCAGCACACCACCATGGCAGCCTGACCGAAATTTGTATTGAGATCCGTAAATGAGTTCGGCGCGGAGGCGAATTCCAGTGTCGCTACGCAATTCTCTGCGCTTCGCTGCTGGCATGAGTAGCTGGGCAACCCGACATAGCCGGATATCGTCACGTTATTGGAGCGGATTTCGTCGTTTTGGGGAAAATCCGGCACTGAAAACGAATAACTAGCGGATTGATTGTAGCTATTGGTGACCGTCCATGTATAAAGGATGTCTGCCTTTGCTGCCACCGCAATCAGGATTAACAACGCCAACTGCTTCACTGTCTTCCTCCTCAGAACAGGGATGCAAATTTATCACCAGTTTAATCCGAACTAGAAGTACTATTCGTTCTAGGTTACATGATCGGTTTTTTCTGGATGTCCAGTTTTATTGATGGAATTAACGCGGAAATTGCTAATTCACTTTTTGGATATGGCGAGCACCAGACATACGCCGTCCCAGTTCTCTCTTCCAGACGTCTCGGGAGGATGATCGCCCAGCGGCATAATTCCAACCAGCTTCGAATTCAGATGGAAATGCGATTCCAGATATTGCCTGACCTCGACGGCACGCTGCCTAGATATCAGATATTGCTGAGCGGGTGTTGCGCTGGCCGAGTAGCCTTCGATCATCATCGGATTGTGAGGCAGATGAGAAACCAACTGAGACATGTTTTGATCCAAAATGGCCGGACCGTCCTTCGAGAGCTCCTGTGCGCCATTGGAATTCGAAGTGAAAAGTCCCGCCGCCGCGATCCATACTCGCGTACGCGCCTTCTTTAGGAACTCGCTCGATTCGTACTCACTCGGCGAGAGTTCGTCGAGATTGTAGTATCCCCTGCGTTTAAAAAAACCACGCAAGAAAAAATTGTGCTTAACGGCTTCCGTGTCGTCCGCCAGGTTTGTCATGGTCTGTTGCGTCTGGTGCACCGTATCGCGCAAGGCGACGGCAGTGCTTTCATTCGTGTTGCCGGAGGATAAAAAAGTGCCAACTGCCTGATTAAGCTGGCCGGTCGTATCTTTCGCGTTCTCGATCGTTTGGTGTACGTCGGCGAGGTCGGTCTTTTGCACCTCCGATACAATCGCGTCCGCTTTCTCAGATGCCTGCTCAACGTTTGTGCTGGTCTTCTTGGCTTCAGAGATGGTTGCTGCGACATTAGAAGCGACCGCATCATCCGTAAGCAGCTTGCCGGCAGTGCCATGTCCGTTCCGAATATCGGCCATCACGACGCTCGCGTCTTTCGTCATGTGAGCAGTATTTGAAGTGATCTTTTTCACGTCTCCACGTACCGAAACAATGACACCGTCCACATGCCCGGTTGCGCTGGTGATGTTCTGAATGGCGCCGTCTGCACGATGCCGGATATCCTCCAGGGTTGCCTGAGCGCTCTTTACAAAACCGCTGCCTTGGCGCATGAGGTCTGCCATCTCGAACGGCTCGACACTCGGCAGCGTTCCACCTGTGCGGCATTCTGGAGAATGATCGCTACCCTTCTTGATATTCACGTACTTGTTTCCCACCATCCCGGAAGTCTCAATGCTGGCGAGCGAATCTTCACGGATAATCGGATGAAATTTTTCATCCACCTTCAAGGTCAGGCGAAACCGAGACGAGGGTCCCTTGGGAACTTCTATATCGGTGATTTCTCCCGCATCCATTCCGGAGACGCGCACCTTGGCGCCGGTTTGTAGCGTGTCAACTTTATCGAATTCAGTGAAGATCTCGAAATGGTGCTGAAAAACCTGTTCGCGGGTTCCGATAAGAAACAGGCCCACCGCAAACAGCACCGCTCCGCCTATCAGGAAAATACCTACTTTCGTTTTTTTGGAAGACATTTATGTCTCCGATCCTGAGGCCAATTGGCGAACCAGCGAATTCTCGCTCTGGCCAAGTTCCTCCGCGGTACCTGAACCGGCGATCTTCCCTTGATCCAGCACCGCGAAACGGTCCGAAAATTTTCGCGCCCCTCTTACGTCATGAGTAACAACGATAAGAGTGACTTTCTGTTTCTTTTTCAAGTTGAGCAGGAGATCGTAAATCTCGGCGGCTGTGATGCGGTCTAGCCCGCTGCTCGGCTCATCAATCAACAAAATGCCGGGGTCGAGAGACAGCGCGCGCGCCAATCCTGCGCGTTTTCGCATTCCGCCGGAGAGCTCGCTCGGCATCTTTTCTCCGTCCTTGCCAAGCTCTACTTCCTCCAATTTTTCACGTACGGTCGCTTGAATGTCCCCTTCAGATTTGCGCGTATGCCTTCTTAGCGGGAACGCAACATTGTCGCTGACCGAAATAGAATCGAAAAGCGCGGCATTCTGGAAAAGAAAGCCGACTCGTTTTCTCACCTCCGACAGCTTTGCCGCGTCCAGCTCTTGAATCTTGTTTCCTTCAATAAAAATGCTGCCTTGATCGGGCTTCAGCAAGCCGATGATAAGCTTCAACGTAACGCTCTTTCCGGTCCCGCTCCGGCCGAGTAAGCAAAATGCCTCTCCAGCGCCAACCTGGAAGGAAACGTCATCCAGTATCTTTCTGTCCCCGAATGCTTTCGAAACGTGCTCTAGGCGCACAGCGGGTTGACCATTCTCCATTCCCCTCACCCTGGATACCAGAAGAGGATGATCTTGACCAGGATGACGTCGGACAGAATTACCAGAAGCGATGAAAGGACCACGCTTCTGGTGGATGCGCGCCCTACTCCGGTGGCCCCTTGCGTAGCCGTGTATCCCAGATAGCAGGAAACAGTTCCGATGATGAATCCGAATACCACGGTTTTGATCGTCGGCGGCATGTAATCCGACCAGCTCATTGTGCTGAACGCATCATTCAGAAATAACCGCGTTGACATGTGAAGAGCGATCATGTCGGAAGCCATTCCACCGGCCAGACCCGAAAAGTTCAATATCGTGGTCAAGATCGGGAGAGCAATTACGCATGCCAGCACACGCGTCACTACCAGGTACTTGAATGAATCGATTGCGAGGGCCTCTAGCGCGTCGATCTGCTCCGTCACGCGCATTCCGGCCAGTTCCGCGCCAATGCCAGCCCCGACGCGCCCTGCTACCAGGAGGCTCGCGATCAGCGGCCCCACATCGGTAAACAGTCCGAATGACACCGCCTGCGGCACCATCGCTTCGGCGCCGAAACTCTCCATTGACGCCCGAGTTTGCAGTGCCAGCACCACCCCGAACGCAAACCCCGAGGCGATAACGAGCGGTCCTGAACGCCACCCGATTTCGTAGATTTGGTGAATGATTTCACCAATCTCAAAAGGCCGGCGAAAACTCTCCTTGATAGCCCGGAACCCAAACAGCCCGAGTTCCCCGGCAGAGTCGAACAATCTATTCAATCGATGGCTAACGGCGGTCACATCCGAGATAGGGCTTCTACTCTGTCGATGCGTCTAGCTGGAGTATGTACTTCTGGGAAAAACACGAGACGCTGCGAGAGAAGGGATACGGAGAAGAGTGACCGTCTTCCAAGTAAGCTGAAACGGGTGGCCCAATATCCCGCGCCTCAGCCGAATCCTGTGCTTGAGGCCCTAGACATTCGCAAGTCATACGGTGGGGTGCATGCGCTCCGTGGTGT
The DNA here is from genome assembly GCA_035652115.1 of Bryobacteraceae bacterium. Lineage (GTDB taxonomy): Bacteria > Acidobacteriota > Terriglobia > Bryobacterales > Bryobacteraceae > Bog-105. The sequence goes on from DASREJ010000234.1 coordinate 24,534, forward strand.
ATCGCTGAGCCTTTTGCCCGGCGAGGTTCATGCGCTAGTGGGCGAAAATGGCGCCGGCAAATCCACGCTTATCAAGGTGCTCACTGGTGCGGTCCAGCCCGATGCCGGCGAAATACGAATCCGCGGGCAACAAATACAGAGAAACTCGCCCGCTATATCTCGTTCGCTGGGCATTGCGGTGATCTACCAGCAACCGGCTCTGTTTCCCGATCTGACGGTTGCGGAAAACATCGCGTTGGCCAACGATAGCGTTCACCTCTGGCACAAAGTCGATTGGAAAGGGCGTAGAGCGCACGCTGCTCAGCTTCTCGAAAGAACCGGCGCTCGCATTCGGCCCGATGCGTCAGTCTCCAGTCTGAGCATGCCAGAGCAACAGCTCGTTGAAATCGCAAAGGCGCTGGACGCCAACGCGTCCATTCTGATCATGGATGAACCGACCGCTTCGCTGGGCGACCGCGACACGGAAAACCTGTTTCGAATCGTCAATGAAACGCGCGCCGCGGGACACTCGGTCATCTACATCTCCCATCGATTCGAAGAACTCTTCCGGCTGGCGGATCGAGTGACCGTACTTCGTGACGGCAATAGCATTGAGACGCGTCCCATGAGTGGCGTGACGTCCGACGATTTAATCCGTCTCATGGTTGGCCGCGAGTTAACCGCGGTTTTTCCCAAGCATCACGTTGAACTCGGAGACACCGCTCTCGAAGTCCGAAACTTTAGTTGCTCGCGCCTCGGCGTTCGCAACGTGAATCTTTCTGTCCGCCGCGGCGAGATCTTGGGGATCGCCGGGCTCGTCGGCTCCGGCCGCACTCAATTCGCAGAGGCTTTATTTGGGCTGACGCCGCTAGATGGAGGCGAAGTCCTCGTCAATGGCAGTCGCGTGCAAATCAAGTCGCCTGCCGACGCCGTCCGGTTGGGTCTGGCTTACGTTCCCGAAGATCGTCGTCGCCACGGCGTAATACTCGAGATGTCGATAGCTGCTAACACGACCCTCGCCAGTCTGAATCGGCTCTTTGCCAGTGGCTTTCTGCGCTTCAAGGACGAAGCAAAGGCCGCGCAGGAATTCAGTAATCGATTGGGAGTCAAAACGGTGTCTATCGACGCTCCGGCGAAAAATTTGTCAGGTGGTAACCAGCAGAAGGTTGCGCTCGCGCGGTGGCTTTTGACAAATCCTAAAATCTTGATACTGGACGAACCGACGCAAGGCATAGATGTAGGCGCTAAGTCGGAGATCTACGAATTGATCGGCAAACTCGCCGAAAACGGCCTCGCTATTCTCATGATTTCATCCGAAACAGAGGAAATCCTCGGAATGAGCGATCGCATCGCAGTCATGGCCCAGGGAGAGATCGTCGCAACTCTGAATCGCGCGGAGACGACTCCGTACAACTTGCTGGAGTTAGCTCTGGGCCATGGCGCCGGTGTCTTAGGTAGGCAAACGGAATGAGCCTTAGATTGAATCGCGAATGGCCCAGCCTTATTGCGCTAATTGGTCTTTGCATATTTATTGCCTTTGCCGCTCCGCGATTTTACGAACCCGGCAACTTGCGCGATCTCGCTTTGGCGAACGCTTCCGTTCTGCTTGTCTCGACAGGAATGACTTTGGTCATTGTAGTCGCGCAAATAGACATTTCCGTTGGATCGATGTTTGCCGTAGTCAGCGTCGCATGCGGGGTATTGGCCAAGCTGGGGGTTCCTATCTTGCTGTTGCCCGTGCTCGCCATCTTGATCGGCTGTGTTTTTGGAGCGCTGAACGGGGCGCTGGTGTCCTTCGTTAAGGCTCCTTCAATTGTGGTGACGCTCGCAACCATGGTGGCGTGGCGCGAAGCTCTACGTTGGATTACTGGCGGTGCGTGGGTCGAAGGGCTGCCAACCCACTTTCAATGGTTTGGCCTGGGACAAGGCAACGGCCAAGCCCTCATTGTTCTGGCATCGCTCTTCATCTTTGGGCTCTTGTGGTGGGGCAGTGAAAACTGGGTTGCGCTTCGGGCAGTCTATGCAACTGGTTCTGACACCGAAGCGGCAAAACTCGCCGGCATTTCCACCACTCGTGTTGTGTTTTGGGTGTTCGTTCTTATCGGTGCGCTCACCGGAATCGCTTCCCTGCTGAATGCCGTCCGATTCTCTGACGTACCGGCCAACAGCGGAATCAATTTAGAGCTTGAGGCAATTGCTGCCGTCGTGGTGGGTGGAACTCCCATTACCGGGGGGCGCGGCAGCCTTCTGGGTACGTTCATCGGAGTGCTGCTGCTCGGCTGCATCGGGCCGGCGCTCATCTTTCTCGGCATCAATCCTTATTGGGAAAAAGCCATACAAGGCGCAATCATTTTGTTGACCGTAGTGCTGGAAGCAGTCGGCAAAGGAGTAGGGAAGTCGCTTGCGCCTACTGCCGCGCTGAATAAGACATGACTTCCGCGGGAACGAAGAGCAAGCAGGAGTTGGTCCTTGCTGTATTCATCGCGCTCGAAATTGCGGTCTTCAGTGTCACCGGCACAAATTTCTTTTCGTTAACGAACTTCTTTGAATGCATCCGGCTTGGCGTTGAGATCGGACTACTCTCACTCGCCATGACGCCGGTCATCGTGACTGGCGGAATCGATCTCTCCGTCGGTTCCATGATGGGCCTGTGCGCAGTAACGTTCGGCGCGTTGTGGCACGATGTCCACTTATCTATAGGCATCGCAATCGTCTTGACCTTACTGGTCAGTGCTATTGGAGGCGCCATCAACGCCTGGCTGATTGCCCGCTTCAATTTATCGCCGTTGATTGTCACTCTGGGAACTTACTCGCTATTTCGTGGCGTCGCGGAAGCTATAACGCACGGCGCGCGCAATTACTCGGATTTCCCGCCGGGATTTTTATATCTCGGCCAAGGATATCTGGGCAGAGTCATGCCCACGCAAACCATCTTTCTTGTTCTGGCAGCAGTCGGATTCTGGCTTCTGCTGCACCGCACCGTAATTGGCCGCGAGCTATATGCCATTGGCCATTCAGCCGCGGGGGCGCGTTATGCGGCGGTTCCCGTCGTGCGGCGCGTTGCGCTTGTTTACCTGCTTTCGGGCTTCGCTGCGGGCCTCGCTGCAATTGTCTATGTCGCCCATTTGGGGCAAGCCAAATCGGATGCCGGTACCGGATATGAACTCATCGCCATCACCGCTGTCGTGTTGGGCGGGACCTCGATTTTTGGCGGCTCCGGCACAATCGCCGGTACGCTGCTCGGCTTGGCGGCAATTGTCGTTTTGCAGAATGGTCTGCGGCTCTCCGAATGGCCGGCGGAACTGGCCGGCATACTCACCGGCGTTCTGCTCATCGTCACAATCGCGGTGGAGGGTGTCGTCAGGTCCCGAACGAAAGCCGTTCAATTTGCCCGGAGCCGGCGTTCGCTCCTCATTACCTCGGCGGTCGCTGTACTTGCGTTGATGGTGTTCCTCGGTCGCAGCCGCGTCGCGGGTGTTGGGCCCGGCGGTGCTGGCCGAATGGTGACTATCGGCGTTATGCCGAAGGCGAAAGGCGATCCCTATTTCATCAGTTGCCGCGTCGGCGCTGAGCAAGCCGCAAAAGATTTCCATGTCGACATGATCTGGGACGGCCCCACCGGTCTGGATGCTGCCAAACAAAACGAAGTGATCGAGGGCTGGATCACTCGCCACGTCGACGCCATTTCCGTAAGCGTTGAAAACGGGCCCGGCATTTCGAGTGTTTTGCGTAAAGCGCGGGCGCATGGAATTAAAGTCGTCACCTGGGATGCGGACGCTGAGCCCGATGCGCGCGATTACTTCATCAATCAAGCCACCCCGCAATCGATCGGTGAAACGTTGATTGATGAGACGGCGCGCGTGATGGGGAACCATGGCCAGTTCGCAATCATTACAGGCGCGCTGAGCGCGGCCAATCAGAATCTATGGATCTCGTTCATGCGCCGTCGTGTTGCGGAGAAATATCCAGGCTTGCAGCTTATCGCAATCCGCCCCAGTGATGACGATCGCGACAAGGCATTTACGGAAACCCAGACCTTACTGAAGGTCTACCCCGCGCTTAAAGTGGTCACGGCAATTTCCGCCCCCGCAGTACCGGGAGCGGGCGAAGCCGTCAAGCAGTCTGGCCGGCATGATGTTCAGGTAATTGGTCTATCGTTGCCTAACCTGTGTAAGCCATACGTCCACGACGGCGAGATAGAGGCTGTCGTTTTATGGAGCACAAACGACCTCGGTTATCTCGCGGTTGCCGCTCCCGCGGCCTTGGCGCGCGGCACATTTCCAGTGGGAAAGTCCGTATTTCATGCCGGCCGTCTCGGAGACCTTCAAATTCAAGGCAGCGATATCATTCTCGGCAAGCCGTTGATCTTTCGAAAAGACAATATCGATAAGTACAATTTTTGAGTTACGAATGCGAATGAAAACAATGCTTGTGGCCGCGAGTTTGACAGCATTCGGCTCGCTCGTCTGGTGCCTCAGCAGACCAGCCGATATTCCTTTCCGAAAATACGAAATCGATATTGGCGCGAGCGAGACGGCGGCTCTTGCCGATATCAATCGCGACGGGAAGCTGGATATCGTCTCCGGCGAGAACTGGTTTGAGGCGCCAACTTGGAAACGGCATCATTTTCGCGAAATTCCATACTTGAATGGCTACATCGACAACTTCAGTGATTTGCCGGTCGATGTAGATAGAGATGGGCTCATCGACATAGTGAGCTGCTCCTGGTTTCAACGTTCTCTAGCCTGGTGGAAAAATCCAGGACGCGACGGCTTATGGGCGGAGCACTCAATTCAGCAGGGCTTTCCTATCGAATTTGCATTTATGGTGGATCTGGACAACGATGGCAAGACGAATGAGATCCTGCCGGAGTTCGGTGATACCAAGGCTCCGCTCAGTTGGTATGAACTCAAGAATGGCGGCTTCGTTCGCCATATCGTCAGCAACTCCAGTTACGGACACGGCATTGGAACTGGCGACGTCAACGGGGACGGTCGGGCCGATATCATTACTCCCAAAGGGTGGTTCGAAGCGCCCGCCGATCCACGCGCGGGTAAATGGATCTGGCATCCCGACTTTGACCTTGGCGCCACCGGCTTCATCTACGTCTATGACATCAACGGCGACCACCGCGCCGATCTAATCACCAGCGCGGCGCACGATTACGGCATATTTTGGATGGAGCAAGGCGCGGATGGACATTGGACCAAGCACATGATCGACGACACTTGGTCCCAGGCGCACGCGATGACAATGATTGATCTGGACCGGGACGGGCAGCCAGACTTTCTGACCGGGAAGCGCTATATGGCCCACGATCACGATCCCGGCGTACGCGAGCCGCTCGGGATCTATTGGTATGAGTTCCGCAAGGGCGAGGATGGAGCGGTCGTCTGGATTAAGCATGTGATCGACTACAGCACCCGGACAGGCGGAGGAATGCAGATCCCGGTAGCGGATTTGGGCGGCGACGGAAGGTTAGATTTCGTAACGGCGGGAAAGAGTGGGTTGTTCCTCTTCCAAAACATCAATGGAGTAAATACTCGTGAAATTCGGCGTTAATACGTTTATCTGGTCTGACCATTTCGATCGCAGTCAGATCCGTCTCTTCGAATCTTTGCGAAAAGCCGGATTCGATGGACTCGAACTTCCTCTCATCGATCCGGCCCAAACCCGCGATCTGGACATTCGGCGCGCTCTCGAAAACAACGGCCTTGAATGTACATTCTGTTCGATTGTTCCGCCCGGTCTAAACACTATCGACACAGATCCGGAGATCAGAAGGAAAACCATCGAACATTATCGAAATTGTATTGGCTGCGCTGCTGAGATGGGCGGCCACATGATTGCCGGCCCACTTTATTCACCCGTAGGCTACCTTCCTGGCCGCCGCCGTACGGCGGATGAGTGGCAGTATGCGGTGGAGTGTTTCCAGCAGCTCGGCCCGGAACTGGAACAGTCCGACGTCACCCTTGCAATTGAACCGCTCAACCGCTATGAAACATACTTTTTAAATACTGTCTCCGATGCTGTCGATCTGTGCGCGCAGATCGCTCATCCCAGAGTTGGAATTCTGTTTGACACCTATCACGCAAACATCGAAGAGAAAAATCTACCGGAAGCCATTCGCAAGGCTGGGTCTTATTTGCGCCACGTCCATTCATGCGAAAACGACCGTGGCGTTCCCGGCAGCGGTCATATTGAATGGCCTGCTGTATTCGAAGGCCTGCGCGATGTCCACTACGATGGCTGGCTCACGATAGAAGGTTTCGGCTTTTCGCTA
>DASREJ010000235.1:0-52152 GCA_035652115.1 Bryobacteraceae bacterium
ACCTTCAAATAGCTTCGCCATGTAGAGGCCGATCGGTTTAGCGGCCGCCAGAATAATTAGAAAAAAAACACTGATTTGCAGCCAACCGTTGGGTGTCATGGATTTTTCAAAACTCGCTTAAAATTTCTCTGGTTTAAGCAACGCGTAGATGAGATAAACAAATAGAAATACCGCTGCAATTCCTCCGACAACGTAGTCCATGAACTTGCCTTAAAGACGGTCGCAGGCCTTGGCGAAGCCCCACGCCAATACGAAAAAAAGTAAGGTAATAGTTATGTAGAAAAGATCGATCATAGTTGGCTACCGAATTCCTTCATCGAACCCACATCGACTGTATCGGGTTGAGGCTAAAGAAGCGCTTAAGGAACGCTAAGGATTATGTTGAGGCCCACAAAATTCGCCAGAACACGTTACCAGACAAGACGGATTGAGACGTATTTTTCGTCGAAACCAGCTACTTTACTGAGGTATTCTAAATGGAATACCCGTTTCGTTCGGGGTGGGCTCCTACGGCTCCCTGGCGACAGATGGCTATTGAATTATGGTGTCGCAGGGCAACAATAGAAGTACGGAGTCTGCAATTGAAATCGCAGATGACGTAGTTACGCACTCAGTGAATGGCAAGGGCATCCTCTCCAGGAGCGGGTTCGAGCTTACTTCGCTTCCATCCAGCGGAATGAGCGATAGTCATTCCGAAATTATCTTTCGTCTCGATCTAAACCTCCGCTACACTTACATCGATCCAGTCATTGAGCAGCATTCGGGACTAACATCTAAAGATCTCTTGGGGAAAAAGGTTCAGGATTTTGCTTCCGAAATATACGACGCCGACGGATTAAAAACGAAGTGCCGCGAGGCAATTGTCAGCCGGAGAAGTGTCCGGCGCGACTTTTCCGTCAGAGGAAAAGAATATAGAACGCGCCTTATTCCGGAACTGGCGGAAGACGGAACCGTCAAGTCGCTGTTGGGAATCACCGAAGACGTTACCGAGGAAAAGCAAACTGAGTTCGCATTACGGCAGACTCAGGAACGATATTGTTCACTGATTCAGTCTATTGACGGCATTGTATGGGAAGTCGACTACGCGACGTGGAGATTTACTTTCGTCAGCCAGCAAGCTGAGCGGCTACTAGGTTATCCAACCGCATGTTGGTTGGATCAGCCTACATTTTGGCTCGACCATTTACATCCGGAAGATCGCGATCGAACAATAGAAAAATGCGTGGATCTCAGTAGCCGAAATGAGAATCACGAACTGGAATACCGCATGATTCATGCGGACGGCCAAATCGTATGGCTTCGGGATATCGTAACCGTCGAACAGCGTGCCGGGCGACCATTTCGCCTACGGGGCATCATGGTCGATATTACGGAGCTCAAGCGGGAAGAAGCGTTACGCGCTGGCGAGAATAAGATCCTCGAAATGATTGCCGCGGGCGCGCAGCTCAGCCCAATTTTGAACGAGATTATTCTGCTAATCGAGTCGCACTCGCCCGATACGCGCTGTTGTGTTTTGCTTCTGGGGGAGGATGGAATACACGTCGGTGCAACTGTAGCGCCAAATCTTCCGGACTCGTACACCAGCGGTGTAATCGGTAAACCGATTGGGCCTTATGAAGGTTCTTGCGGCGCTGCGATGTACCACAAAAAACCGGTTATCGTAACAGATGTTCGAATCGACCCTGTATGGAAGAACTACAGCGGTCTTGCTCTCGCGCACGGTGTGCGGGCATGCTGGTCGACGCCGATCTGGTCGCCTCAAGGAAAAGTACTGGGAGCGTTTGGCATGCATTGCCGGGAGTGTCGGGGGCCCAGTCCTGCCGAACAACGTCTTGCGGAAGTCGGCACACGGCTCGCGGGCATCGCTATTGACCGCGAACTCGCAGAAGAATCGTTGCGGCGAAGCGAGCAACGCTATCGCGCATTGGTAACAGCGACTGCTCAGGACGTGTGGCAAAGCGATCCCAACGGGACCTCAATTGTTGTAACGTCCACTCGCCGGGAAAAGAACGGTAAGAAGGGTTCGAATGATGGGTGGTGGAGCGCGATTCATCCCGAGGACCTACCGCATTATTTGGAGGATTGGCGATATGCCCTAAATACGCAAGAACCTTTTGAAAGCGAGTTCCGTGTTCGAACAGAATCCGGTCCTTACAATACGTTCCAATCGCGTGGAGTACCGATTAAGGACAAAGACGGAGCTATTAGAGAGTGGATTGGATCGAACGAGGACATCACGCAGCGTAAGCGAACGGAAGCCGCCCTTCGCGACAGCGAGGAGCGGTCGCGTGCGACTCTGCGAGCTATTCCGGACTTAATGTTCCTGTTGAGCGAGGATGGCATTTACTTGGAATGCCATGCCAAAAGCAACGATCAGCTTCTGTTTCCGCCAGACGAGCTTTTAGGCCGCAACATGTGGGACATTCTGCCCGCTAAGGTTGCGCAGAAAATTCAGCAAGCGTTTCACAACGCATCGAAGACCGATCAGCCACAAACGATCGAATACGACCTGGTTGTACATGGCAGGTTGCGGCATACCGAAACGCGCGTGGTTAGAAGTGGAAAAGACAAGTTTTTGTTAGTAGTGCGCGATGTCACGGAACGCAAGATCGTTGAATTGGCATTGCGCGAAAGTGAAGAACGCTTTCGTCTGGTGGTGCTCGCGACCCATGATGCCATCTATGACTGCGACCTTCGTCGCCGGACGGTTTGGCGAAACGAAATGTATCGCCGGCTTTACTCGCCCGATTGCCCCATAGGTTCAGACTACGAATGGTGGTGGAATCGCATTGAGCCGCACGACCGAACGCGGATAAGGCGAGAAATTAATGCTGCCTTTCAAGACCATCGGCAATTCTGGTCGGGTGAGTACTCGTTCCGGCGTTCGAATGGAACCTATGCGACGGTAATGGACCGCGGATATATCCTCTATGACTCCAATGGGGATGCAATTCGAGTTATTGGCGCCATGACCGACATGACGATGCAGCGTGAATCCGAGCGGGCACTTCGTGCAAGCGAAGAACGCTATCGCAATGTTGTGGAGACACAAACCGAAATGATCTCCCGATGTCTTCCGGACACAACGCTGACCTTTGTAAACGACGCATATTGCCGGCACTTCGGCAAAACGCGAGGCGAGCTAATCGGAAAAAGTTTTTTAGATCTGATTCCCGAAGCGGAACGCTGTGATGTTCGCACTTTGATAAACGGCATTTTGGAAGGCCGGCACTCCGGTCCTAGTGAACAGAAGTTTATTGCCCCTGACGGAAGCGTTCGCTGGATCCAGTGGTTTAAACACGTACTTTCCGATGGCGACGGAGGCATCGAGCTCCAGGGGATTGGGCGCGATATCACGGAACAGAAACGCGCGGAAGATGCGCTACGCAAAAGCCAGGAGGAGTTGCGAAGAAGTCACGCCCAAATCAGGCATTTGGCAGGCTGCCTGATGAAGGCGCAAGAGGACGAGCGGCGGCACATTGCGCGCGAATTACATGACGATCTGAATCAGCAGATTGCAGGACTATCGATATCGTTGAGTAACATCAAACGCCAGCTTTCTCCCATTTCGGACTTCATGGCTCATCAAGTTGGCCAAGTGCAGGAACGCACTAGCCGCATCGCCAACGGCATACGAAGTCTGTCCCACGAACTGCATCCGGTAACGCTGGAACATGCTGGTCTGGTTGTCGCTCTCAAGGCGATGATTACGGAATGTAGTGTGTCGCAGAAGATCAAATTTGGTCTGCGGGTTCCGGAATGCCCGATAGTACTACCTGATGACGTTGCGATCTGCCTCTACAGGGTTGCCCAGGAGTCTCTTCGAAACATAAGCAAGCATTCGGGTGCCCGGCACGCGACGGTCGAGCTATCGCTTTACCAAGACTGTATCAGCCTTTCAATTAATGATGACGGCTGTGGGTTCGAGATGGAAAGAGAGCGACGAAAAGGGGGATTGGGGCTGATTGGCATGGCTGAACGAGTGGGCTTAGTGCAAGGTGTATTTGAATTGCAGTCGCGGCCGGGTGACGGAACTGCGGTGCGGGCAACAGTGCCATTGAAAGGGGACCAAGCATGAGCCGAGCGAGCATTCTGCTGGCTGACGATCACGCGATCGTCGCCGAAGGGCTGCAAAGTCTTCTTGAAGGAACATTTGAGTTTGTTGGGCGGGTCTCGGATGGGCGTGCGCTTGTTGAAGCCGCAAAGCGGTTGAGTCCTTCCGTTATAGTCGCGGACATTTCGATGCCGCTCTTGAATGGTCTGGACGCTGTGCGGCTTCTGAAGAAGGATGGCGTCCGCTCCAAGATCGTTTTTCTCACCATGCATTCGGATCGAAACTTGGTTGCGGAAGCGTTTCGTGCGGGCGCTTCAGCTTATGTGCTCAAGCAGTCTGCTGGCGAGGAACTCGTGCAAGCGATCGAACAGATTTTGGCCGGTCGCACTTATATAACGCCGCTCATTGCAAACGACCTGATCTCATTTTTGGTGGAGGCCGGTAAGGAGCCGCCTAAGTTCTGCGTCGAGCTCACCACCAGGCAGCGTGAAGTCCTCCAACTCATCGCCGAAGGTAAAACGATGAAAGAGGTCGCATTCCTGCTGGGCATATCAACTCGAACTGCCGAATCTCACAAGTACGAGATGATGCAATCCCTGGGAGTGCAAACAACAGCCGAGTTGATCCGCCACGCGATAAAAATTAATCTAGTTTCGAACTAGGCGTCGGCCTCACGGAGCGGCGCGGCTCTTAAGCCGCTCTTCCTGTTCGGACGGAAGTGCTCGCTCTGCTTGTCTGGTTGTAAGGGTCGGCACGGCAAAGGCGCGATAAACGGCGGCCGCAAGCGCTGCGCCTGCGAGCGGCGCAAGAATAAATAGCCAAAGCTGCTCTAAGGCCCATCCCCCAACGAATAGCGCTGGTCCGATGCTTCGTGCCGGGTTCACGGACGTGTTAGTCACCGGAATGCCCACCAGATGAATTAGGACCAAAACGAGACCAATCGGAATGCCGGCAAATCCCACCGGTGCCTTGAGATCTGTTGCCCCGATCACCGTCAAGACCAGAAAGAACGTGAGTATGATTTCCGTCAGCGCCGCCGCGGCCAATCCGTAATGGCCGGGAGAATGCGCCCCATAGCCGTTTGCCGCAAATCCCAGTACCGATGGATCATATCCAATGGGGGTTCCTTTCGCGATAGCCAGCAGGCACGCAGCAGCAACAATGGCGCCCAAAATCTGACCGACCCAATATCCCACTAAGTGACGCCGGTCCATCTTGTTGCTGATAAACAAACCAAGCGTAACCGCGGGATTGATGTGGCAACCCGAAATATGCCCTATTGTGTAGACCATCGCAAGTAATGAAAGGCCGAAGGCGAACGCAATTCCGGCGAATCCGATTTTGTCGCCTGCCAATACGGCGGCGCCGCATCCTCCGAAAACGAGCACGAATGTCCCCACAAACTCAGCGAAATATCTCGACATTAGTAAAGCCTCCACGTTAGCGAACTGTTCAGAGACGGCCCAATGCTTCAAGCAGGGCGTTCCGCCACCATCAACGCGAACCTGCACAGAACTTGCTTCTGGCGCAATTCTGCAACTCTCCCGGATTTTTAGGCGTTGATTTTGGCATAGTTTTGATGCGCGCTTCTTAGAGGCGCTTCAAAATTTCTGTCGGGCGGCAGCGTCTAAGAAGCTTTGCTCTAGTCCGTATCTGGATTGGAAGATTCGATTTCGGGATCTACTTACTGCTCGGGCGGATGTAAGTCGTATTGCACGATCTTACGGTAAATCGTCATGCGCGACCACTGCAAAACTTCTGCGGTCTTTGTTTTATTCCATTTAGTTTGCTCCAAAGCGTTGCGCAACTCAGTCAGCTCAGAGCATTGCGATGAAGCCACTTTGCGGCTTCGCGAACTTGTCCTGGCGGTCCGCCGCCCAGTTTGGATGTCGCTTTCGAAATCCGCGGCGAGAGATGACACTGTTCCCCCTTGCCAGTTGGTTGTGGAATGATACATCTCCCCGACATCGTGCTCCGTAATCTGCTCTGAGTTACTGAACAGTAAGGCACGTTCCAGAAAGTTTCTGAGTTCGCGGACGTTTCCGCGCCAAGGTAGCTGCTGCAAATACGCTTGAGCCCCGGCCGTCAAACTTACGAAGGGGTGCGCATATTGAATGGCCATTTGGCGAAGAATATGCACGGCAATGGGCGGGATATCTTCTGGTCTTTCACGTAGAGGCGGAATGTGCACATTGATTACGCTAAGCCGGAAAAAGAGATCTGACCGGAAGCTATCTGTAGTTGCGAGTTGCTCAAGATTGCGATTCGTCGCCGCCACGATCCGCGCATCCATGATGCGAGTAGTCCGTGAACCAAGCGGCTGGACCTCCCTCTGTTCCAACACGCGTAAAATCTTCGCCTGTGCTGAAGCGCTCAAATCACCGATTTCGTCCAGGAAAAGTGTGCCGCCATTCGCTTGAAGCAACCGGCCTTCTTGCCGCGAAGCAGCCCCGGTGAAAGTGCCTTTTTCAAAACCGAATAGTTCACTCTCAATAAGGCTGTCTGGAATAGCTGCGCAATTGATTGAAATCAGAGGGCCATTTCTTCGATTGCTCATGCGATGCAATCTGTGCGCCACCAATTCTTTCCCGGTGCCGGTCTCACCGGTGATTAGCACAGTCGCGTCGCAAGGCGCCACACGATCTATGCACCGTTTGATCGATTGAATCTGAACTGATGTACCTACTATCTCGTCGGAAAGACACAAAGCCGGACGGTCGAGAGTCGGCTGATGGGTAGGGGTAGAGGGTGTTATGGTGCTTTGATTCCACTCCGATCGGGAGTTTGCCATCACCATCGGGGGAGGGATCTCATCGGCTCTCGGCATTTTATTCCTTTCCGAAAAAGCGGTTACGGGCGATAAGTGGCTCCTATATTCATATGAATTGAACCTGAACCAAATCCGTATTTCTCCTGACCGTCGCATAAAATTTTTACCGGTAGGTGCTGCTTGCCGGAGTCAACACAAGTTCGTCCGCTTAGCTAGTCTGATTGGCCAAGATGCCGAAAGTCGGGTTCGTTTCATGTGTCAACGTGAAACTCGGAATTTTAAAGCCCGCGCAGAAAATGCGCGTCAAAGTATCCGTTACGGGAAGGTCAGATAGGAATACTCGGACGATAGGACACAATAGGCGAAATCTGTGGCCTCAGAAGAATCCAAGCATCGTCAATCCGCGAAGAGCGCTAGTGCCAAAGAGGGCCGCTACGCAAATTTCTTCCAGATTGGTCACAATCCATTTGAATTTCTGATTGAGTTTGGCCAACAAGACGGCGGGATCCACACCCGCATCTACGTAAGTCCGCAGTATGCGCGTGTTCTATCCGACCTTCTTCTTCAGACGCTTCGGCAGTATGAGAGCGAATCCCAACTAAAACAGCGGATGGAAAAGCCGCCCAACTAAGAGACTATTGTCGTAGTTTTCTTTTCGCGGCAAAAGAGTCGCGGTTCGCAGGGCATCAAAAAAGGCCGTTCGGGGTTAACCGAACGGCCTTTTTTCTAGGACTGACTAGGGTCTATTTGGGGCAGCCGAGTGCCTTCACTTCGCTCTCCGGCAGCGGCTTGATGTTCTTCACCGCCGGCGGCAGCGTTTGGCTGTTGCGTGGCACCAGGTAGATCTCTACGCGCCGGTTCTTGTCGGCGTCGCTCACCGTCGAGCCTTTCCGCTCCTTGATGTTCGACGTCACGCACTGTCCCGGCCGCGTCTCAGAGGTCTGATCCGTGCCCACCCAATCCACACGTACCCGCGATGGATCGACGTTGCCGCAGGTTCCACCGCCACCCGTCAGCACTGCTGCCGCATTCAGCGTACGCGCTTCATCCAGCCCTTGGCCCGCTTCCGGCGATCCACGCCGTCCGCGCCGTCCAGGCAGAGTCGCCCGTTCATCGTTGTCGCGATGGCCGACCAGCACGATGTCGTAATCGCCGCTCGCCACTCTGCGCGCCGCGTCATCAATCAACAACCGCTTGCCGCAGTTGTTCACACGCGCGTTGTTCTTGGCAAACACCACATCGTCCAGCCGGATCGCTTGTGGCGGATTGCAGTTCACCGTGATGGTGGTCGATTGCGTGGCCGTCTTGCCCGTCTCGTCCGTCACCGTCAGCGTCGCCGTTACCGACTTGCTCTGGCCTTCCGTGCTCGGCGGGAAGTTCAGCGTCGAGGCATCGAAGGTGGCGTTCGCGCTGCTGTCGTTGCTCACGCTGCCTTCGCTGACCGTCCACTTGTAGGTCAAGTTGCCGCCGCAAGCCGAACTCGAGGCCTGCGCTGTCAGTTGCGCCGTATGCGTGCCCGTCGTCATGGCTGCGCAGGACAGCGTGTTCGGATCGGCTGCCACGCTGCTGATTGTCGGCGCTGCCTCGCTGACCGTCACCGAAGCCGTTGCCGTCACCGGAGCTACCGGAGCCGGAGCTGGCGGTTGAATCCAGCAACGCACCGGGAACTTCTTCGGCCGTTCCATCGGCGGCGGCGGCGGCGTGGTGTCACGCACTGTCACTTGCGCCGTGAAGGTGCCGGTGTTATTCGGCGTGAACGTCAGGTCCGGACCGTTGGCCGTCTGTGCCGCGCCGTTCAATGTCCACTCATAAGTAATGTTGCGTCCAGCGGGAGCCTGTATAGTGGCATGCAACGTTACCGGCTTACCTTGGCAGATGGTGCCTTCGCCACCCGAAATCGTCGGCGTCGGTAGTGGCGCGGGCGGAGGCGGCGGTGTCGGCATCGGCGGGCACTTGCTCTGGCCCAGATAAAACACCAAACCAAGCGTGCCCTGGAAGCTGTTCAGCTTGTCTTTCGCCGGAATATAGATGCCGCCATCGGGATAATTCGGCAGTTGGTAAGTTGGATTACGCGACCAGAACCCGCGTCCATCCAAACGCAAGCCCACATGATCGGACAGGTGGAACTTCACGCCACCGCCATAGTTGATGCCCACTTGCAGGTTGTCGCCCAGATTGCCGGAATGATAGAGCGCCTGTTGCGTGGTGCTGCGCGCCAGCCCTTGGGCCGTGTCGGTGGGCGAGAACAAAATGCCCGTGACACCCACCGTTAAATACGGTTGCACTTTGGAACCGCGCGGCCGCAGATTGAAAATCGGGTTTAAGCCGAAATAGTAGTTGCGCGACCCGAAACTATAGGTTGGCAGCGGTGAGCCCGCGAGCGCGCCGAAGCCAGCCGGATACACCCCGCTTGAGGTGCGGAATTCTACGTTCGCTTGCGCGTAATCGGCCCACAACTCCAACCCCAGATACTTGGCTGGATTAAATGCGATGCGGATTCCGCCCACGCCGCCGTCCACCAGCTTCGTGGTCAAGCCGCGCTGTACTTGCGCGTTGAGCTGAACCCCTCCGAACGGATCGATTTCCACCAGGTCCGGATATTCATCTTCTCCCGACGAGCTTTGCTTGGCTGCCTTGTTGGCCGTCTGCCCGTAGGCCATGGTCCCCATGTACAGCCCCGTGCATACCGCCGTAACCGTCAACCACCTAAGCCGGTTTTTCATCTTCTCTCCTCCAAAGCAAACTACAACATTTGTGTAGATCCATAAGCGCGAGTACAGCAGGGTCAGCACAGTTATTCCACGCTCGCAATCCGTCGATGAGCATACGTTCAGTTTTGTGCGTGGATGACATCCTCATTGCAACTAAATTTTACGGACAATCTGCAATGTCTAATGTCAAAAAATAGAGTGTGATTCAAAATTTCCATGTAAGCCATGGCTTTGCCACGTCCGACTCTCTCTCTCGAGACGCCCAAGCCGCCAGTTCATTCCACTAATTCGTTTACTAACTGACATTTAGTTGCTCGCTCCGCTCCACCTCCACAACCACCAAACAACTCGCTTTTACAACACTGGCAGGAAACCATCCCCAAAAAAAATCGTTCTGATCTTTCGCAGCGTTGAATGCATAAATTGGCGAACTAGAGAACACATGAAACTTCTTTATCTTTTATTTCTGTCATTGCTTTCCTTAAATGTGGGCTTATCGCAGGAGGCAGCCTCCAAAGCCAGCCAGAGCGTCGGCGGAAGGGGCGGCAGTCCCGCCGCGGATCCGGATGTGCTCATTTTGACGGATGGCGAAAAACTCATCGGACAAATGGAAAGTGCAACCGATGCATCTCTAGTGTTTAAGAGTAATCTAATCGGCGAAGTAACCATGGAATGGGCCAAGGTGCAGGAACTCCATTCTTCACAGGCATTCGCCGCTATTCCAAAAAACCTGAAGCCTCTTAAAAAAGAAAACACGGCTGTCGGTCATGGCACGCTGGACGCGACAAATCACCAATTGGCGATAAAGAGTGCTCAGGGTGCGCCGCAGACTATGCCCGTCGGCGATATCGGAAATATCGTTCCCGAGGCCGAGTACCAGAAGGCGTTTCGGCGGAGTAGCCTGATTAAAGGTTGGAAGGGCGGTTTGACCGCCGGTCTGTCGTTGACGGAAGCAACTCAGAACAACCATACCTATACGGCAGCCGCGAGCTTCGTTCGTAGCGTTCCGGCCGAAGATTGGCTCAATCTACGGCGGCGCACTATTTTCGACTACACGCAGGCCTATGGAAAGCTGACTCAGCCCGGTACACCAACGGTCAAGACTTCGCTTTACCACATTGGTCTGGAACAAGATTGGTATCTTTCTCCCAGGGTGTTCGCGTTTGCGCAGGCTATCTTTGATCACAATTTTTCGCAAGGCTTAGATCTGCAACAAACGTATGGCGGCGGCCTGGGCTTTGTCGTCTTCAAGACTGCTGCCCAGGAACTTGATTTTAAGGGAAGCGTGGACTACGTCGAGCAGCGTTTCGCTCTTTCGAGCCAAAACAAAAATCTGATCAGCTCAATTTTTGGCGAAACGTATCTCCACACTTTCGCGCACGGAATTCAATTCAACGAGCAGGGAGCTTTCACGCCAGCCTGGAACGACACTAGTGCATATTCAGCGTTCGGCAACGCAACGCTAACTTTCCCGGTCTATCATCACTTCGGTCTTACGCTCGGCGCGTTAGACAATTTCCTGAACGATCCACCGCCGGGATTCAAGAAGAATTCTTTCGAATTTACGGCGGGGGCAACATATTCACTGAAGTAATTTAAACTATCCGGCGGCTGCCTTTCGGACATTCGTTTGAGGGGCAGCAGCGCCTAGAACAGCGTCAGTGCTGCTGTTGATAATTTCTATTTTGCCCTTCACATACGCGCCCTCTTCAATGAGAATTCCGGGAGCCCTAAGATCGCCAACCAGCCGAGCCCCCTTTCGTATCGTGATTTTGCTGGTTGCTTGAAGGTCGCCTTGCGCCGTCCCCAGCAATTCGATTTCTCGAGCCGTTACATTGGCTCCCAACTTCCCTTCACGGCCCACGCTTAAACGGCAACCGGCCATTCGAAGAGTGCCCTCCACCTCACCGTCGACGTGGAGACTCTCCTTGCTATCGATCTCGCCTTTGATCACCATTCCTTTCCCGATAATGGCGACATTGGTAACACGTCCGACCCCTTCCGCTCCGGTCGCTCC
This sequence comes from Bryobacteraceae bacterium, assembly GCA_035652115.1. Classification (GTDB taxonomy): domain Bacteria; phylum Acidobacteriota; class Terriglobia; order Bryobacterales; family Bryobacteraceae; genus Bog-105. The sequence goes on from DASREJ010000235.1 coordinate 11,553, forward strand.
CGGCTCATTGCCGGAAGTCGGGGTGTTCCCTAGAGAGGGATTTCCCGTACTTGCTTCACCTGTCCGACTACTCCACATGCGACTTTTCTCCTGCTCTCGAATAAGACATCTTTGTAACCCAGGTTGGATTAAAACGCCACCGAGAATGTTTCGATACTTCGAATCTGTTGGCGTACATCTTAGCGAACTCGTGCATTTGCGCTACCGGCTTGCGTCTTGGGCATCCCGACGACTTGGCTGGTATTTCTATTGAAGGACAATATGGCAACGAGCGATGATTTAGCGGCAATTGCGCTGCAAGAGAGAACTCTTCAATTTAGAGCCTTCAATGAAGACGATGCATGGAACCTAGGGAGTCGCATTCGAAACGCGTCCCGCGAACGAAGCTTTCCGCTTGTGATCGATATTCGCCATTTCAGCCGACACCTGTTTTTTAGCACGCTTCCCGGTAGTACGCCCGATAACGTAGAATGGGCGCGCCGTAAAGCCAATGTGGTGCAACGTTTCCACCGCAGCTCGTACGGAATGGGCCTGGATTTGGAACACAGGAAGGTCACGCTTCTTGACAGGTTCGGTCTCGCACTCAATGACTACGCGGCACATGGCGGATCGTTTCCTCTAAGCATTTTGGGAACTGGCGTCATCGGCTCGATAACGGTCTCCGGCCTGCCACAAAGAGAGGACCACGAATTCGTTGTCGAGATGCTTTGCGCCGAGTTGGAACGGAACTACGCAGAACTAAAACTACGTTGATTGTTAGCTTAAATATTGTTTAAACCTTTACATTCAACTTTCGCACCTGATCCGCAATGTATTCAGACGTGCGCCACCCAAGCGCCGATATCGTCAGAGTCGGATTTTTGTCAGCATTGCTGACGAACGGGGCGGCGTCGGTAACAAAAAGATTCTTGACATCCCAAGCTTGGCAGTATTGATTCAAAACAGATTTTTTGGGGTCGTTGCCCATCCTGGTTGCTCCCACCTCATGCTTTACTTCGCCTCCATGTTCAATCCCCCAATTTCTCTCGGGTCCGGAATGTTGCGTCACGATGCCACCGGTCGCCTCGATCAGTGACCTGAAGGTCTCCTGCATGTGTTTCGCTTGCAGAATCTCGTCGTCGCTCCACTTGAAGTGAAAACGCAGGACCGGGATGCCCCACTGATCGACGACATTCGGATCTAGTTCGCAATAGCTCTGCTCGTTGGGGATCATCTCGCCGCGCCCGGCAAAGTGGATTTCACATCCATAAAGCTTTCGTAGGTTCTGCTTTAACTCGGTGCCATACCCACCGCCCAGATATCGCTCAGCGTAACCGCCCATCGCACCCGTTCCTGGGGCGCGCCGGCCACCACCTATCTCAATGTGATAGCCGCGGGCGAAGTCCAATTTGCCCGCCTTCTGCTCCTTGTACAGCCACCACGGCATATAAAGATGCATTCCGCCAACACCGTCTTCATTGCGCGGCGGAAGATCCTGCAAAATCGGAAGGAAGCCGCTTACCGAGGACCCCACCGTGTCCATGACGTAACGCCCTACCAAACCAGAAGAGTTTGCGAGACCACTCGGAAATTGTCCGCTCTTCGAATTGAGGAGAATGCGGGCGGTTTCACAGCAACTGGCCGCCAGCACGACGATCTTGGCGCGAACTTCGACATCCCGGCGACTGCTCTTGTCGATGTATGAAACGCCGCGCGCCAGTCCGTCCGGACCGACTAGAACCTCACGCACCATGGCATTCGTGCGCAGTTCAAGATTTCCGGTTTTCATCGCGGGGAAAATGTGAACGCCCGGCGAACTGAAATTCGCGTTGACTCCGCATGATCGGCCGCATTCAGCGCAGTAGTGGCACGCGGGACGCCCGTTCAGCGGGCGCGTCAGAATGGCAAGCCGCGAAGGCACGCACGGAATTTTCAGCTTGTCGCTGGCGGCCTTGATGATCTTTTCGTATCCACGCGGCGCCGGAGGTGGCTGAAACTTGCCGTCAGGTGCATTTTCGAGTCCTTCGTTAGAACCAAAAACACCTATTAGTTCTTCCGCCTTGTCATAGTAGGGCGCCAGATCTTCGTAGGAGATGGGCCAGTCCGCACCTTTGCCGTCTCTGCTGTATGGCTTGAAGTCATAGGGCCCCATGCGCAGCGATATGCGGCCATAATGATTCGTTCGCCCTCCCAGCATTCGCGCCCGCCACCACATCCACGCCGATCCCGGGGCATTGGTGTACGGCTCTCCCGGCACTTGCCAACCGCCAAGCAGAGTCGCGTCGAAATACCCCAAAGGCATGTCGCGCGTCGCTGCGCCTCGATGGGGAGCTTGATACGCCCACTCGAACATCTTTGAGTTCTTCGTACAGTCGAAATGAGCACCGGCTTCGAGCATGCAAATCTTGGCGCCAGCGTTTGCGAGCACTTGTGCCGCAACACCGCCGCCCGCGCCCGATCCAACAATCACGACATCGTATGTTGCCGAAGGAGTAATAACGTTAGCCATGTCGAAAAAATTAAGGGTGCGTTCCAAGAAATCGATCAGGCCCGGCGTGCGCGCCAATTACCCCAAGCTGTGTCAGCAAGCGAAGTTGATCGATACTGTTCCACGATTCGACGATTTTTCCATTCGCAATTCGGGCAATGGTAATTCCGGTGAATTGAACCTTGCGCCCGGTGGGATCAGCCCCAAAGCCCTTGCCCGAGTGGGTCCCCTCAGCCGATAGTCGAATAGCGACTTTATCTTCTTCCGCCAGAATATCCTCGATCTTTATACGCAGATCTGGAAGAGCGGCGCGTAGATTGGCAAAAAACGCCTTGAAGGGTGCCGGCCCTTCGCTTCTCGCATTTTGCTCGCCCAAGCCCGTCGCAATTGCATCCGGCGCACGCAATTGTTCGATCATGTCTTGACGGCCGTGATTCCACACCTCATCGAACCATCGTCGGATCAGTGCTTTGTTTTCTGATTCAGTAGCGCGAGCGCTCATGGGATGATTCTAATCTTCTCGAAAGTTGCGACAGGGACTAGGGCTCCTTCAGGGGACCCAAAACGGCTCGGCTGTAGGGACAAACACTACCGGAACTTGGCTAATAAATGTTTTCAACCATTCGGCACAGCTCGCCATTCCGGCCTGTTCTGACGGGATGTGGCCCATCAGGATCAGCGCCTTCTTCCGGCCTTGCGCCGCCGCGTCGCTGACGTATTCAATAGTTTCCCACTCAGGCACTTCGCCGATCACAAGCACCTCTACGTCATCGCGCCTCAAGAACTCTAAGTGTCGTTGTGTTCCGGACGCGCCGGGAGCGAGTGCAACCTTGATGACTTGTAAATTCGGATTACCCACCACACGCAGAACCTTGATTCCGATCCGTTCTTGTATATTCTTTGCCAGTTCGCGTAACGTTGTCTGCGGAAGGACGAATAAGTTAGGCGCATCGCCTCTCTGATATTCCTGCCAATTTAGCGCGTGCGTCATCCCATCGAGAATCCCGTCCGGTCGGCGCGTGTGCCAATGGTCGTGAAAGCGCCACACCACGAGTTGATGGTCTTTAATGAACCGCTCTTTTTCGCGCCACACGGCATCGTTTGCCGCTTTGAACGATTCGGTTTGGTCTTCGTGGCTATAAAATGTCGGCTCGTGGGTGATGATCAGGTTGGCATGGTTCGCCGCGGCGCGCTTCAGCACATCAAAGGTTGCCATCATTGTGGTGGCAATTCCTGTCACGGCCGTATCGGGATCTCCCGCCTTGAAGGTATCGACCGTCGGTCCGTCCCATGGGACGCCGCTGTGCTGCTGAATTAACGACACGATTTCGCGGGCCGTCGGACTCTTTCCTCGCTGGGCGTTCAGAGTGGCCGCTGCGTTTAAGACAAATAGGAAAGTTATAATCTTCAAACGCTTATCGTAATTCAGTTGCCATAGGAGAGTCGTTCCGTATGTACTCGCCAGGAAGTTTTTCAGTTGCGCTAACGCTAACCATTCTCAGTGCGGTGTTCTGGGGCTCCTGGGCGAACACATACAAGGGCACAAAGAAGTATCCCTTTGCACTGTTCTATTGGGATTACATCGTCGGAGTCGTGATCTGTTCGTTTGTCTTTGCATTTACACTTGGCAGTACCGGCGGGACGGGCGACGCATTCCTCATAAATCTGCGCCTGTCCGATCTGAGTAACATTTTTCTCGCGCTTATCGCGGGATTCATTTTTAACATTGCCAATCTTCTGTTGGTCGCTGGAATCGATATCGCGGGCTTGGCGATTGCCTTTCCAATCGCAATCGGTATCGCAGTAGTGGAGGGTGTGGTACTCAGCTATATCCTGCAGCCGAAAGGCAATATCGCATATCTTTGTATCGGCCTCTTATTGGCGGTTGCCGCCATTCTCTCCGATGCCGGAGCATATAAGAACTTACGAGACACCGGAGGCACTACTACCAGGAAAGGGATTGTTGTTAACGTCATCTCGGGAATTCTCATGGGCGGTTTCGCGCCTTTCGAAGCACGATCGCTAACAGCCGGTCATCCACTTACGCCGTATTCAGTAGCAGCGCTTTTTAGTCTGGGTGCATTCATCTGCTGCTTCGGGATAAACGTCTACTTCATGCGCCGACCGTTGGTGGGTCCACGTGTGTCAGTGGGTGAATATTGGACGGCTCGATCTAACGATCATGTTCTAGGCATCCTTGGGGGTATAATTTGGGGCCTCGGCGGCTGTTTCAATTTGATTGCCGCTGGATTTGTTGGTGTTCCCATTTCATACGCAATCGGACAGTCGGCTCCTATGGTTGCGGCACTCTGGGGCGTGCTGGTATGGCGCGAATTTGCAGGGGCGCGCACAAAAGCAAGAATCTTTTTGATGTTGATGTTCCTGCTCTATATCGGCGCGGTCAGCGTCATCGCATTGGCATACAATTCGTGACGAGACGCAAATGAGCTCGATCGGAAACGTTGTTAGGATCGGCGCCGCGCTTCTGTCGGCTGGCGTTGTCCACGCTCAGGACATACGTTACGTCGTGATTGATCAGGACGCGGCGGGCCCTGGCGGCACGGATATGGCGTCGATCTTGTTGTTGTTGCAAGCACCGCACGTGGAGACGCTTGGCATCACAGTGGTAACTGGCGACGCGTGGAGGGATGAGGAAGTGTTGCACGCCTTGCGATTGCTGGAACTGATCGGGCGCACGGATATCCCTGTGGTTCCCGGCGCCGCGTTGCCGCTTGTACGAAGGCAGCACGAGACGCAACTGTGGGAACAACTATATGGAAGAGTCGTTTACCAGGGCGCATGGACTCCAGGACCGCGAAGTCACGCACAAAGCGAAATTCCGCCACTGCGAGAGGGAAAACCCCAAAAGCAGCCATCGAGTGAAGACGCTGCGCATTTCCTTGTGCGGATGGTTCATGAACATCCTCACGAAGTGACCATCTACGAGGGCGGCCCAATGACAAACCTGGCGCTCGCGCTCGGTCTCGATCCACATCTTGCGGAGCTGAGCAATGGATTGGTGTTCATGGGCGGGAGCCTGAATCCGCAGAGCGAAGATCCGGAGATCGTGAACGATCCGCGGCGCGAATTCAATCTCTGGTTTGATCCGGAGGCCGCGCACATCGTGCTGCGCGCGCCGTGGCCGTCCATTGTCTCGACAACTGTCGATGTTTCGGTAAAGACACAATTGACTGCACAGATGCTGCAAGATATTGCGAAGGTGCAGACGCCTGTCGCACAATACATTGCTAAATACTCTGAGCCGCAGCACAGCTACTTGTGGGATGAACTGGCGGCAGCTGCGTGGCTCGACACAGGCCTAATCACGCGCGAAAAGCAGGTTTATATGGACGTCAACGTGGATCACGGAGCTGGATATGGAGACACCTTGACATGGTCTGACGAAGTAAAGCCAAGTGCTCACGGACGCCTTGTTCATGCTCAAATCGATGTAGACATGCCACGCTTTGCAAAGTTCTTCGTGCAGGTGCTGACCGCTCCCACACCGCATGCACGAAACCCGCTGATGCTCCAGACAGCAGGCAACTAGCCTACGCGAGTCTCAGTTTCGGAATGTGACGGTTCCAAGATCGAACATTTGACGAGAAACCGTCACATTACTACTTCTCAGTTAACAGCCACGTTGACGGCGCTGTCCGATCTCTTTGTCGTTTCCAGGTGTCGAGCGCTCTTTGGTACGGAGAATGTAAACTTCTTGCCGGTATTACCGGACGTGAATTCGCGTACAAAGTAGTTGCCATCGATCTCTGATAGTTTCAAATAACTTCTAGACGAAAGGTCTCCGTAATAGGTCGTAAGCGGCAGCTCAAAGACCGTTCTGTCCGCTCCGACGACTCTCAATTGCCTTTGCTCAAGTGAAGGATCTGGCAGCAAAATCTTATAATCCCCAGGCTGTAACAATGCCTGACCCCAATATGCGGGATTCGACAAATGGAACGTGCCTTGCTGCGCACCTTGTATGATACCCGCACCGGCAAGCGCTGCGACCGCGGCAAAACTAAACAAGCGACTTGAAAAACTCATGAATAATTTCCTTCCGACGGTTGTTTCAACAGAACCATTCGGGTTCAACATCCGTACAACTGAGAGACGAAGAATTTTGGGTTCAAGATGGTCAAGAAAAGCTCAAGAATCCGCAGGTCAGAGTGAGATGGTCGTTGGTGTTGTGCCGGTATGTTAGGCAGAAAAGTTCGGTTCGGTGAATATGAGGTCGATTTTGCTCGATTTGAATTGCGAAAACGGGGAGTCAGAATCGGACTGCAACGTAAGCCCTTCCGCGTGCTCGAACTCTTGCTCCGACGCCCTGGCGAATTGGTAACGCGAGAAGAGCTTTTCAATTTCCTTTGGCCCGATTCGCATGTCAGCTTTGAACACGGGCTCAATACCGCGGTCAATTCATTACGGCAGGTGTTGGGGGAATCATCTCGCGATTGTCATTTCATTGAAACCCGGCCGGGCCTTGGGTATCGTTTTAGCGCGCCCGTGGAAGAAGTAATAGAAAGCGATTCAAAACAGACTTCATCGCCAATCTCAGTGAAGAACGTAGCACGTGAAGACTTTTTGAAGGGCCATTATTTTCTCGACAAGTTGACTGAGGACGATATCTACAAAGCGCTTGCCTTTTTTAAGGCTGCGGCCGACGACGAATCGTGTGCACCGCTAGCTCACACCGGCATTGCCGATGCATACTGCCAACTCGCATTGCTCGGTTCTTTGGGTTCGTCCAAGTTAGCCGGGCAGGCTCGAGCGTCGGTTGATTTTGCTCTTCGGAACAGCCCGGATCTGGCACCCGCGCATGTATCGGAAGGCCGCATGAAAATATTGTTCGATTGGGATTGGGAGAGTGCCCATGACGCTGTAAACCGAGCGCTCACCCTTGATGCGGACTCGATCTCCGCACATACCCTTCGCGCTTCGCTGCTGTCGATCGCAGGCCGCCATGAAGAGGCGCTTGATGCGTGCCGCCGCGCTATCACTCTCGATCCACTTTCCTTTTCAACCAGCTTGCAGTTTGCGGCCTGTCTGCATGCAGCCCACGATTTCCAAGGAGTCGTTGATCAGTGCTGGAAGATTCTGGTTCTTACGCCCTGCTTTGCCCCTGCGCAGATTCTCCTTGCGCTCGCATACGAGCAACTCGATATGTGGGAAGAAGCAATTGTCGAGCTTGAAAATGTGCGCCATTGTCCCGGATTTCAAGCGATGGCTCTTAGCGGAATTGGACATATATATGCCACAATGAATCGCCGCGCCGAGGCTGAGCAGGCCCTTAGCGAACTATCTGCTCAAGGTCAGAATGGACATGTTTCTCCTTACTGGCAGGCCATAGTTTATTCCGGAATGAAGCGTCACAGTGAAGCGCTTGCGTCATTGGCAGAGGCAATTCGACGGCGCGATCCTGTCGCGCTATGGACAGGAGCCGATGCGCGACTGGACAAGCTCAGGGATCATGACCAATATCAAATGTTGCTTCAGCAAATTCGCGCTTCAAAACAGAAAAGCACTTGGCTGCCGATTGATCGTTGTTCCGAACGAGCAGCAGCCAGCGCCGGGGGCTGATTCCCCGGGTGCGCCGGCACTCAGGAATGGCTGCTCTTGTCGTATTCCTGAACAGTCATCACGCACCGAAAGCCCAAGTGATTAGTTCCCGTATCTGGCTCGCCCTTACCACGCGTGCCCACGATGTAACGAGAGCAATATTGGTCCGTACATAGAAACGATCCGCCGCGATGAACTTTCTTCGGCTGATTTGGTTCGGACGGGTCGTACGATGTCCCCGGTCCCTGAGGATTGCGGTTCACACCGCCAGCTCCCGCTAATTCCTGATAATAGTCGGGCCGATACCAATCGCTCGTCCACTGCCAGACATTTCCAGCCATGTCGTAGAGACCGTAACCATTAGCTGGGAATTGTGCAACGGCTGCAAGTCCGACGTGACCGTCCTGGCCGGTATCACTTACCGGAAACTGCCCTTGATGCGTGTTGGCCATCCACTTACCGTTGGGCCGGAATTCATCGCCCCAAACAAACGGTTTTCCGGCGAGCCCTCCACGGGCTGCGAATTCCCACTCTGCCTCTGTCGGTAGCCGCTTGCCCGCCCACTTCGCATATGCAAGGGCATCCTCGTAAGCCACTTGCACAACTGGATAATTCTCTTTGCCTTTGATATCGCTGCTTGGTCCCAATGGGTGATGCCAGTTAGCCCCGTGAACATAATCCCACCACTGGAAATGATTGTTCAGCGGGACAGGATGATTTGGCGGAGAAAACACGACCGATCCCGCGACCAGATTCTCCGGCGGCGCTCCCGGAAAGTCCTCGGCGCGTGGCGTGCGTTCGGCGACGGTGACATATCCAGTTGCCTTCACGAATTTGGCAAACTCCGCATTCGTAACGTCGGTTTTATCCATATAAAACCCATCGACGTACACACGATGAATAGGGCGTGAATCGACTGTTGCCTTCATGCCGACTTCATCCATATCCGGCGGATCCTGTGCGCCCATAGAAAATTCGCCGCCAGGAATCCACGTCATGCCTTGTGGCGAAGGTCCTGGAGCCGGACGTTTATTCGGAATCGTAGGGCCGAAATTCACCTTAGATTCCGAAGCCGCGGCCATCGCATGTGCGGTTTGCATCGGCATACTGCGGCGCCGCGAATGCAGAGCCCAACTTGTGCCGAGTACAACCAAAATCAAGATTGATATCAGGAGCAGCTTATTCGTGGAATTCCGCTTTGGTGGCGGTGGTGGCGATTTTGGCTGCTGCCGTTTGGAGCGGCTGGGTTTGGCCATACGTTCGCCTCTAGATGCCGCTACAATCCGCGTGGATTCATTAAGTACTCAGGGCCGCCCAACTGGATTCAAGGGCGGAAGAGTATGCCGTGAAAAGTTTGCCGCCGAACGCCGCGAACGCACGTGTTGTAATGCTTCAATCATATGGTTCCCTGACCAAGTGGCTGCACGTGATCGGCTGTAAAGCATTGAAGCTAGTGCTTCGAATTGGTAGGTCAGGTTGTCATCGGCTGCTTCTAATAAGAATCGATCCACGCTGACTCCAGGCTTAAACCGGCTCAGCCAGGAGAGGAATAACGGATAGGCATCTTTGGCGTTTCGAGCGCGACAGGCTTTTCGAAGCCGGCTGAAGTGAGCGGCCTCGGACTCCCGGTAAGCCGCCCGAGAGGTCCGCCAACGCCGCCCAATCCACCGAGCGAAACGAACCCAAAGCCACACCAAAATTAACACTATCAATGAGATACCGGCAATTTTTCCTAATAGCGGATAAAATGGGTTCGTTTTTTCAACTGCGCGAGTGACAACCGGTTCGGGTTCCGGAGCAAGTTCAGGGCGGTAGTCGGGATTGGGAGCCGCCGTGAAACGCGTCGGCGGAAGGCTGGCGGTCTGCACCTTACCGGCTGCCAAGTTCCACCATTCGATCTGAATAGCAGGCAGTGTGTAATCGCCCTCTTTGCGAATGAGATAGGTAGCGGAATCGACCCGCTTGCCTTCCACGAACTCGCCACGATCGTTCTTGATGTCGTTCACCATGGGTTGCTTCGGGTAAACATCAATTCCATCGGGTACCTGGAATTTGATGGGCGGAATGAGCATCGCCTTTAGTTTTGAACCGGTGATCGTGACCGTACGCGTAATGGTGTCGCCTACCTTAAGATTCTTTAACGCTTTGTCGAACTTTTGTGTGACTACAAACGAAGTCGTGGGAAGAAAGTAGTCGAGATTCGCTGCCTGAGGGGGAATTATTGCCTCGAACGAGACCGCCGGCAGCGGCAGACGCATTTCGGTCGATTCGGGTGGGTTGGAGGCGTATTTCACAGTTACTGCTGCTGCGGGAAGTTTGAATGTTCCCGGCTGCTGGGGATAGATAAGATACGTAACCCCAATTCCGGCAAATGTCTGGCCGTTGATTGTTTCATTGCTGTTTTGCGGCGTCTCTTGGGGCTGAACAACGATGGCATTCTCGACATTCAACTCCGGGAATCCCGGCGCGCCAAGGAAGTAGTTAGGCACCAGGACGGTGACGTTGACACGCACGCCTTGTCCGACAATGATTGGCCGGGGCGACGCGACTGCCGCGCGTACAATAGGCGGCGGTGCAGCACTGAGCAGATACGAGCAACCTAGCGCGAAAAAGAGAGTACGGATCATCGGTGTTTCGCCTCCGCCGATTCGATGGCAAATTTCCGCCGCAAGAAGTCGGCCGGGCTGGTTTGGATATTGCGCATCCACACGTCGGCCATTTCCTCCTTGCTGAAGGTCATTTTCTTCTTGCCCTTTTTCCCTTTTTCATCGAACTTGATTTGATCCGGCTTGAGGTCAGGCGCTTCTTCCTGCTCTTCATCCGGCTTCTTGGGCGGAATCAGAGAACGCACCAGCGCGAGATTCTCTTCGGCTTCACGCCAATGCGGATGCTCCTTGAGCGCCTCCGTATAAGCTTTGATCGCGTCCGGATATTTCTTTAGATAGGCGAGGGCATTGCCTTGATTGAACCAGGATTCCGGAGTATCGATGAGCGCGAACTGATTTAGCGCTCCCTCATAATCTTGCTTGCGGCACAATGCCAATCCTTTCCACATCGGATCTTGGAAGCGCTCTGCAGCAGTTGTGTAATCGCCTTTTTCGTAGTAGTAGCGGCCTTGTTGATCTGGCGTCAGCCACAGATCCATAAAATAAAAATCGCGGAAATGAAAATCGCGCGCATCCACACGAGGTGCGTGAAATAGAAACAGAAAAGCGACGACCGCAGTGGTCCAGCGGATCGTCCATCCTTTGCGGAACCAGACTGCGGTGAGCAGCGCAATCGGAATGACGAGCCAGTAACCTTGATCGACCCAGCGAACCTTGGCGTCCTGCTGCTGAACCGTCTGAAGATGGCTGAGCGCATGATGCTGCACCCACTTCACGTCGTCATCGTTGAGTGTAATCGTGCTGATCGGAACGTCCGCCCGGTCCTTCAGCGCTTTCAATCCGTCCAGATCGAGCTTGCTGAAGACGCGCCGCCCGGATTCCGTCACAAATTGACCGGAGGCGCCTCGAAGCGGGCCGCCTTGCGGAGTGCCTATGCCCAGAAGGAGGACCTGATGCCGCGCATTTCCGGTATGTTGGGCGAATGCCGGAAAGGCCTTCGGCTCAACTCCGTAAGTGATGAAAAGAATCGTGCCAGGAACAGTTTCGTCCTGAAGGAAAGCATCGATTTTTTCAAGGGCGTCCGCCGTATCCTTCCGACCAGGCGAAATCAGGTCGGTCGAGAGCGATTCGGAATAGAGATCCATCAGCGATTCGTCGCTCGCTAACGGAAGCACCATATGCGCGCTTGAACCATAGACGAATAACGCGGTGCGTGAACCCTGCCGGGCTTTCATCAGGTCGCGAATTTTTAGCTTGGCCCGCTCCAGCCGGGTGGGTTGAACATCAATCGCATCCATTCCCTGGCTGAGATCGAGTGCGATCACAAGCGGCGCTTTATCTTCCGTAAATGGAGGCTGTTCACGTGTCCAGGTCGGGCCGGCCATTCCGATGGCTGCAAGGGCAATTGCTAAACAGGTTGAGTGAACAGGCCGAAAACGCCAGCGGCGGCGCCGTCCAACAAGCAATTTCGCCAGGAGGTTGGGAGCAATGATCTCCCTCCAGCGTTTAGAGACATCTTCGCGGCGCAGCACGACCAGGTACAGCAGGGCAGCAGGAACCATCAGCCATAACCATTGCGGCCACAAAAAGTGGAATGCGGAGAGCTGATCAAGCATGAGACAACTTCGGCGCTTCCGCGCGCGCTTCCCTGGAACTCCTTCGTGCCAGGAGGCCTCGAACTTCCACCCAGACAAACATCACGAGCTGATACGCCAGCAAGAGCACGACAGCCGCGCCAAGCGGATACATGAAAAGCTGCCGTTTAGGGCGGTAGCTTTGAGTCTTGTAATTCTTGGGTGTAATGCGATCAAGAGTTGAATAGATCTGGGCAAGCTGCTGCTGATCCTGGCCGAGAAAGAACTGGCCTCCCGTCGTGCCGGAGATAGACCGCATCAGCGGGACGTCGACCTTGTCCTCGCCTGTCGCTTTGGGATTACCAATAGCAACGGTGTGGATCCTGATTCCTTTGTCTTTTGCGATCTCCGCCGCTTTGACAGGGGGCATTCTGCTGCCGGTATCGTTGCCGTCGGTAAGAAGAATGAGGACACGCTCTTGTGCCTCGCTGTGCTCAAACTCCTTGATGGCGAGACCGATGGCATCGCCGATCATCGTTTGAGGGCCCGCCATACCGGCTTGCGTTTCGTTCAGAAGATCGCGGCAGGTTTTGTGGTCGAGCGTAAACGGCGCTTGTGGATAGGCGGCCGCGCCAAAAACGATAAGCCCGATTCGGTCGCCCGTACGGTGCTCGATAAAGCTGTCTACAACGCGCTTGACAGCGGCAATCCGAGTAATGCGCTTGCCTTCCGGCGAAATGAAATCGGGCGTTTCCATCGATTGCGAGATGTCAAGGGCGAGCATCAGATCGCGCGCAGGCTGAATTTTCTGAATGGGCGGCTCGACGAATACCGGTCGCGCAAGAGCAACCACAACAAACACCCAACAAATCGGCCCTAGAATCTTCTGAAGCCAGTTAGTACGGGGGACAATCGCACCGGGTGCCGGTTTAAGCCCGGCTGCCGTAGCAACTCGATCAAAGAATGGAATTCGAACGGATGTCTGTTCTTCCTTGTAGCGGGGAAGAAGCAGCCAGATTAGTATCGGGAGCGGCAGCAACACCAAGACCCAGCGATATTCAAACGTGTACACGATGCCTCCGAATCCAATCGGCGGCGGCTTCCCGAAGGATGTGTTCTTCTTCCTTTGTAGGAGTCCTGGCGCGATAGTCGAGTTCGAGAAGCAAATGCCCCGCGCTATTAGAGAACTCGCTTCGGCCGCCATGCTTTTCGAGGAACGCAAGCCAGCCTTCGCCAGAAAGCGCTGCAACTTGTTCACGCGGCCACGCAGCGAGAGCCGTCCGCTTGAGGAGGGCGGGGATCTCCGCGGATTTTGCAAGTTCCAACTCGCGGAGCGCGTCGCGGCGATAACGATTGTGACGCCAACGCGCGAACATGCGCCACGCGGCCCATGCCGCTAACAACACAATCAGCGCGAAAACTACATACCAACCGATTGTCTGGGGCATCCAGGAAGGAGGCTCCGGCTGATAAAAACCGTGAAGTTTGTTCAGCGCGTGGGACTTCATACGCGAGCCCTGGCCGCTACTGCGCGACCCAAGAGGTGACGAATCTGCGTTCCGGCATCTTCGGCGGTGCTGATAGGAAGAACCGGAACATCTACCTTCGTCTTCCAGGAAAGAATATTTTGAATGCGCCGATTTGACGCATCCAGCAAGCTTTTGCGAAGGCGCTCGCGCCCGAACTGAAGTTCAATCTGCAAATCGCCGTCGCTCACGACCAGCTCGCCTGCGGTTGGCAACTGCACCGCCAGCGGGTCATAGACAAATGCCGCAATCACGTCGTTGTGTTCGGAAAGCCGCAGCAAAAGATTGTCGGTTACTGTATCCGCGCCTTCAAAATCGCTGATCAGCAGAATCGTGAAATCGTGTTGTGCGATTCGCGAAACGCGCCGAAGGATTTCGTTCAACATACCCGAGTTGGTTCGGGCAGAGGATTCGGCGTGGAGCGCGTGGTTCTGCTCAACACACTTCTCAAGGATGTGCAAGATTGTCGAGCGGCTACGATGCGGTTTTATCTCCTCAATGTCAGCGTCATTAAAGAGCAACGCTCCAATGCGGTCACCCTGATGAAAAACGCGCCACGCAGCCAATGCCGCGATGTCGGCAGCAATCACGGATTTTGTCGAGATGCGGCTGCCGAAGAACATGTTCATCCGTTGATCGACAGCAATCAGCGCCGGACGATCGCGCTCTTCAGTGAAGACTCGAACGAACGGCCGCTGCATTCGAGCGGTGACGTGCCAATCCATCGTGCGGATATCGTCGCCGGGCAGATAGGCGCGAAGCTCTTCGAAATCGAGCCCGCGGCCTCGCATGTGTGACGAGTGGCGGCCTGAAAGCAGCGAGTGAATAGGCTGACGCGGAAGAAAAGAGAATCCGCGCGCTTCGTATTGTAAGTTGACTAAGGATTCGAGCTCAACGTAAGCGCCCACAGTCCCGATTCAACTCCTGCTAAGCCACCGCCACTAATTCGATCATGCGATCGATGACTTTGTCGGGTTTGATTCCTTCCGCTTGCGCATCGTAGCTAAGGATGAGGCGGTGCCGAAGCACATCGTGCGCCACTGCCTGCACGTCATCGGGTTGCACAAAATGGCGACGCTGCAGCCAGGCATAAGCGCGCGAACACTTATCCAGGCCGATGGTCCCGCGAGGGCTCGCCCCGACTTGAATCCATTTCTTCAGGTCTTCTCCATACCGTTCGGGATACCGAGTGGCGCTAGTGAGAGCAACCATATAATTGGCCACGGCATCGGAGACCTGAATCTGGTGGATTTCCGCTCGCGCAGAAAAGATTACGTTTTGCGGGATCAGGCGGCGCTGCTCTGTGAACGCCTTTGCTGGTTCCTCTTCGCCGCGCACAAGCAACATGATTGCTTCCTCTGATTTATCGTCCGGATATCCGACGAACACATGCATCAGGAAGCGATCCATCTGCGCTTCGGGAAGGGGATAAGTGCCTTCCTGCTCGATAGGGTTTTGCGTCGCCATGACTAAAAACAGATCGGGCAGTTTGTGCGTCTTGCCTGCGACGGTCACCTGGCGCTCTTCCATCGCCTCCAGCAATGCGGCTTGAACCTTCGCGGGTGCGCGATTAATTTCGTCCGCAAGAATCAAATTGTTAAAAATCGGACCGGGTTGAAACTTAAATTCGCTCGCGCCTCCGCTGCTGTAATACATCTCGGAACCGGTGATATCGCTTGGTAGTAGATCCGGCGTGAATTGGATACGAGACAGGCCTGCCTCAAGGTACTTGGCCAAGCTTTTTATTGCGCGAGTCTTCGCCAATCCCGGAAGCCCTTCCACCAGAAGATTTCCGTTAGCAAGAAGTCCGATCAACAGCCGTTCGATCATCTGCTCCTGCCCGATGATCGATTGGGCCATATGGGATTTCAGCTCGAGAACTTTATCAAGCGCACTTTGACTACTAGCGGCAGTCGCCACCCCCCTTAGAGCATCCTGCGATAGCCGGCGATTTACTTTCTCGATTTCGACAGAAAATGAATCGCGCAGACAAATGGAGTCTTCTAAGCGGCGCAATGGTTGAAAAGAAAAGAGAGATGCCGGCGATTAGAGCCAAGTTAATTTTTGCCCTGGCGCTCACCTTGGCCTTCGGGGTCGCGAGCAACGCCCAAAACAAACCCAATATTCTGGTTATCTTCGGCGATGATGTGGGGCAGACAGACCTCAGCGCATACAGCATGGGCGTGATGGGCTTCAAAACCCCCAATATTGACCGGATCGCGAAGGAGGGAATGCTATTAACCGACTACTACGCCGAGAATAGTTGCACGGCCGGACGCTCGACCTTCATTACCGGTCAATCCGCCTGGCGCACCGGGCTCTCCAAGGTAGGCGCGCCGGGTGCAGCGCAGGGCCTGCAGGCAAGGGACATCACTATCGCGCAGGCGCTGAAGCCGCTCGGATATGCCACTGGGCAGTTTGGCAAGAATCACTTAGGCGACAAAGACGAGTATCTGCCGACGAACCACGGCTTCGATGAATTTTATGGCAACCTGTACCACCTCAACGCGGAAGAGGAGCCGGAACGGCCCTACTGGCCGTCAAACGATCCGGTGTTTCTGAAGGCCTATAATCCTCGCGGCGTTCTCCACTCGTATGCCGATGGAAAGATCGAAGATACAGGTCCTTTGACGGTCAAGCGGATGGAAACTATTGACGACGAAACGACCAAAGCGTGCATGGATTTCATCACAAAGCAGAAGAATGCCGGGACGCCGTTCTTTACGTGGATGAATTTCACGCGGATGCATATATTCACTCACGTCAGGCCCGAGTACGAGGGGAAGGCGGGACTGGGCAAGGGCTATTTCTATGCCGACGGCATGTGGGAGATGGACCAAAATGTCGGCAAGTTGCTGAAGCTACTGGATGACCTCCAGATTTCGAATAATACTATCGTGGTCTTCACCACGGACAACGGGCCGAACGCATTTACTTGGCCTGATGCGGCGACTACTCCGTTCCGCAGCGAAAAAGATTCCAACTGGGAGGGCGCCTTCCGGGTGCCAGCGTTAGTTCGTTGGCCAGGCCATATCAAGGCTGGGGAAGTCTCTACCGAATTGTTCTCCGGCCTAGATTGGTTTCCAACACTTGTCGCCGCCGCCGGTGACACCACAGTCAGGGATCGTTTGCTGAAAGGCTCCCCATTTGGTAACAAGACATTCAGGGTGCACCTGGACGGTTACAACCAGTTACCTTATCTCACGGGTCAGGAGCCGCACTCGGCGCGTACGGAGTTTTACTACTTCAACGATGATGCCGAACTGGTTGCCATGCGATTCGATCTGCTGCAACCTGGGGCAACGGCTAGAACCGCGTGGAAGCTTGTATTCTGTGAGCAAAGGCAGCCCGGACAATTTGACATCTGGGCAAATCCATTTACCTGCTTGCGCGTACCGAGAATGTTCAATCTGCGAATGGATCCATACGAGCATGCCCAGACATCGGGCGACAACTATGATTCCTGGAGGCTAGACAACGCGTATCTGGTATTCGACGGTGTCGTCAAGGCTGCAGCATTTCTCCAGACCTTCATCGAATATCCGCCTAGCCAGACGCCCGCAACCTTTTCTGTCGATCAGATCGAGGATGCGGTAAAAAAGAAAGTCGCGCAATTGGAGGCCGCGGCGGCCAGCCGCCAATAAGCTCGTTGAAATGCGCGCCGCGGCCCTCCTGAGGAACGCGCACGAAGGTCACGGTTTGGAAGCGCCGCCCAAGCGATCGGGATATCCTTCCTTTGGCGGCGCGGAGTCCGTGCCCTGTCCGCTTCTTTTTCTCTCGGGCGCTGCGGCGCTTATTTATCAGACTCTTTGGACCAATAACGCTTTGAAATGAAATCGGTGCCAGCTGGGACTCCGCAGCGGTATTGGCGCGTGGCCCCTGATTCGCGACCGCAGCGGTACGCATATTGCAGGATCGCTCCTTCAAATGGGCCGTGAATGCGCCACGGGCTCTAAGCTTTGGTATTCAAAAACTGCCTACCAAATCTTGGGCAAACCCAGGTTCAAGGCCAGCCGGTTCAGCTCGGTCCGAATCGCAGCCCATTGGCTTTGTGCGTCGCCGCCCATGTTCCAGTTGTGCATGGCTTTGTCGATGTCTCGGGCAAAAACGATGGCAGCATTGACGTTCTCTCGCGCCCGGGTATAGTCGTGATCGCGATTCCATGCGTCTCCCGTTCGCGCCATAGCATCATGCAACTGTGTGGCCTCCCGGTTTAACTGGTCCTCACGGCCTTGTCCGGCTCGTACGTTATCACGCCCCAACGCTTTGTCCAGTGTTCGTCTGAATTGGTTCGTTCGGCGCTCACAATCATTGATGATGTTTGTCGTTTCCTGGATCTTGCCACTGTTTACCGCGCCACGCCTTCCTTGCGCGTGTACACTCAATGGCGCCAGAGCACAAATTAATATGGCTACAGAAGCTCTGTAGAAAAACTGCCTCGTCATCTTTTGTAACTCCTCCTTGGACGGGAATTGCGCCTGCGTTTGCCGTTAGATTCGAAGCGATTGGCCCATTAACGACAGACACGATTACTTCTGCGGGCGAGTTTAGATGTACTTTCGCGACCGCCAGATGTTTTTATTCAGTCGAAAACAGAGGATGTCTTCAACGTCAAAACAACGGGCAGCCTGGATTTCATATCCGGTTTGCCGATTTGGCCCTGGTGGCGATGTAGCGGCCGGATCGCGGAATACAATGGCCGTACATGCGCGGTGCAGTTCTCCTCTTCTTCTCGGGCGCTGCAGCGCTTATTTATCAGATTCTCTGGATTAAACAGCTCTCGCTAGTTGTCGGTATAGATGTCTTTGCCATAACGGCTGCGGTGAGCGCCTTCTTCGCGGGACTTGCTCTTGGCAGTTTTTTGTTTGGCCGGCTTGCCGACGGCGTTGAGTCGCCGCTTCTGCTTTATGGAATTCTCGAAACCGGCATTGCAATATTAGGCGTGAGCGCAACGTTCGCGCTTGAGCATAGCGCATCTCCGTTTGCGGCGCTTGATCAAAGAATCGGGCCGTTCGCTTGGATACTTCCGTTCGCGATCGTCGGAATCCCCGCTGTCCTCATGGGCGGAACGCTTCCAGTCATGGTGCGTGTTTCCGCGCCTAGCAACAGACAGGTTGCACGAGCGGGGGGCAGTCTTTACGCTGCCAATACAGCGGGCGCAATTGCAGGATGTCTTTCGGCTGCGTTCGTTCTTATTCCATTGCTGGGAGTTCGCGGCACCGGCATGGCTGCCGCTGTTATCAATGCCAGCGTGGGGGTCGTAGCCATTCTCATTTTCCGTAATGCGGCGTCTTCGCCCCGAAAAGAGCCAGCGCCGAAAAATATTCCTTTAACATCGGACACCCGCTTCGCGCTTCTTCTCTACGCGATTGCGGGAGGTATCGCGCTCGGCTACGAAGTTGTTTGGTCGCAGGTGACCGTCCAGTTCACCAGCACGAGAACCTTTGCATTTGCCATTGTGCTCGCGACGTATTTGGCCGGCCTCGTTTTTGGCAGTGCGTTATACGCCCGATTTGCCGACCGCGTACGCAACCCGTGGAGCACATTCGGAATTCTGATTGGAGGCGCCGGATTGATGGCTCTAGGCGAAATCGCGGTTTTGGGAGTTTGGTTTACAGGCTGGCAATCGAATGTGGAACAAACAGTGCGGGCCGCTACTGGAAATGAACTGGCCGCGATGTGCGGCCGCTTTGTTGTCGCTTCCGTGGGAATCGTTTTCATACCGACACTGCTGCTCGGCGCCGCATTTCCCGCAGCGCTGCGTCTAAGCGCTAATGTCGCGCAGATCGGCCGGCGCGTCGGCGCTGTCGCAGCCCTAAATACTGCCGGAGGCGTGGCGGGAGCGCTCCTCGCCGGATTCATTTTGGTGCCGGCATTGGGTTTGATTCGTACTTTGGGCATCTTGGCAATTGCTGCGGCAACTCTGGGCTTTTTCGCTGCTTTGCGCGACACGGGGCACAAGTTCATGCGTATCCTCCTTGCCGCTTTCGTTCTCAGCGCCATCTTATTAACCGGTCTTATTCCCGAAGATCATCTAGTGCGCTTGCTTCCGGCGACTCGCAGCGGTGGAGAGGTCGTCTTCTACGAAGAAGATCCAGGGGGTACCGTTGCTGTTATCGGCCAGCACGCCGGAAGCGGAGATTTTCGGCGCCTTTATATCGATGGAGTCTCCAATTCGGGCGACACTCTGCCCTCCTTGCGGTACATGCGGCTTCAGGCTATTTTGCCTCTTCTCATCCACACTGGCGAACCGCATTCGGCACTTGTGATCGGCTTTGGCACCGGCATCACCACCGGCGCGCTCTTGTCTGTGCCGGAATTGCAAGATCGCGTTTGTGCCGAAATTATGCCCGGTGTCGTCCGTGCCGCGCCCCTTTTTCGAGGCAATTTTAGCGCTGCGTCCGATCCACGTATTCAGATCCATTTGCGCGACGGCCGCCGCGAGCTGTTGCAGACATCCGACCGATACGATCTCATCACGCTCGAGCCACCACCGCCGTCAGCCGCCGGCGTGGTGAACCTTTACTCCAGCGACTTTTACAAGCTGGCCCGCGCTCGTCTTCAACCCCGAGGGTTATTCGCGCAGTGGTGGCCTCTTCCGACACAGAACGACGAGGATTCGCGCTCGCTTGTGCGCAGCTTTCTCGATGAGTTTCCATACGCTTCGGTCTGGACAACCGAGATACACGAAATGCTGCTGATCGGTTCCATGCAACCAATCGAGTTAAAGGTGCCGCGTATTGCGGCTCGATTCAATCGCGCCACCATAAGCGAAGCTCTCGCCGAGGTAGGCATCTCAACGCCAGCCGCGCTGCTGGCAACTTGGGTGACCGGCCGCGCAGGACTCGAGCGTTATGTCGCCAGCGCACCTCCAGTCACTGACGATCGTCCTCGCCTGGAATACGCAACTTGGGTGCGGCGCGACGAATTCACGCGGGTATTGCCCCACATCCTTGATTTCGCTACAGAACCTCCGCTGATCGGCAGCGACGAATTATTCCGCAAGCAAGTATCCGATGAGCACAAAAATCTAGTTGGCTTTTACGATGCGGCGCTCAACGCCTATAGAGGAGAACAAGATCTCTGGGCGCGTTCGTTAGCGACGGTGATGCAGGCCGATCCAAACAATCCCTATTATCGATGGATCATAGGCGCGCGGAATTAATTTAGAACTCTAACAATTCAGACGCTCTCTTAGAACGCGTAGATGCAGATGCTTCACGTTCGTGCAGTCACAAGAGGTTTTGCGTTTTCGCATGGAATGGGAGCAGCGCTCATGTATCTGGTACCACTGGACTCCAGGCGAAGCACTCCTCCTTCTACTTTTCCTCTCGGCGGATTGGGAACCGGCAATGGCAGTTGGGGCCTTGGACTTGGAACGAGTTTGTATCTGAAGGATGACCGTTATCGAATTACGGCTGGCTTCGGTGGAGGAACCTTCAATTACAATTTCTACGGTATTGGGCCGGACGCGGGGGCACAAGGATTGGCAATTCCGTTCTCTCAAAGGTCGAGAGCGTATCTGATTGAACCTACAGTTCGGGTGTTCAGAAACTGGTACGCCGGACCTCGATATCACCACATTAGTAATGACGTAAGCCTTAACCAAGATAAGCTAAAAGCCGAATTCGGTGGGAATTTACCGCCAAACTTTTTGAATGATTTGCCTGTGCCGTTGCCGGATGGGCTGAATCTGACCACTGCGGCTCTCGGATTGCGGATAAAACGGGACTCTACCGATAGTCCGTTCTATCCGCGATCGGGATCGCTGCTAGACATCACACTGGATTTCTTCGAGCCGGCGTTTGGAGCTCAGCGTAATTATAAGAACTTCGACGTCGATTACAACAAGTACATCAGCCTAGGGAGCAAGAACGTGCTCGCAACGCATGTGGCAGCTTGCCTAGTAGCAGAATCTGCGCCGTTTTTCGACGTGTGCCTGCTGGGAAACTCGAAGGATCTGCGTGGCTATCCCATCGGTCAATATCGTGATGATCGAATGTTAGACGGCCAGGCTGAGTTCCGTCGAGAACTCTTCTGGCGTTTAGGCGCAGTGGCGTTTTTCGGTGTAGGAGAGGTGGCAAAAACGTTTGGAGACTTTACTGGCTCTAATTTGATTCCTGGAGGAGGAATCGGACTCCGTTACGATCTCGCAGAAAGGAATCACCTGAATTTGCGCGCTGATTACGCGTGGGGAAAAAATAGCCATGCGTTTTACATGAGCATCGGGGAAGCCTTCTGATATTAGACGAGAAGTTTCAGGACCGCGCGCATCAACTCATCGGCAGGTGTCGCGAGGATTATCAGCGGAAGCATAGGCAAGATCGTTGGAATCGCCAGACCCAGGATGACCTCTTTATCTATCAGGACCACCTTCATGTCTTGCACCACCGAGAAGCTGTTGCGCAAGTCGGCGAGCGACTGAATGTCCGACGTCCCGAGCAAAGGCTCGTGGTCTGTAGAAGCTCGTTCAATCCATTTCGCATCGAACGCTTGGGTGTAAGCAGTCCCCAACGCTCCGTATTCGTAAATTCCCCTGCGCTTCACCAGAGCGAGTTTAGGGGTGACAATGAGCAGTGGCGCTGCGAAAACAACAATTGTCAATACGCAAGCCGTAATTATCAGGAACTTGAGACTGGAAACGCTGGCTCCCTGATAGGCAATGGCGTTCCCAAATTGCCCAGCCAAGACGGCAGACCCTGCAAACGCAATGAAACCGAACAGTAATTGAGCATGCGTGAGAAAGCCGAGACCGCCACGCGCATCGGGATGAGTTGCAATACAACCCAGATTTATTCCCCGAAGTCCACGGAGAAAAAACGCCCACAACAGGAGCATCCATAACCAGCGAAACAGGAGCACGCGAAAGAGTGGAACACTGATTACCCCGAACCACCAGCCGGCGAGGGTCAAAATGTCGCCGGAGGACGAGGGGATTGTGTGCCACGTTGATGCCCCTCTGACTAGCGCCTCTGTTTGCTTGTACCAAATGGAGGGGAGGAAACTGGCGAGTAATATCAAGATCGATGGAACGACGCTGTCCCGCAGCTTATTAACCTTCAAAATCACTCTCTCTAAAGCAGAGACATTTTCCGGCGCGATAATCCGAGAATTCACCAGGTGCTTCACGGCATGAGCAAGCCTGGGGTCTATCACAGCTTCCGCGATCACTAATAGCGGCAGTCCGATAAGAAAACGGACTGCAGCCGCAAAATCATAGAGAAACGGCATCCGTACATGGTTGTCGAACGCTCGCCCTTGAAGAAGCGAGAAGATCAGCAGCGGAAACCAGGTAATCAGAGTTGTCGCAAGTGCTCGTTTGAGGACGCCAGACCGGTCAGGCATCGCCATGTGTACCGCTCGTTGAAAGCGGTAGATTGGCCCGCCCTCGACTAGCGAAAAGCGGTCGACGATAGAAGATCCGGTGTCAGAGGCATGTAACAGTTCGTTCATAAAAGCGCTGCCGTTTCCTTCCGGTCGTTTCAAGACAACCAAGAAAATGAATCGCGTACGCGTTCAATGCATTTAATATTCGAGCGCTTAGAGAACACTGGTGGCTACCAGAATCCGCTCACGGTCATAGGTCGGCGAAACAGCGCGTTCCCAGTGGACGCGCTGATTTTTTATCCAACGGACTCGCTGCAGCAGCGTGCCGGCTCATTGAGTTAATTTCTTGTAATCGGAATTTGAGACCCGCACTTCAATTTTTTTGCCCGTGGCATCCAGGACACTCTGCTGTGCGTAATTGGCGCCATCCGGCAGACGTGCGAAGGTTACCGCGAGTTTGACGGCATCGTCCTTTGGATTGTCCAGATAGGAATCGACGTTATAGCTGGCGATTGCTTTTGCAGTCACATCGAAACCCAAAGTCACGGCGTCTCCGGATTTGAGATAGTTCTTGATTGTGATGAGACTGATGGGCGTGGCCTTTGTCACCGAAACGTTCCCCGCAGTGGCCGCCGCCTGAATTTTGTCGGGGTCCGGCGGGACATATTCGTGTACCAGAGCGGCAACACGGTCCATGTAGTCCTTGGTTTCGCCCACTTTCTTTTTGACGATTTCTTTCTTGACCAAGCCCCCGCGTCGGCCTGCGGATTGCTGCTGTTGTTGCGGCTGCGCGGCGCCTTGCATGGGCGTCTTCTGCACCTTGCCATCCGGACCGTAGAGGCACTGTTTCTGTTCGGTCTTTTTAACCTCGCCTTTCAGGCTGATCTGAGTAGTCTCAGTCCACGCATATTGCTTAAGCGCGGCCTGATTCTTTGCTAACGATTGTTTGAGTGCCCCAATTTGCTCTTCCTTTGACGAATCGTTCGGCTGTTGTCCGAACATCAGCGCTGTTGCCAAAAGAATTCCTAACCCGCGAATGCACACGTTTTTTCTCCTCTTCAGCCGCACGCCAGCTTCTTGGGAAATTTCGTGAATGCTTTTGATACGGCCCTTTGAATGCGCTCCCGCAGGCGATTTGGATCGCCAAAGTTATCTACACACTGCGCCGCCCAGATGGTTCGGTTCGATTTGCCATCCACAACAACAATCACGAGATTGCTTTTCTTGTATGCCCGGCCGGAAATCGGCTGTGGCCCGCCAATGTTCCACATGGCCACGTCTCCCATAGTCAGGTCATCCACCTGGAGGCCGGCGCTGTTGCCGCCCATAAAGCGAACTTCGAGATCAGCATCCTTACCGCCGTCCGCGATTTTCAACTGGTTCATCTGATCGCCCACCGCGTCCTTCATAATCGCGTTCACGGTAGGATCTTCCACGAGACCGGCCGATGTGAGGACGCGGCCTTTTGCCAGGCGGTATGTTTTCGCGCACTGCTCAGGCTCGGAATATGTCTTGGTCTTTACTTTTTGACCATATGCTGTGGCCGCAAGAAGGGCGGCCGCAATTGTTAAGCGACTGAGCATGCGAAAACCAACGATGTTGCCGTAGTGTCCAGTTCGAGTGAGCGATTGATCGACTCTATGGATAGGTCACTACCTGATACACCAAGCTAGTGCCCTGATAGTACGGTCGATAATAAATGTTGCTGCAATTGTAGATGACCGCGCCTGCTGTGGAAATGGCGGTGCAGCTTCCGGGAAGCGCTCCCACAACAGTTCCAATTGGCGGTGCTGGAGCCGTTGTAACTACTGTAGTTGTGCTGTGAGATGTAGCGGCCGCTACCGCTGCCGTTGTAGCGACTCCTACAGCAGCACCGGCCGCAAACGAACCCCAATTCCAATCATCGTGATAGTAACAACAGCCGCCACCGTAGTAACCTCCGTGATAATTGGTGTTCACGTTTACGTTTCGATTGACATTCACGTTGTTGTTTACATTTACGTTGCGATTCACGTTGGCATTTTGATTAACGTTACGGTTCACATTCGCGGAACGATTTCCCACCTGAACGCGTCCTTGGTTGCGATAACCGCGGACCTGAGCCTGCAGGGGAGACAAAGCGAACCAAATTGCGAACAGGGTCAACGATACGTTTTTCATCTTACTTGCCTGCTTTCATGGGGAAAAACTGAATTTCGTGCGCGTCCTCCGGCTTCACGAAATCGAACGTTTGCGCATCCGGCTGCGCGTTCAGATTCCAGTCAGAGAAATCCATCGTGACGCGCGGTGAGCCCGGTTCCGTCTTGTAAACAATAATTAGACCCTTCGGAAGGGGCTTATCGCCGGGTTCCACCCACAACTGCCAGTCGGCTGACGCCTCGGTAAATACAAGATGGATAAACGTCTTGTCGTTAATATTTACGCGCCCTACGACGTAAGCCGTTTGCAGTCCCTTGATGAGGGTGTCGTAGGGGCGGTTTTCCAATAAGTTATTCATGGGGAACGAGACGCCCCGTTCGTCCATGGTTTTTAGCATCTCGTCGATCGTGGCCGGTGCGGCGTGCGACACATATAGCTTTGTCTCTGGCGTGAACAGAGTGGCCTTGGTTCCGTCGAAATAGAACTGCACATCGTGGTGCTCTCCATCTATATCGATGCGAAGTTTGTTCGGGCGTGAAACCGTTACAGCATCTTGATTGAAGTAGGTGATGATCTGATTGTTTGTTGCCTGGCGGTCGCGCGCGACGCGAACGTGAAAGGAAAACGTCTTAGCGTCAGCCAAAGAGCCCATCGTCGCCTTTAAAATTGCCAGGGCGTCAGGATCAAGGTCGGGTTGTGTGGCGGGGGTTGCCGCCGATATTGCAATCGCACCCACCACCAGGGAAATACAGCCAAGAAAACAGCATCGTTTCAACATAGACAAACTCGCTTTTAACTGGACATCGTCTGCCGTGCATCGCTTAGATCCATGTGCCGGATGCTCGATTCACAATTTCTTTTGCCGACATCAAATCGGTTCGGTCTTTCATCACCTGGCCGTAAGGCTACATGGCCCGCGCCCGGCAGCATGTTTCAACATGCGTTCCCGAAGATAAAGATGGCCGCGATGCAATCTGGATTTGGCCGCTGCGACGGTCAGACCGAGTTCTTTAGCAACGTCTTTAACTGGAAGCTCATTGATAAAGTGCATCTCAATCGGAGTTCGAAGAAGTGGCGGCATACCCCGTAGTTCGCGCCTTACTGCTTCGCGTACTTCGTGGCGGCCCAATTCGGCCTCGGGCGTTTCGCGTGTAATTGCGTCCCAGGTGTACCACTCACCGTTTTCATTCAGTACTTCATTTGCCAACACGGGTCTTCTTTGATTCACGCGAAGCCGCATAAGGCATCGATTGATTACAATCCGCACCAGCCAAGTAGAAAACTTAGATTGATATGTGAACAGTTCCAGCCGTGAATAAGCCAGCCAGAATGCATTCTGAACTTCATCGCGCGCATCCTCGGAACTTCCTAAAACGCAACAGGCAACCCGGAGACAAAGATCGGTGGTTCTGTACACGAGCTCTTCAAACGCCGCGGTAGTCCCCATTTGCGCGAGCTGAACCAGTTCATATTCCGGCAGGTCGGCGAACATGCGCGTCGCCCGCCCCTCAGAGATTTGGGATTTAGTAGCCATGAACCCTTTCGAATACGTAGGGTTCGAAGCAATGTAGCGGCCAATAGTGGTCTCTTAATAATCAATGACTTGGGCGACGATTGTTACGGTCGCCGTTGTAACAGGCCCGTCGCATGAAGTGTCACATCGCGCGGAGCGGCTGCCCTGCTTATCTGGCGGAAAAAAGATCGCTTCCTCGTCTCCGTTGATCTAAAGCCCATGACCCAGCAGGTGATCTCCGCATTCATCGCGCTCATTCTAATCAAACAGCCCTATGTAACCGCCCAGCAGACGCCCGATCTTCAGCCCGGACAGGTTCCGCAAAAACCCGCGACCGCGCCGGCGCAACCCGGCCAACTCGCACCCACCCATGACATAGGTTGGCCCCGGCAGGTATCGAAAAATGGCGCCGTGCTTGTCTACTATCAACCGCAAATCGAGGAGTGGAAGGACTACAAGCAGTTGACCGGCAAAATGGCTTTTTCGCTAACACCGCATGGCGGCAAAGCCGTTCTAGGCGTTGCAGATCTTCACGCCAATACGATCGTCGACAAACAAAATCACACGGTTTTCTTTCGGGACATTACTGCAACCAGCGTGCGCTTCCCATCGCTCGACAGCAGCACCGCTCAGTCAATGGAGCAGCTTTTCCGGTCTTTGATGCCGGCCGGCGGCGAACCGATCTCCATAGAACGCGTGTTGGCCGATCTTGATCGTAGTAAGGTTCAAGCCAAGCCCGTCCCTGTGAAGAACGATCCGCCCCAGATCTTCTACAGTGCAAGTCCAGCAATCCTGTTGACCGTGCAAGGTCAACCGGTACTTGCTCCGATAGAAAAAACAAATCTTCAGTTTGTTGTAAATACGAATTGGGACATTTTCTTCGATACGTCTCAGAAACGCTACTACATGTTGGAAGAAGCAATGTGGTTGACGGCTCAAGACCTGAAAGGCCCCTGGACGTTGACTGCAAAGTTGCCGAAGGATATGTCGAAGTTGCCCGCCGGCCAGAATTTCGATGTCGTCAAACAGGCTGTGCCGCCACACGTGACATCGGGAGTAGCGCCTCAGGTCTACTTTAGCGATGTTCCCGCTGAACTGATTCTTTCTAAAGGTGCGCCGGTCTATTCGAGAGTACCGGGAACTCATTTGCTCTATATCGCTAACACGGAAAATGACGTGTTTCTTGACGATGCGCAGCAAGAATTCTATGTTCTGCTTTCCGGCCGTTGGTTCCGTTGCAAGGGCGGTCTCGCAGGACCGTGGACGTACGCTGGTAACGATTTGCCGGAGGATTTTTCAAAAATTCCGGAGAGCTCGGCTAAAGGGCGTGTGCTCGCATCTGTGCCTGGAACCATCGAAGCATCCGACGCCGTCATGCTCGCGCAAATCCCCCAGACTGCCATCGTCAACAAAGCCGAAGCGGAAGCAAAGGTAAACCAGGAAGGTGTACATTACAGCGGCCCACCGCAATTTAAGCCCATTGAGAACACGTCTCTGCAATATGCAGCAAATACGCAGGACAAAGTGATCAAAGACGGCGATCTCTACTATCTCTGCTTTCAGGGTGTTTGGTTTATGTCCACTACGCCCAACGGGCCCTGGAAAACTGCGGATTCCGTGCCGCAAGAGATCTATACAATCCCGCCAAGCTCTCCGGTCTACAACGTTACTTACGTCACCCAGACGAACCCAACTGTAACGACAGTTGAAAGCAGTACGACAGCAGGATACTTCGGAATGTTCGCGATCGGCATGACGGCCGGTCTGGCAATCGCGTTTGGAACCGGATGGTATTATCCGCCCTATTATTATTGGGGCCCGGGCATGATGTACCCGTATTATTGTCCGTGGCCCACTACCTACGGCGCTGGTTATGTGTATAACCCCTGGACGGGCGGATTTGCCGGTGGCCGCGCCGTGTACGGTCCCTACGGCGCCGCTGGCTCGGCAGCTTGGTACAACCCGGCGACCGGCCGATATGGACGCGCCGCTTCCGTTCAAGGCTGGTACGGCGGAAGAAGCGTCGCTAGCGCCTACAATCCATGGACGGGCGGATATGGAGCCACTTCGCAGGGGCACAATGCTTATGCTCAATGGGGTCATTCCGCGGCCTCTCGCGGAGATCAGTGGGCGCAAACTGGACACGTAACCACAGCTCGCGGGACCGCCTTCGGTTACAACGGTTCCGGCGGTCAGGGCGTCGGTTTCCACGGCGCAAATGGTACAGTCGCCAGGACCAACAACTACACATATGCCGGTAACGACGGAAACGTTTACCGAAAAGATTCAAGCGGGAATTGGAGCAAGTACAGCAATGGCGGATGGAATTCAGTCGACACCTCTGCGGCAAAACAACAAGCCCAACAAAAGGCCCAAAACTTCCAGCAGCAGCATCCAAACTTTCAGCGCGAAAACGTCTCGCCGGGCACATTTCAGGGCCTGAACAATTCCTCGCAATCACGACAACGAGGACAGTTTCAGACCCAACGATTTCAGAATTTCCAAAGATTTGGCGGCGGCCGTTTCCGCAGATAGATAAGCCGTGACACGTTGGAGCAACATGTCGCGGTGGACGGCTCTGGCGGTATTTTCTTTTTTAATGCGGGCCGAAGCCGCTCAACTAGCCGGCGCAAAATCGCAGCAAAACACTGCTTCCGCAAAACCAGCCGATCAAGACCACTTAGGCCGCGATACGCCACACGGTTGCGCCCAAGGCTTCCTCCGTGCCGCCAGCCATGACGACTATAGCCGGGCTTCCCAATATCTGGACACACATGCTGCACCCAACCAGGCGCAAGAACTTGCGCGTCAGTTGAAAGTTGTGCTTGATCTCGGTTTATCAGGGAACATCGGCCAGCTTCCACGCACGCCGGACGGGGATTTAGAAGGCGGATTGCCCGCTGACCAGCAACGGATTGGCTTCGTGAAAACGAAGGACGAGACGCTCGAGGTCGTGTTGAACCGAGTGCAACGCGGCACTGGCCCTCCAATTTGGCTGTTTTCCGCCGCGACGCTTCGAGGTGTTCCCAGAGCTTTCAACGATATCGAATCCGAAGATATCGCAAGATATTTTCCTGAGGCCTTGCGGCGAATTCGATTTCTTTCGTTGCCCATTTGGCGTTGGTTAGCGATTTTTGTTGCCGTCGGGATTGCGTTGACTTTAACTTTCTTGCTGACCCGAGCGCTAATGCCTTTGCTTGGAAAGATAATTGGCCGAATAACCGGCAACCACGATGAGCATCGATTGGCTTCGCTTAGAACCCCTCTTGGCGTAATTCTCTTCGCGATCGCAATCCGCCTCCAGGCAATGCTGGCCGTTTCACTGTTGGCGCGGCAAATCTGGCGTGGATTTGCGGAGATATTTGCAGTTGTAGGAGTTGGCTGGCTGCTCATTCGCTTTACCGACATCGTGTCGGACTTAGGTTCGCGCCGATTACTGCTCAAGCAAGCCTCCGACAAGATGGCGCTGCTTGCCTTCGCCCGCCGCATGTTCAAAGTATTTGTAGTTCTCGTTGCCGTGATCATTCTGCTCCGCTATGCGGGTGTCAACGTGACCGCGATGCTGGCTGGACTGGGAATTGGGGGTGTCGCTGTTGCCCTCGCCGCTCAAAAGACGATCGAGAACTTCTTCGGCGGAATATTAATCATTCTGCGTGAGGTCGTTCGCGTCGGCGATTTTTGCAAGATTGCGGACCAGCTCGGAAATATTGAGGACGTCGGCTTCGGCGCTACGCGAGTTCGCACTCTGGACCGCACCGTGGTATCAGTGCCAAACGGGCTCGTATCCCAAACGAATATTGAAAACTACACGATGCGCGACAAGATCTGGTTCCATCATGTGTTTGGCCTGCGCTACGACACGTCGGTTCAGCAGGTGCGGCGAGTGCTTAGCGAAATTGGGAAAATGCTGTCGGCTCATCCAAAGGTAGAGACAGTAACCGCACGCATCCGTCTGATCGAATTCGGCCGTTCTTCGTTGGACATCGAGGTATTTGCTTACGTTTTGGAGACTGATTACGCCCTCTTCCTCATCGTTCAAGAGGAATTACTGCTACGAATCATGGAACTCATAGAGGCAAGCGGATCGCATCTGGCTATCCCGTCGCAGATCAGCTATCTTGAGCGCGGGCTGGTCCGAGGCGGCGACGATAGTCAGCAGGAAGTTGGCTTCAATATGCCGATCAGAAACTCCAACCCAAGCTAGAACTGGCTCCAAAGTCACTCTTGCTCGTCGGGCGAGGAGGCCTGCTGTCGTAGTTCCCGTAAGCGCTGAAGTTTAGGTACAAATTCTTTATGAGCTCGTACTTGATGGAGGCTTTGCTATCCACTCGAATACGGCCGAAGTCACTAAGACCGGGATACACAAGCGTAGTCATGGTAAGGTTCGTTGTCTTAAAACGGAAGTATTCAAGAAGGATTCCCGCCAGAGCGTCCGCGCTGTCAAAACTCGGCGTACCACTCGTCTCGTAACGTTCGTGAGTCCAGGCGGCGCCGCCCAGCACGATAATTTGGCTCGATTCGGTGCTCTTGAGTATCTTTCCCAGCCCTCCGCCCAAAACGGCACGAAGCGCCAGTTGTTGTTCGTCACTCTTCAAGAAATCTGACAGGGCAAGCGCGACGTAATTGTGTGTATTGAGATTGCGTAAGGCGTAGGTACTTAGGTCGTTGTGCAGATCGCTTGGCGCGGAAATAGAACCGCTGAAAGAAGACTGCAGTTGGCTGCTAACCAACCACACTTTCTTTATGTAATTTAGGTTTGCATTCAGGTTGTATTGAGTCTGATTGTCACTCTTGGCGAAGTTAAAACCCATACTTACGCCACCGTGAAGATCGTGCCAAAAGTTTTCACCAGTCTGCTGAATAGAGGCGACCTGCGCTTTTGAGATCGTCTCTAACGACTGACCGCTGTGAACGGTCACTGACGTGAGCTGATTTGCGTTGCTCGATGTCGAAAGGGAGCCGACATGAACCAGTCCGTCCGAGTCTGTTACAACGAATAATTGAGAGCTTTCGATACTTTCGATGTTCTTCCAATCGACACTGACTGTACCGTCGACATAGTCAAGGCCAACATACAAATAACCCTGCTCGAATTTTTTTATTTCACAAGTCCATTTGTCGCCATTCTTGAAATGAATGATATCTCGCGCTGGACGTGCGGCTGCATGCGAGCAAAATAATGTCCAACCGGTGAGCGCAACCAAAACAATCGGATTCGCAACGGCGATTCGAAACATCTTTGCCATTCGGAAGGCCCTCGATGCCGGCTGGGACCGGCGTGCACTTAGAAAACGATGCCGAACAGAAGTTCGCCCTGATTTTGAGCAAGGCGCACGAGATTGTTGTTGGCGGGCTCACCCCAGCGCAACCAGCGCCCTTCGGCCGAAAGCCGAAGTTTGCTAATCCTCAGCTCCAATCCGCCACCGAGTACAAACGCATCGTGGCTCGGCGTGACAAGAGTATTCGGTAGATCAGTAAAGGTTCTGTACGCCCCTCCGGCGGAAACAAAAGGCTTCAACAATGGAATGGGAAAGCGAAACTTAGCAAGATATGGAATCTCCCAAGCGTGTGCGTCAAGAGTGGAGGTGACGTTAGCTGTGTTTACCTTATATTCGGTTCCTCTGTAAAGCCCATCGACTTCAAGCGCAAAGCCAAAAGGGATGCGCACTTCACCGACAGGACCAATCAAATAATCGCTGGATCGGCTTAGTGTTGTGACCGAACCATTAAAGACACCGGTACCGGAGTTTATAGTGAGCCCGGTAGCTTGGAGTACATCCGTTAAGGGCACGCCACCTTTCACACCAAAATCGAAGCCAAAATCCAGATGCTGAGCAAAAATAGCGCCGGAAAATGCAAAAAATACAAATATCGTTTTTGAAACTGCAGCCACGCGTCCGTCCTTTCAGGAATTAGATTACCGAAAGCAAAGCGTGCTTTTTTAAGTTTGCGACTTCACTTACGTGTGCGCGGCTGCAGGGTCTGGTTGGCTTTGTTTGGCAAAAACGGCGCCGCTGCCTAGTTCCAGGAAGCCTTTAGCGTCAATGCGTCCAAAGAACCGCATCAACGAGCCGGCGAGCCCCGTCCATCCCGTTTGATGGCTCGCTCCCAAGCCGGCGCCATTGTCGCCATGAAAGTATTCGTAAAACAGCAAATAATCGCGCCAATGTGGGTCCGTCTGAAATTTTTCTGAGCCGCCGTAGACCGGGCGCCGGCCGTGCTCGTCGCGAAGGAAAATAGCCCCGATCCGCCGCGCTATATCGGCCGCTACTTCAAAGAGATTCATCAGGTGTCCGGATCCGGTAGGGCATTCGATCTTGAAGTTGTCGCCGTAATAAGCGTAAAAACTGAGCAGCGCACGAATCAGAAGCGCGTTGACGGGCATCCACACTGGTCCACGCCAGTTGGAGTTACCACCGAACATACCGGTATCCGATTCCGCAGGTAAATAAGATACGCGATAGTCTTGACCATGAACATTGAATACGTACGGATGATCGAGATGATAGCGGGAAAGGGCACGAATGCCGTGTGGACCCAGAAATTCTTGCTCATCTAGCATGCGAGTCAGAATTCGACGCAGCCGCGCGGGATTTACCACGGCAAGAATGCCTCGATCGTAACATCCCAAGTGGCGTTCCCCGGTAGGATGAATGGATTCGCGTAATTGCGGCATCCGTTTGAGGCGTTCTCTAGCGTATGTGAGCAGGCGGGGTACCCGCTCACGCTGCCAAGGTTCAATATGAGTGGTCGCGCAAAGTGGCAGAAGGCCCACCATGGACCGGACCTTAAGGCGCGTACAACTCCCGTCTGGCAACCGTAAAATGTCGTAATAAAAGCCGTCTTCCTCATCCCACATGCCTTCGGCTCCAACACGATTAAGTGCGTTCGCAATTAATAGGAAGTGGTCAATAAACTTAGCCACCATGTCTTCATAGGCGTGGTCATAGCTGGCGATTTCGATTCCTATTTCCAGCATGTTCTGGCAAAAGAGCGACATCCATGCGGTTCCATCCGCCTGTTCGAGATAGCCGCCCGTTGGCAAAGGAGCAGAGCGGTCGAATACGCCAATGTTGTCGAGCCCGAGGAAGCCACCTTCGAAGAGGTTATTTCCGAATCGATCTTTCCGGTTGACCCACCATGTAAAGTTCGCGAGCAATTTGACGAATACGCGTTTTAGAAAGTCGACGTCGCCTTTGCCGCGAAATGCCTGCTCCATGCGATAGATGAATAGGCTGGCCCACGCATGGACTGGAGGGTTCACATCGCTAAAGTTCCACTCATAAGCTGGAATCTGCCCCGTAGGATGCAGATAAATCTCTCGCAACATGAGATCCAACTGACTTTTTGCAAAATCCAAGTCAATCGCCGAAAGCACAACGGTATGGAATGCCAAGTCCCACGCCGCATACCACGGATACTCCCATTTGTCCGGCATTGAGATGA
Source organism: Bryobacteraceae bacterium (assembly GCA_035652115.1). GTDB lineage: Bacteria > Acidobacteriota > Terriglobia > Bryobacterales > Bryobacteraceae > Bog-105. The sequence goes on from DASREJ010000235.1 coordinate 45,707, forward strand.
CGTTGTCGTTGATCATGTGCGCCCAATCGGCGTTTCTGACATCCCGCCGCGAGTTCGAAAATTGGCTGGCGCCATGTTCTTCCAACCATTTCTCGGCTTCCAGAAAGTAATGCTGTTTGCTCCAGAGCATTCCGGCAAAGCTCTGTCGCATCACATTTGCCGCATCTGGCGAAGATCCCGAAGGAATGACGGAGGCGTAGAAATCGTTTGCTTCCTCGAGACGCAAGGCAAAAATCCGATCGGCATCTTCAAATGGCGTGCGAATCGCGCTAGGCGGTAAGTCACTGAGGCGGAGGTATACGTTTCTGGACTCCTTCGGTCCGAGTTTCAGTAGGTGATGTGCTGCCGCCTTTGTTCCTTCGGCTGAGACACGGACAGCGTCGGTGCGTCCGTTAACAAGATATTCGTTGATTCCATCCTTCACGTACGATGAGGCGTTTTGACCATTGAATAGCCTCTTATTGTTCGTTTCGTTCTCCGTAAATAGAAACGGGACATCGTCTTTCACATAAATCCAACGGTCTCCCATCTCCCAATGCGACGCTTCGATGAGCCGAAACCCGCCTGGGCCACGGGTCTCGTGCAACTTTGGCTTTGAAGGACAGGGCCACCAGGCCCAAGTGTTCCGAAACCAGAATGTAGGTAGCAGATGCAGTTCGACAATATCCGGGCCGCGATTCGCAACGGTAATTCGAATCAGTATGTCTTCAGGGCTCGCTTTAGCGAACTCGGCAAATACGTCGAAGTAACGGTCGTCGTTAAAAACGCCCGTGTCGAGAAGCTCATACTCCATCTCCGTCCTACTACGATTCCGGTTTGTTTCAATCAGGTTGCCGTACGGATAAGCACGCTGTGGATACTTGTATAGCCACTTCATGTAGGAGTGTGTCGGAGTCGAATCCACATAGAAGTAATATTCTTTGACATCCTCTCCATGGTTGCCTTCGGCGTTGGTCAGCCCAAAAAGCCTTTCTTTCAGAATTGGGTCTTTTCCGTTCCAAAGAGCGATTGCGAAGCAGAGCCGCTGTTTGTCATCGCAAAACCCCGCAAGACCATCCTCACCCCAGTGATATGCGCGCGAGCGGGCCTGATCGTGGCTGAAGTAACTCCATGCATCTCCGCTTTCGCTGTAATCCTCGCGAACAGTACCCCATTGCCGTTCACTTAAGTAAGGACCCCACTTGCGCCAGGCAACGCCATTGCTGTGCGCATCTTCGAGACGCTTCCGCTCTTCGCATTGTTTATCAGACGACATAGATCTGCTCCAAAATTCTTAGGCTGGACGGTGCTTAGACGGATGCCATCAAGCCAAGATTTAAAAATTGCGAAACAAAGCCAATTCGCCTGCAAAGCGGCGCAGTCATGCTGCTTTAAGTTTTTAAACCGGCAAAATGACTGATAGCGTCTGAGTGCCGCCTCCTCTTGCATCGGATTAGCCGGCTCGTCCATCGTTCTTTCGTACTAGAGCTGTTGCTTCTGGCAATGGCATTGTCCGCCTAGGAACTGCAGCCGCGCGCCTATCTGCCGGCTCCTATAGGATCGGATTTCTTTAGCGTCAGTTATTCATCCGATACCGGCGGTGTATTATTCGATCCAAGCTTGCCGATAGAAAACGGACATGTAAATGCTTCAGTGGCGGCCATCGCTTTCGGTGGGACACTGAATGCGTTTGGGCGCACCGGCCAATTCCTTGTAGACCTTCCGTATGTTGTAGCGGATCTTAGCGGCGAATCCGCTGGAGTCCAACAATCCCGTCACCGGTCGGGCTTGGCGGATTCGACCTTTCGCTTTTCAATGAACATTTACGGGGCGCCGGCCATGCATTCTCGCGAGTTCGCGAAGTATCGTCCTAAGACGATCGTTGGCATCAGCGTAACGGTTAATCCACCCACCGGCCAGTATGATCCTAACCTGTTAATCAATTTGGGAACAAATCGCTGGGCCATTAAGCCAGAAATAGGAATTTGCCGGTTTTGGGGAAAGTGGGATTTTGAAACGGCCTTAGGCGTGTGGCTGTACACCACGAATTCAAATTACTATGGCCATACCGTTCGGACGCAAGACCCTCTAGGAAGTGCGCAAGCCCATGTTGTCCGGGTGTTGCCACACAAAACTTGCCTGGCATTCGATGGAACATTTTATACTGGCGGCCGAAGCTACGTTGGGACAAACATACACGCGGATTAAAGGCAACACTCGCTTTGGAGCTACATTTGGAATCGCCCTCAGTCGAAGACAAGCCTTACGAATTGCTTATTTTGATGGAGTCACGGCACGAGTCGGCTCCGATATCAGCTCAATCTCTGTGGCATATCAGGTGATCTGGCACAATGGCCGCTAACTTGTTTTCACAATCGTCCGAAGAGGGGCAACGTCAGGCTTCTCGGTAGAACGTCAGTAAGACTCCGATTAGTACGAAGCAAGCGGCCCATATAGAACCAAGCACGGGCGGTTGTTGAGGCAGCCGCAACTGCAACCATCGCGTCACTGCCGCAATAATTGCAAAGATTGCGATACCGGTGTGACTAACCTCAGCAAGCAATTCTTCTTTGACATTTCCGAGCGAATGGCTGTGAATGAAAAGCAGCGTACCACCGACCATGCAGATTGCGGGGAAGACGAGAGCGTGCCAGGATTGTGTGCTGCGACGTGTTCGCACGCGCCATTCAAAGATCGCAAAGGCAATCACCAAAGCCGCGGCCAGGCGGTGTTGCATAACATCCGGGACTTGAAAGCTCTCCCAAAAGCCGCGTGGACCGAGAGGCCAGTTTTCCGGGTCCGCGCGGATCACGATAAAGACAGCGAGCACAAGAAACACAAGCGGCCAGTGTCTTGCCCAACGGATATGTCGCATTTGTGCAATTAGAGCTAATAACCCGACAGTTAAGAGGCAAATCCCAGCCCAGTTATGGTTGTATTCGCTCCAGGCGATATCTGCGGCGCCGTTGTAGACAGGTTGTGCACTGAGCGCATAAGAGAGCGGACGGCCAAACCTCTTGGCTTCATCGGCGTTGAGCGGAGTCGCTGGGGCCAGCGCTGTCACGGATGGTGTTTGAAGACGCGGCCGGTGAGGAGTAAATCGGTCAATGATCTGACTCAAAGACGCACGACCGTCGGTGAGGTCCACCGCGGGCGGTTGTGACGTCATGGAAGAGGCGATCAGAATGACCACGATACCGATGGCTGTCTCCGCCTCCACCGTCCGTTTAACAATCGTTTTTAAGATTGGGCGGGCAGCGGCTTTACGCCTAAGAAATCTAAAATTCGTCGCGCCAAGTACTAGAAGCAGCGCGAGAAGAACAACTTTTGCGACAAGCATAACGCCGTAGGAGGTTCCATAAATCCCCTCTGCGCTACCTACATACTGTTGGCCTAAAATGATTCCCGCTATGACTAAAACCACGACGCTGGTCATTGCAAGCTGCGAAAAACGTTGGGTCGTGACCCAAACAGATTGTTCATTGCTTCGCTGGAGCGTAATGAGAAGCCAGGGTAAACCACCAATCCAAGCAGCAGTTGCCAAATGATGCATGCCCGTACAGAAAAGCAACAAGGATCTGTTGTCAATGCGCGCAAAGGCGTGGCTTGTCAGAGTTGCGCCCGTTATTATTGCCAATGCCGGTAAAACAAGCCAATGCCGTTCGATTATCTTCGCGGCGCCAGCTATCCATACGGCGGCGATAACAAGCAGCAACTCTGCACGGCAAAACGAGGTCTGTGTGACATCGGTCCAGCGAAATCCGTCTGTCGTTACGTGCAGAACCACTGTCGTCACAGCGATTGAGCCAAGTGCGGCTACAGCCAACGCCATTGCGGAAATTCTCAGAAGCTTGCGGCATCGGATCAACACCGCACGGTCCATTGCCTCCGGCAGGGCGCAAAAACACAGAAATATAATGCCGCCGACGGTGACGGCTTCGAAAACAAGCGTCAACCCGCGCAGAATGACTTCAATTAACCCGTAAAGGTCAATGAATTGGGCCATCGTTGGCGTCTACCGAACGGTAAACGGCACCTCGCCGCGGGTAATGTGGCCATCGACGGCGAGAACCTGCCACTGGATTCGATACTCTCCCGCCGTGACCGCTTTCGCCTGACCAACCAACGTATCAGGCGCGCTTTGTTCCGCCACTTCAATCTGTTGCGAATGCGGTCCGCCATTCAGGTAAAGACGCGAATGGACTGCATCGATGCGTGAATTGAACCTTAACCGTATAGTGACGTCCGGGCCCGAAACGATGCTGTGTGGCGCGGGCAGGCACTCTTTGAGAATTGCATGGCCAGAAGCAGAAAGAGCAGCGAGTAAACAGATCAAAAAAACGCCCAATTTCCGTGCGTACCTGTAGACACGATTTGTCCCCAATCGTGCATTCATAAGGAACCCCATTCCTCTGATGCACCAACGCTGGTTAGGCTTTAATTCTTTCGAGGCAATACCGGTGAATGGAACAAGCGACTTAGAATGCCAGCAGCCGTTCGCCTTCCCCTACTAAGTCCTCGACTTGAGGAAGAATCACGTACTCGATCTGAGGGTTATAAGCCACCCAGGTGTCGCGGGCGGCTACGCGGCCGACAGGCGCATCCAGATCCGTGAACAACTCGTTAGCGATCCGCGCCGCGAGCTCGGCGCCGTAGCCCCAAGATAAAACATCTTCGTGCGCGATTAGTACGCGATTAGTCTTTTTCACGGACATGCTGATGGCGTGCCAATCGTAGGGCGAAAGGCTACGTAGATCCAAAATCTCAACCGTCACACCGCGCCTGCGCTGTTCTATTTGCAAAGCGGCTTGCAGAGACTTCTGTACCAATGCGCCGTAAGTAATGATGGTAAGGTTTTGCCCTGTTTTGGCCAGCTTTGCTTTACCAAACGGGATAGTGTAATCGAGCCCAGGATGAGGCGCGCGATTGTAAGGCTCGCGATAGAGCTTCTTGTGCTCTAGAAATAGGACGGGATCATCGCAGCGGATCGCGGTCCGCAACAATCCGCAGGCATCGAGCGCATTCGAAGGGAAAACAACGCGTAAACCAGGAAGATGCGTGAAGGTCACTTCGCCACACTGGCTGTGATAAATGGCGCCGCCTGTTAAATAGCCTCCAATGGAAACGCGTATGACCATGGGGCACGAGAAACCGTTATTCGAGCGCCACCGGAACGTGGCGACTTCGTCGCGAAGCTGCATCATCGCGGGCCAGATGTAATCGAAGAACTGAATTTCGGGTATGGGTTTCAAACCGCGCGCCGCTAAGCCGACGGCCCGTCCGATGATAGATGCTTCGGCGATCGGCGAGTTGAAGCAGCGAGCGCTTCCAAACTCCCGCTGCAATCCTGCAGTGGCTTTAAAAACTCCGCCTTTGCCCTTCACTTCATCCAAATATTGCTCGCGGCTACAATCGGCGACGTCTTCACCGAAGACGAGAATGCGGCCGTCGCGGCGCATTTCTTCGGTCAGCGTTTGATTTATGGAATCGATCATGGTTCGAGGCTCGCCCTGAAACTGCGGCGGCACATCGAAGGCTTCCGACTGCGGATCGATCTTGTCGGAATACAGATATTTGTAGATAGAGTCGGGAGAAGGCGGCTCGTCACGCAAAACACGCAACGTGATATCCGCTACTTCGTTGTCGATCTCGCGCGTAATTCGGGCGGCGGCCTGCCGGTCCAGATATCCTTCCTGAATCAGGAACTCGGGAAACGTTCGGATGGGATCGCGTGCAGCCTCCTGTTCGCGTTCCCGTTTGGGTTTGTAAAGCCGCTCGTCGTCCGAAAGCGAATGCGAATAAGGCCGGGTGACGGCCGCGTGCACCAGAGCGGGACCATGTCCGCCCCGGCAGTATTCCGTGGCGTGTTTCATCGCGCGATACGAATCGATGAAGTCCGTGCCATCCACTTCAATTCGCAACAACGAAGGAAACCCGTCAAGCAGACGAGTAACGTTGCCGCCGGCGGTCTGCTTTTCGACAGGAACTGAAATAGCATAACCGTTGTCCTCAACCAAAAAGAGAAGCGGCAGTTTCTCCATGCAAGCGATGTTCATCGCTTCCCAGAATTCGCCTTCGCTAGTGGCGCCTTCGCCGGAAGCAACCAGAGTGATCTCGTCTTCGGGGGTATCCTGCAGGCGTTTACCCTGTGCGCAACCGACCGCATGCAAAAACTGAGTGCCCGTTGGGGAAGAACCGGTAATCACGTGTAGCGCGGGATATGACCAATGCGAGGGCATCTGGCGACCGCCAGAACTCGGGTCACGCGCGGCACCCACCGCCTGCAGCAGCATGTCCTCGGGCGTCATACCGAGCGTCAACATCAACGCGCGATCACGGTAATACGGAAGGATCCAATCCTGGCCGGCATGCAGGACCAGCCCCGCGGCTACCTGCACAGCTTCGTGCCCCGCGCCGCTGATTTGGAAGAAAATCTTATTCTGCCGTTTGAGAAGAACCTCGCGATC
>DASREJ010000236.1:0-46390 GCA_035652115.1 Bryobacteraceae bacterium
CTCTACATTATGTCGCGAAGCTTATAAACATAAACAAAAAATGCCGGAGCCGCATTGCGACTCCGGCGCTGAGCCTTATTGCTTCGGAGGAAATCGTTTAGAAAGCCAATCTATTGGCGAATCTGCGCTTCGCGCCGAATACGACAAGCATTCCGCCCCCAACCAAGGCGAGTGTCGCCGCTTCCGGTGTTTGCGCCGGGTCTCCTGTACCGCCGTTGCCATCCTGGGGCAGGGAACTGTTTCCAAAATATGCCCATTGTAAAAATGGCGCTTGGCCCACGCTGGTCGTCAGGGTATACCAGGTGATCGGGTGAGAAATGCTCAATCCGAATTGGCCGCTCGCAACAGTAAACGTTTCTCCGTCGGAAAGGGTTAAGGTCACGGGACCGGCTACGAGCGTATTATTCGCTTCCGTATTCACGTCGACATAAATCGCGCTTTGGCCGGCACCTGGCAGCGTAACTTCAATCGCCCCTCTGCCATCAGCAGCTCCGAATAGGCCCGTTTTGCCGCTAAATGTCTGAACTCCGAGCGACCAACTACTTCCGTCCGGACCGGTGAAAAGGTAAGAAGCATCGGTAACCCCTGCAGCCGTGCTGTAGTTCCCGAGACTTAAGCTCTCTACATCCACAAAGGTAGGCGTCCCCGTTATGCCTGAAGTCCAATTGGCAAACGTTGTCGATTGAACGGTCGTAGCCGCGCCTGGTAAAGCGGTGGTGATGAAAAGAAAACAAAGCGATGCGTGGCGCACCTTAAGCATCCAAAATTCCTCCAATTTCGATCACTGCGAAATCAGAGTGCGCGCACGCACTGGTACATCTACGTCAGAAATGCCCGTAAGCGGATTTTCAAAAAGGAACGCTAGTGGTGCAAACTAGCCAGGATTTGTTGCTTGAACTGCTCTGCTTTGGCATATATTTCTTTGGCATCCAAGGTAAGGACCTTGCGTTCGCTGACGATCTGCTTGCCATTGATAAACACATCGTCCACGTCGCCGGATTTTGTGGCATAGGCGATCTGTGAGTAGACGTTGTAGAGCGGTACCGCGTTTGGACGGGCGACAGATATGGTGATGATGTCGGCGCGTTTACCCTCTTCGAGCGAACCGATTTCTTTGTCCAATCCCAAGACGCGAGCGCCTCCAATAGTGGCCATAGCGAATACTTGCTCGGCTGGTAGCACGGTTGGATCCATGGTGGTCACCTTCTGCAGCTTGGCGGCAATATTCATTTCCAAGATCAGGTCGGCAGTGTCGTTGCTGCCGGCGAAACCATCCGTCCCCAGCCCTACCGACAATCCTCTGTTCAACATTTCGGTAACATGCGCGACTCCGCTTGCGAGCTTCATATTGCTCGATGGGCAATGCGCTACGCCGGTGCCATGTTGCTTGAGAATGTCGATGTCTTCCGGGCTCTCCCAAACGCAATGTGCGGCAATCACGCGGCCATCTAGCAGACCCAGTTTTTCGAGCACCTGTGTCGGGCTCAGATTTCGTTTGGTCAGGGAATCGTCGCGCTCCTTCTGTGTTTCCGCCAAATGAATGGACAGAGGAACGTTATATTTCACCGCCAGTTGATGCGCTGCGACCAAAGCTTCATCGGGCGTCGTGTAGATGGAGTGAGGCGCGACCGCAGGAACGATGAGATCGTCTTTTTGATAATGCTGGATATATTTTTCGGTGGCGGCAATGGCTTCCTGCCACGTCTTGTGGTCTGGGGCAGGGAAGCCAATAATCGTCTGGCCCAGCACGCCGCGAACACCAGCTTGCTTTGCCGTTTCGGCTTCAACGTCCTCAAAGTAGTACATGTCCGTGTACGTGGTTATGCCGGCGAGCACCATTTCCAAGCACGCCAGCCGAGTGCCCCAGCGCACAAAGTCAGGCGATACGTTCTTCGATTCAGCCGGAAAAATGAAGTTATTCAGCCAGTCATCGAGCCGCATGTCATCTGCAAGCGCCCGAAACAGAGACATGGGTGCGTGAGTGTGAGTGTCGATGAGTCCAGGGGCAATGATCGCGTCAGGTTTATCAAGGGTGTGTTTGGCCTGAAACCGACGCGCAATATCTTCCTGACTGCCGACGCCAACAATGCGTGTGTCGCGTATGGCTACAGCGCCGCCCTCAATCATGCGATTGTGGCCATCCATGGTGACAACGTATTTGCCGCGAATGATCCAATCAGCAGGATCGGCGGCGAGCAACAAGCGGCTCAGCAGCGAGCCAACAATTAGGAAGCTACAAAAACGACGCATCGAAGGGCCTCGGAAAAATATCTTTGAGCCAAAGCAATTCCTGTTTGCCGGCCAAGTTGGCAAGAATCAATTGGGCATTGCCGCAGAACTCCCAGAGGATTTGCCGACAGGCGCCGCACGGCGGAGTCAGTGTTTCGGTGTCGGCTACCACAGCAACGCGTTTGAGCTTTGCCGCACCTTCGGAAATTGCTTTGAAGACCGCAATGCGCTCCGCGCAAACCGTCAATCCATAGGTGGCATTTTCGACGTTGCAACCCGTAAACACGCGGCCATTCTCATCCTCCACCGCAGCGCCTACTTTAAAGCCGGAAAAAGGAGCGTGCGCGCGGATACGGACACCACGCGCAGCTTCAACCAGGGAATCCGCTGTGGGCACGTCTTTTTACCATAACGTGATTCAACACCGCCTCACGTCCTTTACGCTAATGCTCCAGGAACCGTAGCCGCGCTTGCGGCCGGTAGGATCGTCTTCTAATTGAAAAAGTACGTCGAGCTTACCGCCGGGCGTGAAGTACTCCGCGCGGTCACCAAAATTCCAGGCCTTGCAGAACAACAGCCGGCCGTTTTGCCGCAGCGGAACGTTAAAGTGCTTGTCATCCTTTAACGCCTTTGCAGGCCCTGCGACTTCACATTCGCGTGACAAAAAGAGAGGCGCGGCATTTCCAAATCCAAACGGACCTAAGGACATCAACTGCTCTACGCATGAATCTGTCAGCTCTGGGAAAGATGCTTCTGCATCGATGGAAAAGACCGGCCGCAGATCTTCTTCCGAGATGCGTTCGGAGGCATATGCGGCGAACCGTTGCCGGAACGAGTCTAGCTGATCGGCGCGGAGCGTCAAACCGGCCGCTTGCCGATGGCCGCCAAATTTCTGAAATAACTCGGGCATGGCCTCAAGCGCGTCGAGCAGATGAAAGCCCGGGATGCTGCGGCCCGATCCTGAAAGGCAACTCGCTTCCGCGTCGCTGTCTGGCGATGCGTCGCTTAGCACGAATACCGGCCGATTGAAGCGCTCTACCAAACGGCTGGCGACAATGCCGAGTACGCCCAAGTGCCACGCGTTTCCCGCAAAGACCATGGCTCGCGCAGCGAAATCAAATTCGCATTGTTCGCATTGCGTGAGGATGGCGGCCACAATTTCGCTTTCGGTCCGTTGGCGCTCTCGATTGAGGGTGTCCAACTGCTCCGCGAGTTCGCGAGCTCGTTCCGGATCGCCTGTGAGAAATACTTCCACCACGTCGCGAGCTGTTGCCATACGTCCGGCCGCATTGATGCGAGGCGCAATGCGGAAGGCGACCTGGTGCGCTGTAGGGCATTCCCCCTGGTCAAATCCCGCAACGGCTAAAAGCGCCCGCAAACCGATATTCCGCACGTTGCGCAGACCGGAGAGGCCGCGCCGGACTAGAACCCGATTTTCGTCCAAAAGCGGAACAATATCGGCGACGGTTGCAATCGCCACCGGCTTCAAGAACGAATCCAGTAGCGCTGCCTGGCGGCTTGTTGGCATTCCACTGCGAACGAAAAGCGCTTGCACCAATTTGAACGTTACGCCGGCCCCACACAGATGTTTATTCGGATAGTTGCAGTCCGGCCGGCTGGGATTCAGCACTGCCAACGCTGCCGGAAGCTCAGCTTCGGGTAGGTGGTGATCTGTCACGATCACATCAATTCCCAACTCGCGAGCATGGGCAACTACTGCTCGCGCGCGAATGCCCGTGTCCACGCTAACAATCAAACGAACGCCCGTTTCGGCCGCTCGTTCAATCACCTCGCTGCGCATACCATAGCCGTCTCTAAGGCGGTGGGGAATATGGAAGTCTGCAATACCGCCAAGGATTTCGATCGCTTTCTTTAGCACGACGATGGAGGCGGTTCCATCGACGTCATAGTCGCCATACAGAAGAATGCTTTCGCGCTGACGAATGGCGGTCTGAAGACGCTCAACAGCGCGATCCATATCGCGCAGCAAAAACGGATCGTGCAGTGAGTTCAACTGGGGCGATAGGAATTCTCGTGCAAGCAGTGGATTATCGAAGCCGCGATTGGTCAGAACCGCAGCCGTTAATCGCTGCAACTTAAGCGCGTTTAGCAGGGAGTTCAGAGTTTCAGAGCGGTCGTTTGGAAAATTCCAGCGAGCCGCCGGCCGCATCCAGCGCTGCCCGGTTGAATCTTCAGACATCAATTGTTAGAAAAGTAGCCGCCCAATGAGCCATCCTCTTCATCTTCCTCTTCGTTGGCGGCCTCCAACTCTGCCAGGATGTCATTGAGCGACGCATACCAGTCGGTATGCACTTCGAAAACGTAAACTTTACTTTCCAAAGAGAACGAAACCTCTACGGAACAAGTAAACCCTTCGTAGTCTCGTAATTTCTTTAGTCGTGTTTCGTAGTGCCGCTTCTCTTCGCGCGTAAAGTCGCTGTCCTCCAGTTGGTCAAGCGCCTCGTCGATCTGATCTACCGATAACGCATGATGGTGGAAACTAATTAATTTCGCGCCGGCCTGTTGCGCGACTGCAATGAATGCCCGGAAATCTGGATGGCGTTCCACATCCCAAAAGATTTGATTGAGCGGATCTAGCGCGCGATGAGACGCATGAAAAACAGCCATTCCGCTGCTCTTTAGATCGGCCATAATTTCGGTTCGTAAGGTTTCAAGATCAACTGCCATCGGCGTAACTCCCGAGTGAATGCCTAGCACAACCCTGCGCGGCGGCTTGGCAAGTTCTGTTCTTCTACTTCTATCGCTGTTCACCGCCGCGACAGATTCAGAATTCTTTACAAGCATAAGGCACGGCCAACCGTTGCACTGTATCGAAGCAGCGGAATGCCGGGTAACCTTGAACTTGCCACTCGCATCGTTACGTGCATACCGGGCGCACGGACAGAGCTTGGCCAACAGGAATCGCTAAGTGGTCACGGAGGCGTTAGCGGTTTTCTTAACGGATTCTTTGATGAGAGACATGAGTGTTTCCTAATTTCCAGCCACGCTGTCTTTGGATGCTCTGCCTTCTCGTATTGGCATGCTCCAGTACTTTCGCGCAAAGCGGATTCGTCAAGTCTGACGGACAGCCTATTCCCGGGGCAACAGTAACGGCTACCCAGGGAGATAAGAGTTTCTCGACTGTCACGGATGCTGATGGTCATTATGTTTTTCCCATTCTCGGTCCCGGAATGTGGAGCGTCAGCGTCGAAATGTTCGGCTTCGAAAACTTGAAGAAAGATGTTGACTTCAGCGCTGCCAATGGCCCGGTCAACCTTGAGTTAGCGCTGAAACCATCTCCTATTTTGCAGCGGCTGCAGCAGTTTGCGGCCCGTCGTAATGGTTCGGCTTCTAGCCCTCCAAACGGAGCAGGAAGAGCCGGCGGCTTTGGAAGCAGCGGTGGCAACTCTGGTCGAACTGGTGCTCCCGGCTCACAAAACTCTGCGGGAAGTCGCGCTGCCAATAACTCCGATCAGAACGCGGAATTTGATCAGCAATTACAAAGCGACTTAAGCGGCCAGTCCCAGAATGGAGCCGTTCCCGCGACCGGAAATGAGAACACGAACGAATCATTCCAAATCTCGGGCAGTCTCAGTCCGGGAATGAACCAAGGGGCACAGGCCGACTCCGGCCCGGACATGCGATATATCGGTGGTGGCGCTCCAGGCATGATGGGCGCCGGTGGTCCAAATGGAGAGATGCCGCAAAGCGGAGGTGCTGCTCCTGGCGGTGGATTTGGACCTGGCGGCGCGGGAGGTTTCGGAGGTGGCGCTGGCGGCGGGGGATTCGGCGGACGCGGAGGTGGTGGTTTCGGGGGCCGTGGTGGCGGCGGACAACGACCGGGTCAACGGCGCCCGGGACAAACAGCCGGCGCCGTATTCGGCAATAGGCGACGCCAGAATCAGCAAATTCACGGTCAAGCCTCCTTTACGCTGGCAAACTCGGCTCTAAACGCAAAACCGTTTTCGATCAATGGCCTCGACATACCGCAATCTGCTTATGCCCAAAGCCGATTCAGCTTCGTCCTGAACGGGCCGCTGCTGAAGTTCAAGCCGTTCAAAGACACAAAGACCAACTTCTTTATTACGTACTTCGGCACGCGCGCCCGCAACCCGAATTTGTTTACCGAAACGGTGCCCACCATCCCCGAGCGCGGCGGGGATTTTTCGCAAACAATTCAATCGCTGGGCGGCACAACTACGAGCCCCGTATCCATTTACAATCCGCTGTCTTCACCGCGCGTCCAGTTTCCGAGCAATGTTATTCCGGCCAGCTTGCTCAGTCCTGTTGCCCTGACGCTGCTCAATTTCTATCCACGACCTAATGAGCCAGGAATTGCCAATAATTACCAGACGGAAACCACCTCGGTCGCAAATACGGATAACCTCGGTCTACGTATCCAACGCAACCTGACCAGCGTTGATCGAGTGTTTCTTAATTTCCAATACCAGCGTCGGGACGGCAGCACCGCTCAACCATTCGGTTATGCCGATACCACAAACGGCTATGGGCTCAACACCCAACTGCAATGGACGCGTAATATTTCGGCGCACGCCATCAATACATTGGGTGTCCGATTTAACCGTAACTATAGCCGGATAACGCCCTATTTTTCGACTGTGCCCAACATTGAATCGCAGTTAAACCTTCCGGGCGCCTCAACCAATCCGCTGGATTACGGACCGCCTACGCTGACCTTCACCAATTTCTCTTCACTGAGCGATGCGAACCCGACATTGACGCGGAACCAGACGTTCAATCCAACGGAATCTTTGAGTCTCCTCAAGGGTGTGCACTCGCTCTCATTCGGCGGCGGGTACACCAGAGCGGATCTTTCGTCACGAACAGACCCGAACGGACGCGGGACCTTTAGTTTCACAGGCCAGGGAACCAGCCTGTTGAACTCGAACGGAACGCTACAGAGCAATACCGGCTACGATCTTGCCGATTTCCTGCTCGGATTTCCGCAGGCCACATCAATAACCTACAGCGAACACGACAATTACTTTCAACAAAATCAGTTCTATTTGTACGCACAGGACGAATGGAAACCTAAGTCCAATTTGACAGTCATTCTTGGGGTGCGGTACGACTACTTTTCGCCGCTGCACGAAAAATACGGGCGTATGGCGAACCTGGATATCGCGCCCGATTTCACCGACGTCGCGGTTGCGACACCGAGTATGCCCGGCCCATACGGAGGTACATTTCCCAGTGGGCTTGTTGATCGTGATTGGAACAACTTTTCTCCACGCATCGGCCTTGCCTATAAGTTCCCCACTAAGAAATCGACTCTCTTCCGAGGCGGGTACGGCATCTACTATTTGGGCCAATCCTATATTCCATTCGGCAATCTCCTTGCAAACCAACCTCCGTTTGCAACGTCTTCTATTGCGAACACGAACGTCGAACAACCACTAACATTGACGCAGGGTTTTCTTGTAGCCACGCCCAAGGAAATAACCAATAATTTCGCTGTTGCGCGCAACTACCGCACGCCCTACGCAGGAACCTGGAACGGCACTATCCAACGCGATCTTGGAGGCGGATTCTTTATAGAGATCGGTTATATGGGCACAAAGGGCACGGGGCTCGATGTTCGCATTGTTCCCAATCAACAACCGCCCGGGTCCGTGGCTCAACGTACACAAGTTGGTAATGCCCTGGCGTTTACCTATGACGAATCCGTAGGCAATTCCATATTCAACGCTGGCCATCTGCGATTGGTACGGCGCTTTAATCACGGAATGTCGTTTAATGCGTTCTATCAATACGGTAAGTCGATTGACGATTCATCGACATTCGGAGGCGCAGGCAACACCACAGCGCAAAACTGGCAAGACATCTCGGCCGAAAGAGGCTTGTCGAGCTTTGACGTTCGCCATCAATTCTTGGGAAGCTTCATCTATACCTCGCCCGTAGGAACCCCCACTTCACGCATTGCCGCGGATAGCAAATGGGGAAGGGCGCTCAGCAACTGGACTCTGAGCGGTTCTATCACTGCGCAAACAGGCAATCCGCTGACAGCGCGGGCGCTAGGCAATCAGGTTCAGCTAGCTCAGACCACCGGTACCGGCAGCGAGCGCGCGGAAGCTACTGGTGAGCCAATCAATTTAGGGAGCGGATTTTTCAATTTGAATGCCTTCACTGCGCCAGCTCAAGGAACTTATGGCGATGCAGGCAGAAATACGATTCCAGGACCTGGCTTAGTTAGTTTGAATTTGGCTTTCGGCCGTTCGTTTACCTTGGGTGAGCGCCGCCGCAGCATCGACTTCCGGTTCGAAAGCAATAACGTGCTGAATCATGTCAATTACACCGGCTATTACACCGTGGTTAATGCCGTGAATTATGGGCTCCCGAGCGGCGCAGCTGCGATGCGTACTTTAGATATCAACGTGAGGTTACGATTTTGAGATACAGGGCGCCGAGATTCCTGAGCTTTCCACTTACGTTGCTGTTGGCCGTTCAGCCAGTGCTGCCACAACAACGGCGCGCGACATTCTCGACAACAACCAACGTAGTAATCGTAAATGTCACGGTTCTGGATCGGAATGGCAGGCCAATCGACAACCTCACTAAAGACGATTTTGAACTCTATGAAGACGGCAAGCTTCAGAAGCTACAAGCCGTCGACTTTCAGCATTTGAAAGATACGATGTTACCGCCGGTCGATTCCCCGGAAGCCCAACCCGCGCCACCGCCTAGGGGCTACAATCCGGATCGTGACAAAGCCGCGGTCCAGACTACGATGCTGTCGAAATATCAGGATCGCCGGTTAATGGTCCTGCTGTTCGATTTTTCCTCGATGCAGCCCGCGGAGCAGATCCGTGCTAAGAACGCGGCCATCAAATTTCTCAATTCGCAGATGACCGCAAGCGACACCGTTTCAATCATGGTGTACGGCAGCTCGCTGCAAACAGTCCTGGATTTTACGGATGATCGCGACCTGCTCATCAATACGATCAACAAATTTCGGATCGGTGATTCCAGTGAAAACGCGACCTTCGCGGATGAGGGCGCCGATTCGCAGGATCAGAGCGGGCAATTCGTGGCGGACGAGACAGAATTTAACATCTTCAATGCGGATCTGAAACTCGCCGCGCTTGAAGACGCCGCACGCCAACTTGGTCAATATCCAGAAAAAAAGGCCCTCATCTACATTTCCAGTGGTATTCAGAAAAACGGTGTTGATAATCAGGTTCAGCTCAGGGCGACCACTAATACAGCCATTCGGGCCAACGTGGCGTTTTATCCCATCGATGCCCGCGGTCTGAGCGCGCTCGTTCCTGGCGGCGATGCGACTAAGGCCGGCGCGGCCGGTAATTCACTTTTCAACGGCAGCAGTCAACAGTCACTGAAAAACAACTTCGTCAATCAGCAGGAAACACTCGACACGCTGGCACGCGATACCGGCGGCAAGGCGCTGCTCGATTCTAACGATCTCACGGCAGGTATTCGGCAGGTACAGCAGGATTTTTCGAGTTATTACGTACTCTCTTATGTAAGTTCGAATTCGGCGCAAGATGGAAAGTATCGCCGCCTTCAGGTGAAGCTGGCGCCAAAAGACGCAGCCCTGCGCGCGAAGTTAGACTACCGGCAAGGATATTTCGGGCCCACCACCTTTGCGCGAATGAACGAAGCGGATAAGGAAGCGCAATTGGCCCAAGCGCTTCAGTCGGCAAATCCTGTCACCGACTTGCCGATTGCCGTGGAGATTGACTATTTCAGGCTTGAAAAAGATAAGTATTTCACGCCCATCTCAGTTAAAATTCCGGGCTCGGCGTTGGCGTTTCACAGTAAAGGAGCAAAACAAGCCACTGAGCTGGACTTCATCGCCGAAGTCTTCGATCAACGCAATCGCCCGGCAGCCACAGTGCGCGACACGATTCCGCTAAAGATCGATTCCACCGTAGCGGGACAGGTGGTGCGTAAAAGCATCCAATACGATACCGGCGTTACGTTAACGCCCGGCACTTACAAGTTGCGGTTTGTCGCACGCGAAAACGGTGAAGGAAAGACGGGCACCTTCGAAACGCCGTTTATCATCCCCGATCTAGCATCCGGTCAGGCGCTGCGTGTCAGCTCGCTCATCCTAAGTAGCCAAAGAGAACCCGTCGCGCAGCAAGTAGCGGGCGTCAAAAATGACAAAAAGCTTATTGCCATCAATCCGCTCATCGACAACGGGCAGAAGCTGCTCCCCAATGTCACCAAGGTATTTCGTCCCGGCCAGAACGTAATGGTCTATCTCGAGGTCTACGATCCTACAATTCCTGACAGCCTTCCCGAAAATTTTCGACGTGCGGATGTCGAAGCCAGTATCGCGCTCTACCAGAACAATAAGAAAGTATTTGAAACGGACCCAGTGCGCGCAAACCGGCTAAACGATAAACGCACAGGAACACTGCCAGTGTGGCTACAGATACCGGCGTCCAAGCTGCAACTCGGCCAATATGAATGCCAGGTTAATTTGATCGACGAGTTCGGCAGGAAGTTCGCGTTTCCTCGCACAACATTGGCTGTCCTTCCCGCCAGTGGAGAAAAGGGCAGCCCTAAGCCGGCCGCCAGCGGTATGGGAATCGGCTAATCCGCAGGCTATTGTCCAGTCGGACCCCCGCAAAATTTCTTCCTATCTTATCGGCTCAGTTTTCGTGTAAAACAGAAGAACGGCACGCGGGGTACCCTGCGGCCCACATTTATTCCATAAATGTGCTAGGATACACATATGCAAGGCGTTTATAGCTGCATGAAGAAAAAGGCGACTTTTTTTTCAAAGCACGCGATGATTGCCGTTGGGCTTCTTGCATTGCCCAGCACTCTGAAATTGGAGAAAGCCGCTGTCGCACGACCGGCAGAGTCGGCTAAACCGACACAGCCGCCTGCGCCAGATCCCCGCACAGATCGTCTTAAGCGATTTCTTTCGTATCTTCACTGTCCTGTCGCGTCGTTATCGGAAGAGTTCGTGCATGCGGCAGACGACAATCAGTTGGACTGGCGGCTGCTTCCGAGCATCTCAGTGGTGGAGTCAGGCGGTGGTAAGGCGTACCGCAATAACAACATCTTCGGCTGGGACAATGGAACCCAATTGTTTCCAACTATCCGATCCGGAATTCACGAAGTCGCCTATAAGCTGGGGAAAAGCGCCTTATATCGCAATCGCGATGTCATCGGTAAGCTGCACCTGTACAACCCAGATTCGACATATGCCGATCGCGTTTTGTCAGTGATGCGCCGGATCAGTCCCGTTGTCAATCTACAGCCTGCATCGCGTTTAATTCGCCGGAACCACGAATTCGTTTATGCGTCTGACTAGGCCGCGGCACCAACGGTAATCTCGCGCAGGGCGGCGACTCCCATACGGTTGCAAAAGTCACCGAACAATTCTCCAGGCTGCCGCATTTCCGCGTAGTACTCGATAACTGGCCGAAGGCGGTTTGGTATCTCGTGACGTTTTACGTTTTGCGCGAACATCGTCCCCAGGCGAGTTCCTAGTGGCGAAGCCCCCAGATATATCGTGTACATGTCGACGCTAGCCCCAACAATGCCGATTTCCGCTGTATAAGGACGTGAGCAGCCATTGGGGCAACCGCTGGTGCGGAGGTGCACAACCTGATCTCCAAGCCCAACTTCATTCAGCTCGCGCTGAATTTCAGCGACAACTTCCGGCATGATGCGCTCGGATTCCGTAATAGCTTGACCGCATGTCGGCAGCGCTGGGCAAGCGATCGCGTGACGCAGCACCGGCGGCAAGACGTGTGCTTCGACCAAGCCATATTCGCGCAGCAGTGCCACAATCGCTGCTTTATCACTTGCGCGTATTCCGCTCAAATAGACGTTTTGTTGAGATGTGAGCCGGACCTCCAAACCATACATGTGAATGATGGCCCTCAAGCCTGACCGCACCCGTCGATCCGGACCGAAGTCCTTCACCCGACCGCTGATGATCGGCAACCCGACGAACCAAAGCGACTCGCCATTCTCCTTGACATCTTGTATGTGCCAGCCCAAATAGTCTTCCGCGCGACGCCACTGGAGCGGCTGCGGTGACGCGAGTGTTCGTCCGAGACGTTCTTCAAGTTCTTCTTTGAATTTCGGGACTCCCCATGCGTCTAATACATACTTAAGACGCGCAACTTTGCGGTTAGTACGATTACCGAAGTCTCTATGGATACTTACGATTGCGGAACAAACCTCAAGCAATTCTTCTTTTGAGGGGCCAATCGAGCAAATCGGGTCTGCCAGACGGGGGTGGGATGCCTTCACCCCTGCGCTCTGGCCCATGCCGCCACCCGCTAAGATGGTAAATCCGGTTAGCTCACCGTCAACGTAATGAGGGACAATTCCGATGTCGTTGGCGTACACGTCTACCGTGTTATCGCCCGGAAAGCTAAAGCCAATCTTGAACTTTCTGGGTAAGTAGGCTGCGCCATATAGCGGCTCAACCTCGCCGGCTTCTTCTTGTTCGGCGCTGACCACACGTTCGCCATCAATCCAAATGTCGTAGTAGGCGGTCGTTTTGGGCTTCAAGCTGCGAGACAAGAACTTGACGTAAGGGGACAATTCACTACGCTGATCGCTCTGGAATGGGGCAGGGCAAGAAACGACGTTTCGTACGACATCGCCACAGGCCGCCAGCGTTGTAAGATATGCCTCGTTCACTCCCTTGATTAGCTTAGGCAGTTGGGCTTTCGGAACGTAATGGTACTGGATATCCTGTCGAGTCGTTATACGCAGGGTGCCGTCGCCGAGGTCCGCCAGAGCGTCCAATGCCAAATACTGACCCGCAGTTAACACTCCGCCGGGCACTCCAACGCGAACCATGGCCGAATATTGCTTGACTCCGGTTTTACGCAGATCCCGGTCATCTTGCTGATAGATGCCGTGAAATTTCAGCACGCCGGTGGCAGGCTTGGAAAACGTCTGTTCGGAGTTCTGAAGCTCTTCGGCAACCGTACCCCTCAAGTAATGAGCGGCGAGCTTGGCTTGTTCCGCAGCGCTGGGCTCTTTGTCCATCTAGATACTAGAGTATCTAAAAAGCAACAAAGATTCCATACTTGATGGAATTGAGGATATTTGCTTGCTAACGTCCGAAAGGGGACGCTGAGCGGCGTCCTGGCGGTGGGGAAGGAGGGGGAGGCTCTTCGATAACTACCTTCTTCGGACGCGCATCCAAGCGCGCGTTCACTAGCTGCTGGTAAAGCTTAGCGAACTTCGGCGTTCCTGGCTCGGCGCCTTTTTCAATGACATCGCGCTCGGTAATTTCTTGAGCTGCCGGGAGATATTTTTGCAGGTAGTTTTTTACGCGATCAAGCACCAGACGCTGACTGGAGCGCATCAGCAGAAACAATAGAATTTCGCCCGGCACTTTCGACAGAATTGCGTAAAGAGCCGACGGCTTAGTCAGTTTCGCCTTTGCAAGATCTTTATCAAGTTTGGCGGCTTTCGCCTCCAACTTGGTGGCGGCTTCAACATCGCTCTTCGCAAGTCCAACGGTTTTCGCCAATTGCGCGCGCTCTTTCGGACTTAGCTTTTCGAGCAACAAAAACAAGAACAGCGCGTAGGCGTTTACCTGCAGATTGAGACCAAACGGCAATGACTGCCTGGCCTTTTGCAGTTTCTGGAACGCGCTCAGATTGAGCTTCGCACCGGCAAGGGACGAAGACACCAAATAGAGCAGATTCTCTTCCGACAACGCGTTTAATATGTCTCCAGCTAAAGGATCCAATGCAATCTGACGGAGTTCATGCTCCAAAGAGGCGGCCGAGATCTTGGTTTCTAATTTCGCCTCGCGAACATTGCGGTACTGACTCATTGTTCGCTCGTCTACCGTAAACCCGAGCCTTGTCCGCAGTCTGATTAAGCGAAGGATGCGCACCGGATCGTCATAGAGCGCATAGTTCGAGGTCGCCCGAATTTCCTTATGCGACAGATCGCCTAACCCATTCGTCGGGTCCAGCAATAATCCACGGGAGGCTTTGCCTAAGGACAGCGCAATTGCGTTCACCGTAAAATCGCGCCCGCGCAGATCGTCATGGATGGTGGCAGGAACGATTTGCGGCTTGGCTCCAGGCTTGGAAAAGCGCTCCTGCCGCGCCATCGAAATGCTGACAGATATAGGCCCCGGAAATATTAGTTCGGCGCATCTGTAGCTCTCGTCGGTGCGCAGAATCTCCACGCCTTTTTTTTGCGCCAAGCTCTTAGCCACCTTTAAGGCCGGTCCCTCAACTGTGAAATCGAGGTCGCGGATGGGGAAGCCACCCATCATGTCGCGCATGGCTCCGCCGGTTAAGAAAAGGCTTAGATTCAACTGTTCGGCAGCTTCACGAACGACCGCTAATGCCTTGCTCTGCTCACCATTCAGGTGGCTGTCCAGCATGAACATGTAGTCACTCATGACTGTTATTGCTCCTCAGAACCCGAGCTTGTTTGCGGGCCGGCTGTTTGCGCGTGGCGCGGGGGTGATGATCGTCTATGGTCTGGCGTAACCGGGAGCGCATCACGTGGGTGTAAATCTGCGTGGTGCCGATATCCGCATGACCAAGCATCGTTTGTACGCTGCGCAAATCGGCGCCGCCTTCCAGCAGATGCGTTGCAAAGGTATGCCGCACAACGTGCGGACTTAAATTACGGAACATTCCTGCGGATTTTCCGTGGCCACGCAGCAGTTTCCAAAATCCCTGCCGTGTCATTCGTGTGCCGCGCGCCGTCACGAAAAGATAAGGGCTAACCCGACCTTTGAGTAGCTGCTGCCGCTGGGCTGCGCAGTAACTTGCAAGCGACTTTAGAGCGTCGCGGCCTACGGGAACAAGCCGCTGTTTGTTCCCCTTGCCAATTACGCGAATTGTTCCCTGCATTTCGTCCACATCGCTTACGCGAAGTTGAATCAGTTCGCTAACCCTCAGACCGCTGGCGTAAAGCAGATCAAGCATGGCTCGGTCGCGAAGTCCCGTCCGAGCGTCGGCCGCCGGAGCGTGTAATAAACCCTCGATCTGATGCGGGCTCAAGAATTTTGGAAGCGCGTTACCGAACTTAGGGGCATTGAGTAATTCGGTCGGGTCATTATCTATTTCGTTCTCTGCGCTAAGAAAACCGAAGAAGCCGCGAAGCGTAGTTACTTGGCGGCCGATAGAACGGTTGGAAAGAGTCTGGGCTCGCAGATGATCCACATAGGAACGCAACAACTCCAAGGTAACGGTCCCAAGAGGCCGACTCTCTAAGAATGTAAAGAAGGTGGTAAGGTCCCGCCGGTAAGCTTGTAAAGTGTTGTCAGCTAAGCCTTTTTCCGTTCGGCAATAGTGTAGATACAACCGTAGCCGAGGATCGAGGGTGACGGGCCCCTTCATTGTGCCAATGATACAATAACCGCGAAATTGTTTGAAACAATCATGAAAATTTCGGCGATTTCCGTTCGCGAACGCCTCCAACTGAGTCTTGGGAACCCGGATTGAGTGCCAGTACCGCCAAACGCGCTCTTTTGTATCGCTTCGACCGGCAACCGGCCGAAGTGATCGTCAGCACGGGCACATACATTCTTGAACAGGAACTTGAATTCATTACCCCGGACGGCACGCTGCACCACGTTCCCTTGGCGGAAGTGAAGGCTCTCTGCTTCTTTTCGGAGAGCGGTCCGGCGGATCTGTTTACCGGCCATAATCTATTCGAGCGCCGGCCCAAAGTGCCCGGCCTTTGGACAAGATTCACGTTTAAAGACGGCGATCAACTTGACGGTATTTTGTCGCACAACCTGTTGGAGTGGCCTATGGTGGGCTATTTGATAACTCCGCCTCGGGCGGGGTCGAATCGGCAGCGCGTCCTTATTCCCAGGCCTGCAGTCATTGGTACGGAACTGCGCGGCGTAGTAGGCCGATCGGCCGTCGCAACCCGCCAGCCTAGTAAGGCTGAAGCCGGAGACGCCAACGCGCAGCTCAGAATGTTTGATTTGTAATTGCGGCGCGCGCCAACTGTTCATAGGCCTCAACGCCGGCCAATCCATGTACCCACAAACGGCGCCAATCGCCACGTATTCCGTGAGCCGCAATGGAAACAAATGCAATCTCTTGGATTTTGAAGCGAAAATTGCGAAGCGAAGATTTCCAGGCTTCGCCAGCCTTGCGCGAAATAAATGCCAAATCTTGCTTCGGTACGGGCCCTCCCACCGTTACGTGGGGATGAAACGGAAATGGCTCTTGATAAGCGAAACTCCCTTGGTTCAGTTCGGCATGCAAGCGGCTGAGAAATTCGCTTCCCGCGCGTACGTCCAAATACAGAACGTTCGTCCCCGGAAAAACTTCAACACCGGTCAACTCAATCTCAAAGGCTGTCCAGCGTGCCAGCACGGAAGTAAGCTTTTGCCGCGCCTCTTCCACGGGCATTGTGAGGGGCCGCGGAGGCAGGATAGTGATGTGCGGCTGTGAGTTGGCTTCAACCGGCAGAAGGCGGCGCAGATCCACCAACCAGCGGCGAAGTGGTTCCGGTGTGTAGGTCACGAGTGTAAACAAATCCTGACCTTCGACGTAGCGATCGTTCATTTCGTTCACAGATTCAGTGAAGTCCTACGAGGCGACCTCATTTTCATCGAAATGAATCGCCATTCGAAACTAATTAAGATAACTCAGAATTGGAAATTGTGTGATTTTCCGTTTTCGCTTCTGGAATAAACCACGCGGCTTTTTCAAATCCGACGTACTTTGCAATGTGCAAAGCTCCTGGAACGCCATCGGGTAAAAGTTCCTCCAATATATCGCCCGTCCGCAACGGACACCCTTGAGCGGAAAGAGCCTTCCACCCGGCATAGGGGTTCGCAGCATCGATTTCGCCCTCAGCCTCATAATCCTTTGGCTTTGCAATCGCAAGGCCACCAGTATGCGCGGCCCACCGAAAATTTTCTCGCGGCGTTTCCTTGATGCGATGAATACGATAAAGCATCAAGGCTTCAGTCTAACCAACGGCGCTCTTCTAAAACAAGAAGCTATTTAACAGCAACTCGCGGAACTAGTACGGTGGTTTGGCACAATGTGGACGGACGCGCACTTCCACTTCGTTAATGCGAAAATACTGGATTCCTCTGGTCTTGCTGGCTCTCCTCGGATTGTGGTGGGGCTTAGACCATCGTGATTCAGCCGCGGTAATCCATTTTTCCGAAGCCAAACCAACGCGCATCGAAAGCTCTGTCTCCACCAATGGCAAAGTGGAGCCGGTCGACTGGGCAGCCGCACGCGCCGAAACAGCCGGCGTTGTTCGCGCAATCGATGTCCAAAAAGGCCAAAATGTTCGTGCAGGGCAGACCTTAGTGTTGTTGGACACGACGGCTGCGCAATCGGATCTCGCTGGAGCATTGGCCCGCCAGCAGCAAGCGCGAGCGGAAAACCAGACGCTAGGCGAAGGCGGCAAGGCATCCCAACTCGCCAACTTGGACGATTCCATCCGCACGGCGCAAACTGCTGTCGACGTAGCGCGGCGCAATTACGAAGCGATGCAGCGCTTGTTCAGCCAACAAGCGGCAACGAAGATGCAATTGCAGGAGGCGAAGGACGCTGTCGATCGCGCCAATCTTCAGTTGTCCGCGTTTGAAAACCAGCGGCGCACGCTGGTGACTACCACCGATAAAACCGTCGCTCAGGCCCGTCTGCACGATGCTGAAGCGGAGGTTAAGCTCGCACAACATCGGGTCAGTTTAGGCGATATTAAAACCCCGATCAGCGGCACGCTGTATCAGTTCGATCTAAAGCTCGGCGCGTATCTTCAGCCGGGCGACATAGTGGGACTGATCGGAGATCTTGACCAGGTCAAGGTAACGGTTTACGTGGACGAACCCGACCTTGGGCGAATTGGCGAAGGCATGCCCGTAAGGATCACGTGGGACGCCCGTCCGGGTCAGAAATGGTTTGGACATGTGAATAAGCTGCCAACTGAGGTTACCGCCCTCGGCACCAGGACCGTAGGCGAAGTGACAACAATTGTGGATAATCCCGATCACGACTTACTGCCCGGCGTTACCGTGAACGCCACAATCGTCTCCAAAGTCGTTTCCGACGCTTTGGCGATACCAAAAGCGGCACTCAGGGTCATTCAGGGAGCCAATGGCGTTTACAAGCTCGAAGGCGACCACTTAAGCTGGACCACGGTGAAACCTGGTGTAAGCGACGTGAACAACGTACAGATAATCGAGGGACTGAAGCAAGGAGACAAAGTCGCTGATCGTGTCGTCGAACCGAGCGACGCCGAAATACAGAACGGAATGCGTGTCAGAGCGGTTGTTGATTAACGCGCGCGTTAGCATTCACTATCCACGTGCCTATTTGTTGCCAAGTGCCTTCCGCATACGACGTGTCGCTGATATTTGCATAGATGTTTTTGGGGCCGACGAACGATGGTGCAAACTGGATCGTGACCGTAATCGTCACCGTGTTTCCCGAGGTCGAGACCGCTGCGCTCGACGCGGATACAGTGCATTGGCTGCTCGACAAAACTCCAGATCCACCCGGTGTGACAGACTGGCTGACCGCCGTTCCATCATCATCGGCGATGTACAAATTGGCGGACGGACGATCGTAAATCAAGTAGCATGCGCCATTTCCTGTAAGCGAGCTGTTAAAGAAAAAATGCTCCTGAGCCTGATTGGCGCTTGTATAGGAAAACGTAAAGGTCTGCGTCAAACCACTACCGGAAGAAGGACTAGCGATAACGCCGTTCGCCGTCTGTATATCGACTTCCCAGCCGGCGAGAGATCCGATGTTCGAAACGGAGTTTCCTTCCGAAGAATGGTCTGCGCTATCCGTAATCGTCAGCCGCCACCTACCCGCGGCGATATCGAGGCCGGCAAAGGCATAGGAAAAATTGTTCTTGGCGCCACCTGCGTCGGTCGAGAAATATTCGCCGTTGTTGACCGTATCGGTTTGTTGACCCGGAATGAAGTCGGAATAACCAAGACTGGCTGCAACTGTCCAGATATCTCCCAGCGCGTCGCTGTTGAACGTGTAGTTATCGCCGGTGAGATTTGGCGCGCAAAAAACACTCCAGGATCCGCCCGGCCGCCCCGAAGTTTGGCCGATTCGATCGAACAAGTTCGCCGAGGCAACCACGTTGCCTTGCGTATCCACATAAGACAACCTGGCAACTAGATCTCCCGCCCAATCGTGTTGAAGCCCCTTGAGAGTGACGGTGACCGCATTGCCCGCCGCGACGGTTCCGCTTCCGTGCATGACCGCGTCTGAGGTGAACGTACCCGAATTCGATGCGGGTGCGTTTGCCGGAATGTTGCCGCCGCTTCCTGTGCCGACTACCGTTTGGCCGTGAAGCAAACCGGCAGCGGCGACGAAGCAAAGAAAGCAGCCAACCCGAACCGCGTACCGCATGCGTGGAGATCAAGATAGCAGATTTCAAATCGCGATGGACGGCGGACTGTCTGTGGGCATCATTGATGGCGGCAAATTGCACGCTATGCTGACGAACAGTGGCTACTGCCGCGGTTGAACTTAGTAAACAGCGTACAAAGGTCGAACGTTTCTATCGTCCCGAGCTAGACGTTTTGCGTTTTATCGCCTTCCTCGCCGTGTTCGTTTGCCACGGACCACGGTTGTTGGTTGGCGCGTCGGCACCCGCATGGAAGATCCGCATTGTACACGTGTTCGAGGCCTATGCGCATTCCGGCGCATGGGGCGTTTGTCTCTTTTTTCTTTTGAGCTCCTATTTAATAACGGAGTTGCTCCTACAAGAACGGCACAAGACCGACACCGTGCATCTGAAGGCCTTCTATATTCGGCGCATTCTACGGATTTGGCCCTTGTATTTCGCGGGCGTCGCAATAGCGATTGCTGTTGGTCTTCACAATTCTACTTACCGTCTGAGCCGGTCAGAGATCCTTTATCTCTTGTGCTTTGTTGGCTGGATGGGCAAAGCATACCACTTTAACCCAATGGGGCCTTTGTGGTCTATTTCATGCGAAGAAATTTTTTATATCGTTTGGCCAACCGTAGTGAAAATGCGCGGCAAGGCGTCTATTTTGGGTAGCCAGTTTCACTATCATTCCGATCTCACTTATATCGGCCGTTGTTGTGCAGGATAACTGGTACAATCCTGTCACTCAATTCCTCTTCTTTGCTTTTGGGGCTCTGTTGGCGCTGTGGTTACACCGTCGGAATTTCTCCATGCCCAACGCCACTCGAATTCCTATTATTTTATTTGCCTTCGGCTGTTGGGGCTATCTCATGTCAGGTCAACTTCCACTACCAAAGCCGCTTGCAGTGGTGACGACGCAGACTCTCATAGCTTTGACATGTACGCTCTTGTTCCTGGCGCTCTATGGTTGTCCATCTTCGTATCTTCCTCGGCCGCTCGTGTATCTTGGACGAATTTCGTACGGGCTTTATGTCTTTCATGCCCTGTGTTACTTGTTCGTCGAACGATTTCTGCTGCACCGGTTGCCGGGTACTGACTCGCAGCTTATTTCTTTATTGTTCAATTACTTTCTTACGCTTGCGGCGACTATCGCGTTAGCTGCTGCGTCATTCCACTTCTTTGAACAACCATTTCTGACTCTAAAGCGACGCTTTACTTTTGTGCGATCACGCGATTGACTGGAGCAAGTGAAAAACGGGCCAAGTCTCACGCTACTGCGGAATATTAACCAACGCGGCGTCCGACTTCCCAAGCACCTCTGCCGCATCTGCTTCCGTAAACTCCTGCGTCTTCGAGGAGTGATTCATCGAGCAGAACTTCGGGCCGCACATCGAGCAAAAAGCCGCATCTTTGAAACCTTCTTCCGGCAACGTCTCGTCATGCATTGCTTCGGCTGTTTCCGGATCAAGCGACAGCGCGAACTGCTTGCGCCAATCAAAAGAGAAGCGTGCGCGCGAAAGCTCATCATCTCGGTCGCGTGCGCCGGTGCGGTGACGCGCGACGTCCGCTGCGTGAGCGGCGATTTTGTACGCGATAATTCCTTGCTTGACGTCTTCGCGATTTGGCAGTCCCAGATGTTCCTTTGGAGTGACGTAGCAAAGCATGGAGGCGCCGTGCCAGCCTATCATTGCCGCTCCAATCGCGGAGGTGATGTGGTCATAACCGGGTGCAATATCCGTCACCAGCGGACCCAGCGTGTAGAAAGGCGCTTCGTAGCACATCTCGCGTTCTTTCTCCACCTGCAGCGCAATTTGATCGAGCGGAATATGTCCCGGCCCTTCGATCATGACTTGTACGTCGTACTCCCAGGCTTTTTTCGTCAGCTCACCCAGCGTCTTCAGCTCGGCGAACTGCGCGGCGTCGCTGGCATCGGCAAGGCAGCCGGGGCGCAACCCGTCGCCTAACGAAAAGCTCACGTCATGCTTTTGAAAAATCTTACATATTTCGCCGAAATGTTCGTAAAGTAAATTCTGCTTGTGGTTTTTCACCATCCACTCGGCCAGAATGGCGCCGCCGCGGCTGACGATACCGGTGATTCTCTTGCTCGTGAGTGGGACGTATTGCACCAGCACGCCTGCATGAATGGTCATGTAGTCGACGCCCTGCTCGGCCTGCTCTTCGATGACTTCGAGCAGGACGTTGATATTCAAATCTTCGACACGCCGGACGCGGCTCAATGCCTCATAGATCGGTACAGTGCCGATGGGCACGGGAGATGCGTCGATAATCGCTTGCCGGATGCGCGGGATGTCGCCGCCAGTAGAGAGATCCATGACTGTATCGGCACCGAATTTGATCGCGTAAGAGAGTTTACCCAGTTCCTCGTCGATATTGGAAGTCGTGGCCGAGTTGCCGATGTTCGCGTTGATTTTGCACTTTGACGCCACTCCGATGCACATTGGCTCCAGCCGGTTGTGATGGATGTTAGCTGGGATAATCATTCGTCCGCGCGCCACTTCCTCCCGCACTGATTCGGGCGTTAGAGCTTCACGCTCGGCGACATACTTCATCTCCCCCGTAATGAGGCCGTTTCGGGCATAATGCATCTGCGTCCGGATCGGGTCATCCGAACGCGACGCGATCCACTCGTTGCGATTCATGTTCCGATTATAGGAGCCAATTAGCGGTCGAGTGCAGCACGAACAGCGAAATCGGTAGAACTACCAAGCCGCAACTAACTGGCCGACGCGGTTGCCGATTTGCGGACGTATTTCCCGTGTTCCGGGAGCGCAAAGTGATCAAAATTGATTGCCAGCCGGACCAGTTGATCGGCCACTTCGTCACCGCACATCGGCAATCCATGAGCGGGCGCAATTGTCCTCGGGCACAATTTAGATAGAGCCTCGACTGATGTCCGTGCCGCATCCCAATCCGGTGTGTAGTACGAGGGTGGACCATGCAACTCGGGTTTCTGTTTTGCAACCGCGAGGAACGATTCCTGCTTTGTAGTGCAAAATGCGTCGCCGGGCAGCATCAGTTTGTCATCGGCGCGATACAAGGAAATATGGCCCGGCGCATGCCCCGGCGTGTGCATCCAGCGCCAATCCGGAAGACCCGGAACGCTGCCGTCGTCCGGGAGAGCGGTAACTTTCCCCCCAAGATCGGCCGACGTGCGCGGATACAGCGGCGAAATTACCGCCATCAGTCCGCCGCCCACAGAGCTATCCGGCGGTGGATACTTTTGGTGGCCGGTTAAGTAGGGAAACTCGGCCGGGTGTGCATACACAGGCACATTCCATTCGTGAAGCAGCTCTTTAATAGCCCCTACGTGATCAAAATGTCCGTGCGTAAGGATGATCGCTTCGGGCTTATTGTCTTTTCCAAAATGGTTTTCAGCCCAATGCCTGATTTTTCGTGCCGATAAATACAACCCTGTATCCACCAAAGTCCATCCCGAAGGTCCGGAAATGGCGAAAACGTTGACGAATAAGATTCGTAAGCCTCGAACACCTGGCCCAATCTCGTTTAAAGGAACGACTTCATAGAAGGGAAGCGGTATTGCATCCATAAATCGGCCTCCTATCTGCGTATAGATGCAGCCGGAGGGACTATTCAATCGAATTAGATAATGGAAATAATTAAGGAATGCCGCCACTCCAGCGCAATCCAACCCGCCAAATTCGCGGCGCGCCCGTGTTGGGAGTCGGCGTAAGTGCTACCAAATACGTTTGATCAAGCAAGTTCTCTATCGACGCAACGGCGCTCAGTTTCTTCGTTAAATGCTGTTGGGCCGCGAACTCAACCACTGCAAAGCCAGGTAGCAAAAATTGATTCAGATCGTCATCAAACTGAAGACCGTAGGCGCGAATGCCGGCCGAAATGAGGGTGGATTTCCTGTTGTAGGTCACCTGAGCCGTACCCTGCTGTTTTGGGATTTGGGGAATCAGTTGACCCGTCGACAGCCGGGCATCGGCGTACATATATCCAGCTTCTGCGTTCCAGTGCGACCAGCGACGGCTGATGTTCGCTTCAATGCCGCGCGATAACGCCGCCGGAAAGTTCTGCCGCATGCGAAGAATTAATGTAGGCGTCATACTTAAAGTCGCGTTATCGATCAGATTGTCGAGTTCATTGTGAAACAAGCTAAAAGAAACGCGCGTTTTTTCGCCGCCCCAATCGAACCCGGCTTCGACACCGGTCAGACCTTCTGGAGTTAGTTTTGGATTCGCCAGCGTCAGCACATTGCCGACTCGAAACTGACGGTACAGCTCATTCAATGTGGGCGCACGAAAGCTGCGATAGCCGGAGGCGCGAAAACGAAATTGCCGGACGCCGACCGCGACACCGCCGTTCGGGCTGACAAACGTCTCGCCGTTTTGCCCCGTATTCTGTTGGCGAATCCCGGCAAAAAAGCGCGCCGGCCCAATACTGATATCTCCCTGTCCGAAGACTCCGTGCTCCAAAAGTGTCCCACCACTTCGTGTGAGGATGTGGGTCGAGTATGAATAGTCCAAGCTGATTCCGTGTGTATCATCCGCGTCGGCGCCCACAATCGTGTTCCATTTGAATACGCCGTGGGTGCCGTGGTGCTGCCAGTAGGCAGCGCCGCCAAAGTCGTTTACCGGAACGGTTTGTTTCGACGTCAAGGTTTCTGAATTTCGAGTAGCAGAGACGCTGGAATAGGTGCTGTGGAATTGCTCCTGAGTATGAAAACCTAGGATCGAAATCTGGTCATTTGTCCAACTGTGCGTGTAATGACCACCTACGGTGCCAAGTCCGGTGGAATTGTGCGTCAGTTGCGTACCGTTGTGCCGCTCTTCGGCCAAAATGTCCAGATGGATCGATAACCTGTCGGCGCGCCCGACGTAATCGAGCAGCATCTCTCCCGTCGCAAATCGCACGTTAGCTTTGTTATCCGCAGTGCCGCGTATGTCGGGAGGAACGACATAGTAACCATCGGTGGTGAACCCTCTTGAATGAAGCGTAAGCCCCCACGGACCCCACACGTTCGAGTACGCAGCGGAAACATCTGCCGTGCCCTCATTGCCCGCCACCACATCGGCAAACAGATGATCGTGGGCGGGCTCTGGCGAAAAAAGTGAAATGGTGCCGCCCATTGCGCGATCGCCAAAAATACTCGTCGATGCGCCGCGATCGACATCCGCCTCACTCACAAATGCGGGATCAATTCGCGTCCAATAGACCCAACCGCCAAACGGGTCGTTAATCGGAATGCTGTCCCAAAGAATCAAAGTTCGGCTGGCGCCGCTGGAGCCAGTGGCTCGCAAGGAAACGCCCTGCGTAGTTGGGTTGGCCACTACGCCCGAGGTCCTTCGAAACAGACTGAACCCTGGAATCTGCCGCAATCGGTCATCGAGATTGACACCCGGTATGATTTGAATCTGCTCCTGACCCAGCACCGTAATTGAAGCCGGGCTTTCGCTTGACAAGGTGTCGTTAACCGTGATTGTCGTCTTCAAAGGTATCGACAGGGAATCCGGCTGCTGTACCAGCGAGCCCGGACTGGAACCGCCCTGACTGGGACTTGGGCTCTGGTTAGCCTGCGCAGCAACAAACACAGGCAGCACTGACATCAAAACGAGGCAGCGGAATAGTTTCATGCGTAAAAAGGGAACTTACAGCATTTTTGACCCGTATCCTAAAGTTACATGACCTCCGAGTACGCCATTGAAACCGTGCAACTCGGCAAGACTTACTACTCGCGATTTCGAGGACGAAAAATTCCGGCTGTTTCCAACTTGAGTCTGCGCGTGCCGGTTGGGGTTAAATTCGGGCTCCTTGGACCGAATGGGGCAGGGAAGACTACATTTGTTAAATTGCTTCTCTCCGCTGTTCATCCGACTTCCGGGACCGCATCGTTGTTTGGACGCAATAGCGAGGAGCCGGAAGCGCGCCGGCCCGTGGGCTACCTGCCGGAAAACCACCGCTTCCCGACGTATCTGACAGGCAACGGCATGCTCGATTTCTACTCAGCGTTGTCGGGTTTGGCTTGGAACGAGCGCAGACGGCGCGTGCCCGAATTGCTCGAACTTGTCGGATTGCGGGATTGGGGTGACGTTCGCATCAAGAAATATTCGAAAGGCATGTTGCAGCGGCTGGGGCTGGCGCAAGCTTTGATTCACAGGCCGAAGCTGCTGATTCTCGACGAGCCGACGGATGGAGTCGATCCTGTGGGCCGCCGCCACATTCGCGATATTCTTGACCGGCTCACTGGCACTGGCGTCACTGTTTTTATTAACTCGCATTTGCTTGGAGAAGTTGAGGCATTCTGCGAATATGCCGCTATCGTCGACAAGGGCAAGTTGGTACTCGAAGGAAAAATCAGTTCGCTGACCGCCGGCCGCGGCTACCGCATCACCGTTTCGAGTCTGCCAGAGCAAGTGTTAACAAACTTGCGGAAGGCCGGTGCTGTTGTTGTTCCATCGAGCAATGGGCTTCAAATACAAGCCGCAACCTGTGAACAGTCGAACGAGTTTATCGACATCATTCGATCTGCGGGCGGGCTGATTGAATCTCTTGAGGCGTCAAGCAGCAGTCTGGAAGACGTTTTCATCCGTGCTACGCAAACCGGAAAGGCAGCATGACCTCCGAATTACATCGTTCGCCTCTCGGCGTCTTTCTCGCGCTCATTAGTGATACCGTCCAGGAGGCCCGCGCCCGCTGGCTGTTCTGGGGTTTGTTCGGCCTCTCCACGTTGCTGATCCTGATTTTTCTTTTTGTACTGAAGATTGACCTTATCCAAGGCGCCATCTCCATCATGGGCATCGCGACAACTACGCAAGCGCTCAACGTACACGCCTTCGTGATGAAGTCCTATTCCTTCATCTCAATGTTTCTCTATGTGTGGGGTACCCTGCTCGCGATCTTTGCCTCTTCCGGTTTGATTCCGAGCGTGCTGGAACCAGGCCGCATCGCGCTTCTGTTGTCAAAGCCTGTCGCGCGGCCGGTTTTGATCCTGGGACGCTATATCGGCAACGTTCTCATCGTGGGACTCAATCACGTCTATTTGGTAGGCGCAATCTGGATCATCATCGGACTGAAGACTCACATGTGGGAGCCGCGTTTCCTGCTTGCGATTCCCAACTGCTTGTTCATCTTCGCGGTGCTGCTTTGTGTGGTCACGTTCATCGGCGTTGTTTCAGAAAGCGCAGCATTGTCTGTAATGGTGACCGTGGCGTTAATTGTGGTCAGCGCAATCCTTGCGCAACGCCAGTTCATGATGAAAGCGCTAAGTTCCGAATGGTCTCGGGATCTCTGGCGTGCTCTGTACTGGATTGTGCCGAAGTTTTATGATTTGGCGACCGTGATGATGCAGACGATTATCTTCGACCGCAATCTCGATTGGATGACGCCGCTATGGACCTCCGCGGCGTTCGGCATATTCATTTTGTCCGGCGCTCTGTACATTTTTGCCAAGCGAGATTTTTAGTGCAAGCCATATCCTTATCGGGCCTTTGTGCCTGCTTATTGCTTTCGGTTGGCTGTGTGCGTCAACCGGTCACCGGTATCTCTGTCGATCCCGCATTTCGAACCTTAATCGCACCGGACACGAAGCTTCTCTCCGGGATTGAATGGGATTCGTTGAAGGTAACTCCGTTTTACCAGCGGCACGAGAAGGACCTCAACATTCCGCAACTCGGTGCACTTACGGAACGCCTGGGCGTCGATCCGACGCGTGACATCTCGAAGCTTGTCGTTGCTTGGGACGGTAGAGATTGGCTGATGATGGAGCGCGGCCGGTTCAATACGAGCGATCTACAGAAGAAGCTGATTACCCAAGGTGCCCAAACAACGACATACCGGAATCACACGTTGATCGGCAATAACCTCGGCGCAGTGGTGTTTTTTAAGAACGTGGGGCTAGAGGGTTCTACGACGGCAGTGGATCGAGCTATCGACCTTGAAGCCAAAGGCGAAGGCGAGATTCCAGAGGAACTGCAAGAACGGCTCCGCACCCTGTCGAAGAACGATCAATTGTGGACCGTTAGCCGCGCAGGACTCGCATTTGCCAATTTTGCTACGAACTCCGATTTCCAGACCGCTCTATCGAATATTACGGGCTCAGTGAGTGGCACGACCGCGGGATTGTACGTTGACACAGGCCTTCATCTCTCAGTGGATCTTCAATGCGTTTCGGACCAGGGAGCGACCCGAGTCCACGACGCTTTACGTGGCATCATCGGCTTCGGCCGTCTCTCGACAAAGGACAACGAACAGGATCTGCTGCGAGCTTATGACGCCATCAAAGTGGAAAAAACGAATCAGATTGTTCAGGTTCGCGCAGATCTATCAGCAGAGCTGGCAGACAAGCTCATAGCAACGCTGATGTCATTACGACGGAACCGTTAAATCTTAGTGCGGCTTTGCTACAGCGTTGACCCGCCACCTTCGCTGATGTAGTTGCGATTCCACGATGGAATCTCCACTTTAACGTCGCCCTTCACGATCGCTTGGCAGCCAAGCCGCGACCGCAGCGTTAAACCCGCAGCCATATCCAATCGGTCTAATTCATCGTCTTCGGCTTCAGACAGATTTTTTTCGCCCTCGACTACGATTACGTGGCAAGTCGTACACGCGCAGCTTCCACCGCACGCATGCTCTAAATGGATGTCAAAATTCAACGCCACGTCGAGAATAGATTCTTCTTTGCCGTGATCGCTATAAGGTAATTTTCCGGATTCAAATTCTACCGTCTTGTTCTCCGGCAAGAACGTCACTTTCGGCACACCCCGATTGTACGATTCGGACCGATTTCGTAGGCTTGTACTAATTCGCCTATGCCCATCACTATCGCGCTTCTACGCGCGGTCAACCTGGCCAGCCACAACAGGATCAAAATGGAGGTCCTTCGCGGCATTTGCGAGTCTCTTGGGTGCCGGCAAGTCCAGACGCTTGTTCAGAGCGGCAATGTTATTTTCAAAAGCACTGCCCGAAGCTCAACTAACCTGGCGCGGCAGATCGAGCAGAAGATCGAAGCCGATCTCGGGTTTCGTCCCGTTGTCGTCACTCGTACTCTGCCTGAACTGCGTCAGATCGTCGCCGAAAATCCGTTTGCTGCAAGAAACGATATTCATCCCAGCAAATTTCTTGTGATCTTCCTTTCCGCTGAGCCCACTGAAGAAGCTTGCCGCAAAGTTCTGGCCATGAATACCGAGCCGGAGGAACTGCATATCCGTGACCGAGAGCTTTACATGTACTTTCCCGATGGACTGGCACGCCCCAAAACGTCGCCCGCCAGCATCGAAAAAGTCTTGAAGGTTGCCGGAACGGGCAGGAATTGGAACGTTGTAACGAAGCTTCTGGCACTCGCCGAAGCGCTGGAAAAGGACCGCGCTTGAGCATCCAGCATACTGGAAGCTAGTGTTTCAGGAGATAGAACAAGAACTGGCCGTCGCTTTCGAACGGCAATTGCGCGCTCAATACAATTTAGATCTTCAGGTTTCACTCGAACAACCCAAGCAGTCGTCATTCGGCGAATTGGCGATACCGATTGCCTTTCAGCTTGCGCGCCAACTCAAGAAAGCGCCCAAGCAAATCGCGGAAAGCTTGATCTCGGGCATCAAGTCCATTCCCGCTGTCGCTTCGCTTGAGATTGCGGGAAACGGCTACATCAATGTGCGCCTGGATCGTGGTGCTTATGCTTCGGCCTTACTGAATCCAGATCCGCCGGAATCCAAGGGCGAGCGCGCCAACAAGGTCGTTGTCGAACACACCAACATTAATCCGAATAAGTCTGCGCACATCGGTCATCTTCGCAACGCCATTCTTGGCGATACGTTTGTGCGCATGTTGCAGCACTGCGGCCAATATGTCGAAGTCCAGAATTACATTGACAACACGGGTGTGCAGGTTGCGGACGTAGTGGTCGCGTTTCATTACCTCGAAAAGAAAACTCCGGCGGAAGTTCAGGCATTAATTCAGGATCCAACCACGCGCTTTGACTACCTCTGTTGGGATCTGTACGCGGGGATCTCAAGCTTTTACAAAACAAACCCAAATGCTCTATCGTGGCGAGCGGAGACGTTGCATGCCATCGAGGCAGGCGTGGGCGATCTGGCTGAGATCGGCCATTTGGTCGCCGATGCAATAGTCGCAGCTCACCTCGCCACAATGTATCGCCTGTACATCGAATATGACGTGCTTCCGCGGGAGAGTGAAATCCTTCACTTGAAGTTTTGGGCTACCGCGTTTGAATTGTTAAAGCAACGGCACGCGCTTTATCTCGAAACTATTGGAAAAAACAAGGGTTGCTGGGTGATGCCAGCCTCTGCTTTTCGCGATAGTAAAACTCGAGATGCGGAGGATGAAAGCGACCCGGACGACAGCAAAGTTATCGTCCGGTCCAACGGTACCGTTACCTACGTCGGCAAGGACATTGCGTACCAGCTATGGAAATTTGGTCTGCTTGGCAAAGATTTCTTCTATAGGCCTGGGTTCCGGTATCCTGACGGCCACGATGTCTGGGTCACGACTGACCAGCCGTCCGATGCCAAAGCGCCACACTTCGGCCACGCCTCGAAGGTCTTCAACGTCATTGATTCCCGGCAGTCCTATTTGCAGGACGTCGTCGTTGCTGGATTACGCGCGCTGGGATTCAACCAACAAGCCGATGCCTCAGTTCACTTCTCCTATGAGATGGTCGCGCTGTCCCCTCGTACCTGCGTCCAGATGGGTATTGAGCTTTCCGAAGAGGACAAGCGCCGCTCTTACGTCGAGGTCTCAGGACGAAAAGGTCTCGGCGTCAAAGCAGATGACTTGATCGACAAGTTGATCGAAACTGCGCTCGCCGAGGTTGAGTCGCGGCATCCGGAGTCTCCTGATGAGGAGCGCCGGGACGTAGCTCAACAAATCGCAATCGGGGCGCTGCGCTACTTCATGCTGAAGTTCACGCGAAATTCAGTGATCGCGTTTGATTTTCAGGAAGCGCTCAGTTTTGAAGGCGAAACCGGTCCCTACGTTCAATACACCGCCGTTCGCGCCGCGAACATCCTTCGCAAATACAGCGAGCGCTACGGCTCGCTTCCCGATTTTCAAACCATTCTGAACCGGGATTCGCTCACGCGTATCTTCCAAATGGACAGCCTCTGGCACCTGCTGCTACTTGCATCCAAGTCAGGTAGCGCAATCGAACGCGCTATCTCTTCTGGCGAACCAGCCCATGTTGCCAAATATGCTTTTCAACTCGCGCAGGCGTTCAACAACTTCTATCACGATCAACCCGTCATTTCTGAAGAAAACAACGAACGGCGTAACGCGCTTCTATGGCTGACGAACTTCGTGCATAAGCAATTGGTCAGCACGCTCGAAGTTCTCGGTATCAAAGCTCCCGAATATATGTAAAGCAATAGTTTGCGCAACTCGGTTGAACCGCTACTGCAATAAACTAGAAATGCAATGGCCAGCAAAGATTCGTTTGGCGCGGCGGGAACACTGCCCGTCAACGGCAAAGACTATCAGATTTTTCGTCTCAGTTTTCTTGACAAGATCGACGGCGTCAAAGTCCAAAACATTCCGTACTCTATTCGTGTTTTGCTTGAGAATCTTCTTCGCTTCGAAGATGGGCGCACCGTCAAAGCGAGTGACATCGAATATGTGGCCCAATGGGACCCGAAATGTGCACCACAAGAGGTTCAGTTCCGTCCAGCGCGTATTTTGTTGCAGGATTTTACGGGCGTTCCTTGTGTCGTTGATCTGGCCGCTATGCGCGATGCTCTCAAAAAACTGGGCGCCAATCCCGAGCTCGCCAATCCATTAATTCCTGCGGATCTGGTCATCGACCACTCCGTGCAAGTAGATGCGTTCGGCTCCGCAAATGCATTTCAGGAAAACGCAATCCTCGAATTCGCGCGCAATCAGGAACGTTATGCGTTTTTGCGATGGGGCCAGAAAGCGTTCGGCAATTTCCGCGTCGTGCCGCCAGATACCGGCATTGTTCACCAGGTGAATCTCGAATATCTCGCCAGCGTCGTTTTCAGCGACTCATCGAAAGGCGTTCTGCAAGCCTATCCAGATACGCTCATGGGCACTGATTCGCATACGACCATGATCAACGGTGTCGGCGTGGTTGGTTGGGGCGTCGGCGGCATTGAAGCTGAGGCTTGCATGCTGGGCCAACCGATCTCCATGCTCTTGCCGCAGGTTGTTGGATTCAAGCTGAGCGGCAAGTTGCCGGAAGGCGCCACTGCCACGGATTTGGTCTTGACGGTAACGCAGTTGCTGCGCAAAAAAGGCGTGGTGGGTAAATTCGTTGAATTTTACGGTCCCGGAGTAAGTGCGTTGCCTGTTGCCGACCGCGCAACGATCAGCAACATGGCCCCCGAATATGGCGCCACCATTGGATTCTTTCCAATCGATCAAGTAACTCTCGATTATCTTCGGCTCACAAACCGCTCCGAGGATCAGATCAAATTAGTTGAAGCCTACGCCAAAGAGCAAGGCCTATTCCTGACAATCGATTCGCCCGATCCCGTTTATTCCGACACGCTTTCTCTAGACCTCTCGAAAGTGGTTCCATCTCTTGCCGGACCGAAACGTCCGCAAGATCGAATCGATCTGCCCGACGTAAAAGACAACTTCTTGACCGCGCTCGGCCATTCGCCCAAAGCCGCAGAACTGCGCGTCAACAGCCATAAAGAGCAACTTCACGATGGTGCGGTAGTTATTGCTGCGATCACAAGCTGCACGAATACATCGAACCCATCTGTTATGATCGCGGCCGGCCTGTTAGCTAAGAAAGCGGCTGAAAAAGGCCTGAGCGCGAAGCCTTGGGTCAAGACCTCGCTGGCCCCCGGATCAAAAGTAGTTTTCGACTATCTAAACGATGCCGGTCTTATGCCGTATCTAGAGCAGCTCAACTTCCACTTGGTTGGTTATGGATGTACAACCTGCATCGGCAACAGCGGTCCGCTTCCTGACAACGTCGCGGCAGCGGTCAATGAAGGCAAGCTAAATGTCGCTGCGGTTCTTAGCGGCAACCGGAACTTTGAAGGTCGCGTGAATCCGTTGGTGCGCTCAAACTACCTCGCATCTCCGCCGCTCGTAGTCGCCTATGCGCTTGCCGGCCGGGTCGACATCGATATTACTAAGGAGTCGCTTGGCAAAGATCAGCACGGCAAAGACGTGCATCTCAAGGATATTTGGCCGTCACCCGAAGAGGTAGAGCGTGTTGTCAAACAATCAGCGCGCACCGAATTCTTCCGCAAAGAATATTCGGAAGTCTTTACAGGCGATAACAGCTGGAATTCTTTAAAAGTACCGACGGGAAGTATTTACGAGTGGAGTGACGATTCGACCTACATCAAGCAGCCACCTTATTTCGAAAAGTTAGTCGATCCAGTCACATCGGTAAAAGACATATCGGGGCTGCGCGTTCTGGCGGTGCTTGGCGATTCTGTAACCACTGATCACATCTCACCTGCAGGCTCGATTCCGATCGACAGTCCAGCGGGCAAGTACCTGATCGGCCTGGGCGTGAAACCGGCTGACTTCAACAGCTACGGTGCGCGTCGCGGCAACCACGAAGTCATGGTACGCGGCACCTTTGCCAACATTCGCCTCAAAAACGTGATGGCTCCCGGTACGGAAGGCGGCTGGACGCGCCACATGCCGGATGGAGAGCAGATGTTCATCTACGATGCGTCAGTGCGTTACGCTTCCGAAGGCGTGCCGCTGCTCGTGATCGCGGGTAAGGAATACGGTTCCGGCTCTTCTCGCGACTGGGCCGCGAAAGGCACTTTGCTGTTAGGCGTTCGCGCGGTAATCGCGGAAAGCTTTGAACGCATTCACCGTTCGAACCTCGTGCAGATGGGTGTCCTTCCGTTGCAATTCGTAAATGGTGAAACGCGCGAGTCGCTCGGCATCACCGGCGAGGAAAGCTTCGCAATTTCCGGCATCCCCGCCGCGCTGAACTCGGGCCTTAACATACGCGTCACAGGTACGCGACCCAACGGCAAAACACTCGACTTTGAAGCTAAAGCTCGCATCGACACCCCGCAGGAAGCCGAATACTATCGCAACGGCGGAATACTCCCCTACGTGTTGCGGCAGCTAATCGCGAACAGCGCTGCTACAGTTTAGATTGCGCGCCGCCCGCCTGAGGCGCACCCCTCGCAATCAATGAGTCCGCGATGAAAAGCCGTATACCCTTGCTCGTCTCCGCGGGCATTATTTACCGCGATGGACGCGTCTTAATCGGCCAACGCCGCAAAGGTGACCGGCACGCTTACAAATGGGAATTTCCCGGCGGCAAAGTAGAACAGGGTGAATCCCCACAAGACGCGCTCGTGCGGGAGCTTTCCGAAGAACTGCAGATTCAGGCAACTATCGGTTCCGAATTAGCGCGCTATGAACACGATTACCCCAGCGGCAGCCGTGTTCATCTGCTTTTCTTTGTAGTCCGCGAGTTTGAGGGCGAACCAACGGCACGAGTGTTTGAGCAGATCTGTTGGACAGATCTCCACTCGCTCCCAACAGTCGATTTCTTAGACGG
The DNA here is from genome assembly GCA_035652115.1 of Bryobacteraceae bacterium. Taxonomy (GTDB): domain Bacteria; phylum Acidobacteriota; class Terriglobia; order Bryobacterales; family Bryobacteraceae; genus Bog-105. The sequence continues at coordinate 34,073 of DASREJ010000236.1, forward strand.
CGATCTCGACTTTGTCAAACGCCTGGCGCGCGGCGATTTTTCACATCAATTGGAGCCGCTCTAATCCAAATCGAAAAGCCTCTTCGGCGGCGTGCCGCTCTTATCTTCTTTCGCCTGCTTCAACAACTCCTCGAACTTTTTCTCGCGTACTTTCTCGCCGCTGAGGTGTGAAGCGAAACTCTTCTGGAAGACATCATTGCGCCGATCGGCTTCGCCTTTCAACTGCTGAACTGCGGCGTGTAAGTCCTCAATCGCAGGCTTCTTCTCCGGCTCCCGATGGTGAAGCACAACCTGAGTTTCTAGATCGATCTTCAATGTCGCACCACAGCACGGGCAGAGCACTTCGAAATTCTGGCTCTCGGATTTCGCCATATCGGAATCGTAGCGCACCGGCCCCTGCTATGCTGCGAAAGCTTTGGCTGTTGCCTAATGATGGATTCCGTTCTCAACTGGTTGACGCAATACGGCTATGCTGGCTTGTTCGGCCTGTTGGTTCTCGGCATCGTGGGTCTGCCGGTGCCGGACGAAACGCTGCTGGTCTTCTCCGGTTATTTGATCTCACGAGGCCGTTTTCATGCGGCGCTGACGTTCGCCGCAGGTTTCCTGGGCAGCGTCTGCGGAATCTCGTTAAGTTATTGGATCGGTCGAAGCCTGGGTTATAGAGCGGTGCTGCGTTTCGGCAAATATATTGGCCTATCCCAACGGCGGCTGGATCTTGTACATCGCTGGTTTCAAAGGGCAGGGGAGTGGCTGCTGGCTTTCGGCTATTTCATTCCTGGCGTGCGCCACTTCACCGCGTTAGTTGCCGGAACATCGAAATTGGAGTTCAAGATTTTCGCGGTATTTGCATGGTCGGGCGCTGCGGTTTGGGTTGGCTTTTTTCTCTCGCTCGGCTATTTGGTCGGCGAAAACTGGCAGCGGGCGCTTGATCTTGTGCAGGAATACACCCTCGTGGCAGTGGTGCTTGGCCTGGTTATTCTGTTCGCCGCCTGGTGGTTTCGACGCAAATTGTTGAAGTCGTGAGAATCGCTTAACACCGTTGCGCCGTTATCGATTTGCTATTTCTACTAAGAGTGTTTATGAAGCGTCTGCGCGTTCTTGGTTTTGGCTGCATTTTCTCGGCTTTGGTATTTGCTCAGTCTTCGTCGCACGCGGGCGGCCCAGTGAGTGGCATTGATCTCAAAGCTATCGACAAAACGGCGGACCCGTGCAATGACTTTTATCAATATGCCTGCGGTGCCTGGCGCGCGGCTAATCCCATCCCGCCGCAATATGCCCGGTGGTCGCGTTTCAGCGAGCTGGCAGACCATAATCAGGAAACTCTGCATTCCATCCTTGAAGAGGCCTCACATCATCCGGATGGCAGTCGCATCGATCAGGAAATAGGCACGCTATATGGCTCATGTATGGATGAAGCAGCAGTCAACAAACTCGGCTACACGCCCATCGAGCCGGGCATTAAGCGCATTCAGAACCTAAGCGGTAAGGCGGATCTCCCTGCTGAAGTGGCGCGCCTTCACAACGAGGGTGTGTCCGTCTTCTTTGGGTTCGGCGCGCAACCCGATCCCGACAAATCCACCATGTCGATTGCCAGCGCGCGCCAGGGTGGTCTCGGACTGCCCGATAAGAGCTACTACATAAGCGCAAAAGACCAGGATCTTCGCCAGAAGTATGTCGCTCATATCTCGCGTATGTTGCAGTTGGTTGGAGTTTCCGCTGCTGATGCGGACGCGCAAGCTAAGGACATCATGGCGTTTGAAACAAAGCTGGCGGAATCGTCAATGGATCGCGTGGCGATGCGGAATCCCTCGAATACCCATCACAAAATGAGTGTGGAACAACTACAAGCCCTCACGCCTGACTTTAATTTCCACACTTATTTCACCGATCGCTCCGCTCCCGCGTTCAATACACTCAATGTCGCGCAGCCGGATTTCTTTAAGGCGCTGAATGGCGCTTTTGCCGATACTAGTCTCGATACGCTCAAACACTACATGGTCTGGCATTATGTATCGACTTCCGCTCCTTTGCTCAGCACGCCGTTTGTCGATGAGAACTTCGATTTTTATAACCGCACGCTAACCGGCACAAAGGAATTGCAACCACGCTGGAAACGCTGTACTCAATTGGTGGACCGTAGCCTCGGCGAGGCGTTGGGCCAGAAGTACGTCGCCAAGGCATTCGCCGGGCAGTCTAAGCAGAAGACGCAGGAACTAGTCTCCATCATTGAGCATGAAATGTCTGTGGACATCGATTCGGCCACTTGGATGAGTCAGGCGACAAAAGAGCAGGCATTGGCGAAGCTCAAAGCGGTCACCAATAAAATCGGTTATCCAGAAAAGTGGCGTGATTATTCAAGCGTTCGGATCGTAAAAGGCGATTTGGTTGGCGACGAAGATCGCGCTCGCGAATTCGAAATTCATCGCAACTTATCAAAGATCGGCCAACCTGTAGATCGCGCCGAGTTCAATATGACTCCCCCCACTGTCAACGCTTACTACAGCCCGCCGGAAAACAATATCAACTTCCCGGCTGGTATTCTGCAGCCTCCGTTCTACACGGCCGGCTCCGATATGGCGGTGAACTTCGGCGGCATTGGCGCGGTGATCGGTCACGAATTGACGCACGGATTTGACGATCAGGGCCGCCGTTACGATGGTGACGGCAACCTTCGCGATTGGTGGACAAAACAAGATGCGGACGAATTTACGCATCGCGCCGACTGCATCGTGAACGAGTATTCCAGCTTCAGCCCGGTTGAAGGAGCGAACGTCAACGGCAAGCTGACGCTCGGCGAAAACGGCGCAGATAATGCCGGCATCCGGCTGGCATTTATGGCTCTACTCGGCGGCCTCGAAAATGGCACTGTCGATAAAGGCAAGTTGGATGGTTACACGCCTCAGCAGCGCTTCTTCCTCGGCTACGCGCAGATCTGGTGCGAGAACGCGACGCCGCAGTACTCGCGAAATGATGTCCGCACAGACCCGCACTCCCCTGGCCGTTTCCGCGTTCTCGGCGTTCTTCAGAACATGCCGGAGTTCGCCACCGCATTCGGCTGCTCTGCCGGACAGCCGATGGTGTCGTCGAACGCCTGCCGCGTCTGGTAACCCGGCGGCACACTTCGACTGAGTGGGAATATTGCGCGCATCTGGCAAAGTGCCCTGATTACACTGAGGGTAATGCGTTCTCTGAGGCTCGTAGCGGTCACGGCGTGGGGGTTGGGCATCGCCGCGACTGTTGTTCTTGCGCAATCCCAATCGTCGCAGCCGCCTGCCTCTCACAGCGGCTTGGATCTGAGTGCGATAGACAAGTCTGCCGATCCGTGCAACGACTTCTACCAATACGCCTGCGGTAATTGGCTCAAAAATAACCCGATTCCCGCGGACGAAAGCTCTTGGGGTACCTTCAATCAACTTTACGAGCGTAATCAGACCGCCCTACGCGACATTCTGCAGGATGCGCAAGCCCATCAGAATAGTGGACCCATAGACCAGAAAATCGGTGGCTTCTATCAATCCTGCATGAATGAAGAGGAAATCGAAAAGCGCGGTACACAGCCCTTGCAATCCGAGCTTGAGCGCATCCAGCACGTGACCAACGCCCAAGACTTGGTCGATGAAGCGGCGCGGCTGCAGGATCGTGGCATTGGCGTTTTCTTCTCTATCAATTCGACTCCAGATCCCAAAGATGCCCGCATGACTATTGCCGACCTGGATCAGGGCGGCATCGGTTTACCGGAACGCGACTTCTATTTCCGCACGGACGAGAAATCACAAGAGATTCGAAAAAAGTATGTCGCGCACATCGCGAAAATGTTTGAGCTGATCGGCATTCTACCGGAAGAGGCGGCTAAGAAGGCTGATGGCATAATGGCGCTCGAAACCGCGCTGGCCAAAGGATCATTGGACGTTACCTCTCGCCGTGACCCTCAAAAACTTGTGCATGAAATGCCAAAGAGCGATCTGAAACAGCTCGCTCCGAATTTCAACTTTGACCAATTCTTCGTCCAGTTTCATACGCCCGAGTTCAACAAACTGAATGTCGATGTTCCGGATTTCATCAAAGACCTGAACGGTCTGCTTGCCAATACCAACATGGACCGTCTGAAGGACTACATGACGTGGCATTATCTGAACGCTAGCGCCGGCCGTCTTACCAAAGCCTTTGTGGATGAAAACTTCGATTTTTATGGCCGCACGCTTTCAGGCACCAAAGAGTTACGTCCTCGCTGGAAACGTTGCGTTAGTACGACGGATCAAGCTCTTGGCGAAGCTCTAGGCCAGAAATTCGTCGAGAAAACTTTCGGCGAGCAGGGCAAAGAGCGCACCCTGGAGATGGTCCATGAAATCGAGCGTCAAATGGCTAACGACATCGAATCGCTTTCGTGGATGAGTCCCACAACCAAGCAGCAGGCTCTGGCTAAGCTCAATGCGGTCGCGAACAAAATAGGATATCCGGACAAATGGCGCGATTACTCTTCTGTCGATATCATCAACAACGATTATTTCGGAAACTGGTTCCGTGCCATCGAATTCGAAACTAAACGCCAAATAAGCAAAATTGGCAAACCGGTGGATCGCAGTGAATGGGGGATGACGCCTCCCACCGTAAACGCCTACTACGACCCCACGCAGAACAACATCAATTTTCCCGCCGGAATTTTACAACCGCCGTTCTATTCAAATCACGCTAACGACGCTGTGAACTATGGAGCTATCGGTGTAGTCATCGGCCATGAACTGACCCACGGCTTTGACGACCAAGGCAGGCAATTCGACGCGGATGGCAACTTAAAGGACTGGTGGCAAAAGCAGGACGAAAATCAATTCAATAAATTGGCCGATTGCCTTGTCAATGAATATGGGGGCTTCAGTCCGGTCACCGGCGTCGAACTCAACGGAAAGCTGACGCTCGGCGAAAACACCGCAGATAACGGCGGCATTCGTCTTGCCTACATGGCACTGATGGATGACCTGTCGAAGAAAAGCATCTCCGTCTCCTCGAAACAAGACGGCTACACGCAGGCCCAGCAATTCTTCCTTGGCTTCGCGCAAGTCTGGTGCGAGAATACCCGGCCAGAACAAGCGCGAACCTGGGCGCAAACAGATCCGCACTCGCCCGGCAAATTTCGGACGAACGGCGTTGTCTCTAACATGCCGCAGTTCAGCAGCGCTTTCGGTTGCAAAGCGGGCGACAAGATGTACGCTGGCCACGCCTGCCGCGTCTGGTAAGGAGCGCATGCCCCAACAAATTATTGCTGAAAATCCGCTCTTGACGGAGCGCTTCCCGATTCAATTTGATGCCATTAAGGCGGAACATGTAGTGCCTGCCATCAATCTGCTGCTGGAGCAGATGAAACAACGCCTCGCCGATCTCGGCAAAACCGGCGTTCCGCGCACCTACGAAAACATTCTAATCACGCTCGACCGAATGACAGAGCCGCTCGATTTCGCTATGAACGTCGTGCGTCACCTGGAGAATGTCGCGACATATCCCGAACTGCGCGCTGCCTATAACCAGGTCTTAGGCCCTGTAAGCCAGTTCTACACATCGATTCCGCTGGACCGGAACGTCTGGGCGGCCGTCAAGACCGTTGCCGAAAGCAAACAAGTTGGGGATCTCGCGCTAATCGACAAGCGCTTCCTCGACAAAACAGTATCCAACTTTCGTCGCGCTGGCGCGGACCTCGATGAAGAAGGCAAGCGCAAGTTGGAAGCTCTCGATGTCGAACTCACCCAGGTAACTACTAAGTTCAGCGAGCACGTACTCGATGCGACGAATGCCTTCGAATTGCTGGTGAACAACGAAGCCCAATTGGTAGGGCTACCCGAAGTATTTCGCACCGCCGCCCGGGAAAGCGCGGCATCGAAGAACAGAGAAGGCTGGCGATTTACGCTCCATGCTCCCAGTTACACGCCGGCCATGACCTACCTGGATGACCGGGCCATTCGTCAGCAACTCTGGCAGGCGTCCAGCTCACGAGCGACTTCCGGCGATTACGATAATTGCGGTCTGATTTTAGAGATTCTCCGTCTGCGCCGCGAAAAGGCGCGTCTTCTCGGCTACCGCGACTTTGCCGACCTTGTGCTCGAGAATCGGATGGCGCATACCGGCGCTGACGCACAACGTTTCGTCGAAGATCTGGAACAGAAAACCCGCCATTTCTTCGAACATGAAATTAAAGAGTTGGCCGAAACGGGCCGTCGGCTTGGCTATCAGGAAATGGAGCCTTGGGACGTCGCCTACATCGCCGAAAAAAGGCGCCAAGCCCTATACGACTTCAACGAAGAAGAGTTGCGTCCATATTTTCAGCTTGACCGTGTCGTTGCGGGCATGTTCGATATCTTTAGTCGCGTTCTTGGCATTAAAGTAATCGAGGAACCGGGCGTTCCGGCCTGGGACCCGGCGGTCAAATACTATCGCTTGCAGGACAACGCTTCCGGTGTTCTTCTGGGAGGCTTCTACACCGATTGGTTCCCTCGTGAAAACAAGCGCGGCGGCGCGTGGATGGACGGCTTGTTCACTGGCAATCCAGACGAGGCTGAACCGCACTTAGGCGTCATCGCCGGCAATCTCATGCCGCCGGTAGGTGACACACCCTCGCTGCTCAACCATCGCGAAGTGGAAACCATTTTCCACGAGTTCGGTCATTTGCTCCATCAGTTGGTCGGGCGAGTTGCCATTCGCTCACTTGCCTCAATGAACGTTCCGTGGGACTTTATCGAACTGCCGTCCCAGATCATGGAGAACTGGTGTATGGAACGCGAAGCTTTGAATCTCTTCGCGCGGCATTATGAGACGGGCGAACCCATACCTGACGAACTCTTTGACAAGATGAAGCGCGCACGCAACTTCATGAGCGCCACCGCCCAAATGCGGCAGCTCGGTTTTGCGCTGGTGGATCTGAAGCTTCACCGCGAATTCGATCCCGCATCGGGCAGCGATGTCATGGCGTTCGCTCGCGATATTCTCGCGCAATTCGCGCCCGCTCCACTTCCGCCGCATTACGGCATGATCGCCGGCTTCACGCATCTATTCAGCAGCCCAGTTGCATATGGCGCCGGTTACTATTCCTACAAATGGGCCGAAGTGCTGGATGCGGATGCGTTCACGCGCTTCCAACGCGAAGGCATTTTCAACGCCGAAACCGGGCTGGATTATCGGCATCGCATCCTGGAGCGCGGCGATAGCGATGATCCGGCGCAGCTTTATCGAGATTTCATGGGCCGCGATCCCGATCCCGATGCGCTGCTCAAACGTCTCGGTTTGCTCGAAGCCGCGTAACGCCTCATGGAAAAGTCGCTCGAAGAGCAATTAGCCGAAACGCGGCGCGAAAACGAGCGATTGCGGCGCGCTCTTGAAGACTGTCTTTCCGCCCGCCAAAAAGTGGAACAGGATCTCGAACGCAGTCATGAAGAAGCGCGCGCGGCAACCGAAGACCTCCAACACCTTATTTATGCGGTAAGTCACGATCTGCGCACTCCGCTGCGCGCCATCGCCAGCTACACCCAGCTACTTCAACGCCAGCACGCCTCCGATACGGAAGCGGGCGAACTCAGCACGTTCGCTGCGCAGGGCGTGAAGGAGATGAATACGCTCATTGAAGATCTGCTCAAGTATTCAAGGGCAGGGAACTCGCCCCGACGGACGAACGTAAGTCTTAACTCGGTCGTGCAGTGGGCCGTGATGAATGTTCAACCGGCTTTGCGCAGCACCGGCGGCGAAATTCTATTTCACGATCTGCCTACTTTAAACGTGGACGAATCTCAGTTCGTACAACTCTTTCAACAGCTCTTCGCTAACGCCCTGACTTTTCGTAGCGAAGCTCCGCCTCGCATTCAGGTCTCCGGCCAGGAAAGCGATGAAGGCTACATCATTTCCGTCCAAGATAACGGCGGCGGCATCGAGCCTCAATATTTAGAAACGGTATTCATGCCCTTTAAGCGGCTTCAAGGAAAGAGCGTTCCTGGCAACGGTCTTGGTCTGCCCATCTGCCGAAAAATTGTTCGAGCCCACGGCGGCCGTATTTGGGCTGAAAGCGCCGGCAAAGGGCACGGAGCCGTGCTGAAATTTACCGTGCCCTTCTAACTGGCAGCCAGCCACCAGGTTGGTGGTTTTCAGCCATACTCTGCGCGGCCCACCATCACTACGTTATTGATAAGACGCCACTTTCCTTTGGCGGTTGACGTGTTCTACCATTCGCGTAAAGATGTTCCGCACTTTTGTAGCGCTGGTTCTGGTTTACGCGATGGCGTTATTCGGCGTTGCGCCGCTAGCGTCCGCCCAATTCGCTCCCGCGTACCTTGCTGGCAGCGGCCAGTCCAACCAATATGCAGATCCGGGCGCTTCCGCGGATCCGCAATCATATCCGCCAAATTCAGGCTATTCATACCCAAGCGCTAGTCAGTATCCAAATAATCAATATCCAAGTAATATGCAGCCTGCCGCTCCGCCCGACCAGGGTGCAGCCGGTTCGGACAACGATCAGCAACATGGCGTCGCACGTCTGAGCATCGTACAGGGCGACGTGAACGTTCGCCGCGGCGACAACGGACAATTGGTTGCCGCAATCGTCAACGCGCCGTTGATGACTCAAGATCACGTCCAGACCTCACCCGGCTCTCGCGCAGAAGTGCAATTGGATTACGCCAACCTGGTTCGCGTCGGTCCCAACACAGACATTGGCTTTGCCGATCTTGAATACCATCGCTACCAGATTCAGCTAGGTGCGGGTACCATCATCTATCGCGTCCTGCGCAATCAGGATGCTCAGGCGGAAGTGGACACGCCCAGCATCGCCTTTCGGCCAATGGGCGAAGGCGAATACCGCATCTCAGTCCTCGACGACGGCACAACGCAGATCACCGTTCGCTCCGGCAACGGCCAGATCTTCGGCCCGCGCGGTTCGGAACAGTTGCAGGCTGGCCGCTCGACACTGGTGCGCGGTAATCCGGCAGATCCTGAATTTCAAAGTACCTATGAAATTGCGCGGGACCAACTCGACGACTGGAGCGCAAATCGCGATCGCGAACTGCTTGCGTCCCAAAGCTACAACTACGTCAGCGCCGATGTATATGGCGCCGATGATCTCGATGCTTATGGCAAGTGGGTGCCCTCGCAATATGGCCAAGTCTGGGCGCCTCAGCCGCCCTCATCAGATTGGGCCCCCTACAGCAACGGTCAATGGGATTATGAGCCTTACTATGGCTGGACTTGGGTAGATTACGCTCCTTGGGGCTGGGCGCCATATCACTACGGCCGCTGGTTTCACAACGGCGGCTATGGTTGGTGCTGGTGGCCTGGAGCGCTGCGCGCATCGTACTTGTGGAGCCCGGCTCTCGTGGGCTTCTTCGGCGTGGGCGCGGCGCTCGGTTGGGTCGCTTTGGCTCCTTACGAATCCTTCTTCGGCTGGTGGGGCCGTTGGGGTCGTGGAGGCTACGCCGGATTCGGCGTCTATCGCAACGTCAATGTGTTCGGAATGTATCGCAATGCAGGTTTTCGCGGCGGCGCAGTAATCGGTGGGTACAACGGCTTCGGTGGACCCCATCAACGCTTCGGCTTCGCCAGCCGCGAGCAGTTAACCAACGTGAGTGCGTTCCGGGGGCAGATGCCTGTCGGACCGTCTCGCGGAAGTTATCAATTTTCGAACCGGCAGGCCTTCGCGAATCCGCGCTTGTCGACCGCGAATAACCGGCAGTTCTTTCACACCAACTTCGCTAATACCTCTCGCGGCACAACCTCGTTTGGAAATCGTGTGGGCTTTGCCTCAGCCGGCACTCAGCGCTTTACCCAGAGCGGCGGTGCACGCTACACTCCGCAAGCGCAAGCACCTCGGGGGAACTCGAGCGGTTGGAGTCGCTTTGGCGATCCCGGCGGTGGCGCATCCGCCTACCGGCAAAACTTCAATGGTGCGGGCGCAACGCCGCAATCACATCCGAATCAGGAGAGCGGTTGGCATACCTTCGGACAGGCGCAACACTCGACACCTGCATATAACGGCTATCGGGGAACCGCGCCTTCTACAGGCTACGCTCCGAACTATAATCGCGGCTATCAGCAAGCGCGGCCCGAAGGTTTTAACAACTACAACGCGCCGCGCTACAGCGCTCCGGCCCCGCGATACAACGCTCCGTCTGCTCCGCGGTATAGCGCACCTTCGCCACACTTTACTGCACCGCCACAACAGCACTTTAGCGCGCCGGCCTCCCATGGAGGCAGTGGCGGCGGCAGCTTCCACGGTAGCGGAGGTGGCGGTGGTTCGCGCGGCTCCAGCGGTGGCGGTGGACACTCCGGTGGTGGCGGCCATCACGGGCGCTGAATGATCTTCCCTCAGCCGCTCCGGCCCACCTGACAGGGGCTGGAGCGGCACTTTTTATTTACATCGCGCTGCCGTACACAATCCGTCAGGTGATTCAACTTTGGATAGGCAATCCCTATGGCCGCTCGCATTTGGTAAGAGGGCTACTTGACGTAACGGGTCAAATGGCCCTATTCTCTATCTATGAACTGGGGAAAACTCGTTGGCGCAGGCATTTTGGTCACGGGAATACTTGTGGCGCAGAGGTTCCACAAAGTTAACCGGCCTTTGGGACGGCACCATTCAATATGGCGACTATAAGATTCCGTTTGAATTTGAGCTGAACCAGAAAGGCCAAGACGTCGCCGCCTCCTTTTTCAACGGCGATGATCGCGTTACGTCCACGGCAGGGCGAATCACCGGCAATTTTCTTACCGTCGACTTCGATCATTACGCCACTCATCTCAACGCGACAGTTTCAAACGGAGCGGTTAAAGGTAGCTATGGCGGCAAGCGTGGCGGCATGCACGATCTTCAAGCAACACCTCATATCGCCACTGCCGATTCCAAAGAAAAGGCGCCAATCATTGCAGGCGTTTGGGACCTGCCAACAGAAAGCCCGAAAGGCGAGCATGCCTGGCAATTGATCGTGCGACAAAATGGAAACGCAGCACAAGCGGCCATCTTGAGAGTCGACGGAGATACCGGGGAACTGACCGGCCGCTACGCCAATGGGCGCTTCATCTTAACTCATTTCGATGGCGCGCGGGCCTCGGTGCTCGAGATCACACCGAAGCTAGATAATACGTTAGACGTCGCGCTTATTGGCTTTCACAATCCGACCAAGCACTTCAGCGCCGTGAAATTGGACCAAGCGAAGGCAGACGGACTGCCTCTTCCCGACAACCCCGATGAGCACACCAGGATGCGCGATTGGAACGAGCCCTTGCGCTTTAGCTTCCCCGATCTTTCAGGCAAAATAGTCTCGAACACGGATGAACAGTTTCGTGACAAGGTCGTGATCGTCGCTATCTCGGGTAGTTGGTGTCCGAACTGTCATGATGAAGCGCCGTATCTCGCCGAGCTTTACCGCAAATATCATGCCCGCGGATTAGAAATCGTGACTCTCGATTTTGAGGAGCCCGAACAATTGAAAGATCCGCAGCGCTTACAGGCGTTCATTCGCAAGTACCAAATTCCTTACACGTACTTGCTGGCTGGAGATCCTTCGGAGCTAAATGCAAAAATCCCGCAAGCCGACAATTTAAACTCCTGGCCAACAACCTTTTTCCTGGGACTAGATGGACGAGTGAGAGCAATTCACGCCGGTTTCGCCGCGCCTGCCAGCGGACCGTTTCATACAGCACTGAGAAACGAAACGGACGAGCGTATCGAACGACTGCTGCAAGAGACGACAACGGCCTCGCGCTAACGGACCGCTGTCCTCAACCGCCCGCGCGTTTGCTTTAAGCAAGGCAAACACAGCCGCCGATTGCAAAGGCTGCTTAACCTGGGCTATATTCGAGTCGCTGTGCCTTCGCTATGTTGAACCAAGTTGCTCCCTTTTTTATCGTCGACGACTTGGGCGCCGCACTTACGTTCTATCAGTCCAAACTCGGGTTCGAGGTGCTTTACAAAGGCGGTGATGACGGAAGCGGAGAGGACTACTTCGCCATCGTGGGGCGCGACCGAATAATGCTCATGCTCAAGGCCATCACGCCCGAGGTCCATCCACAGCCGAATCGTTCGCGTCACGAATGGGCTCGCTGGGATGCTTACATCAACACAGATGATCCCGACTCACTGTATACGGAATTCATGGGCAGGGAAGTCCCCGTCCATCGTGAACTGGCCGATACGAGCGATGGACTTAGAGCCTTCGAGATCACCGATAACAGCGGATACGTGCTCTGTTTTGGGCGTCCCGTTGACTCCGCGTTGTAGTGATTACTCGCCTAGTGAACCATTGGTCAATCGCCGGTTTCGTGATCTTGAATCTGAAGTATGTAGTGCGTCCAGCG
>DASREJ010000237.1:0-10672 GCA_035652115.1 Bryobacteraceae bacterium
GAGACGCTTGTCGTCTGACGTGCTTCCCAAACGCCTGGTTTGCACCAGCGCGGAATGCAGATATAAATTGTGCGGCATCACCGTTGCGCCAAAAATAGCGACCGCAATGTAGACCGTGCTCGAATTGAGACGCGGCACCAGACCGGTGAGCACTTCTCCCGGGGCAGGATGGGCCAGCAGGATCTCGAACGCAAAACAACCGGCAATAGTCGCGATCAATACCAACACGAAAGCTTCAACAACCCGAATCCCAACACGCGTGAACCACAGAATGAGCAGCGTGTCGGCAGCCGTAACCAGCACACCTATCAGTAAAGGAAGATGAAACAACAAATTCAGACCGATCGCAGCACCCAGAACTTCAGCTAAATCGCACGCCACGATGGCGATTTCGGAGAGCACCCACAGTACATAGCTAACCGGGCGGGGATATTCGTCACGGCAGGATTGGGCCAAATCGCGACCCGCCACGATGCCTAGACGAGCGCTCAACGTTTGTAAAAGAAGCGCAACAACGTTGGAAAGAACCAACACCCACAGGAGGCGATAGCCGAAACGTGCTCCGCCTTCAAGATCGGTGGCCCAATTGCCCGGATCCATGTAGCCGACGCTGACTAGGTACGCGGGTCCGGCAAAGGCAAGAAGACGTTTCCATGTGCGAGTATGCGAGGTGGCAATACTGCCATGGACTTCGGGCAGAGAATAACCCTGCGATTCCACGGACCGGCCACCAAGCATATGTATTTCTAGTATGGCGTGCTGGGCTTACAACCACGCGCAGGCCAGGTGGCCGGCATTGCTGAAGATCCGTAGGCCGTCGTCCCGATTTGCGAAATATCGCGCATTAATTTCGTCCAAACCAAGGTCTTCGGTTGATTTGAACCCGGCTGCGCGCAATTCGTCCGACAGCTCATCAGGCGTGAAAAACAAGCGGAATGGCTCGTTGGCGGAGGCGACGCGCTTGGCCAGCATGTTGAGGCCGAATCGTTCTCTCAATGTGAGCAGTTTGGGATCCATCCCGTAATCAAACGCGACCGCCGTACCCGCGGGAAGTTCGGCAATAACGGCGAGAGTGGAACGAAATGCATCTTTGGTCAAATACGGCGTGACGCCCAGCCAGGAGAAGAAAGCTGGCCTGCCGAAATCGAATCTCGCATCGTGTAGACCGGATCTTAGGCTCTGGCTTTCAAAATTTACTGGCGCGAACGTAAGCAGATCTGGAATCGCGATGCCGGCTTGCTCTAGACGATGCCGTTTCCAGGCTTGAGTGGCTGGATGGTCCACTTCGAAAACCCGCAATCCGCAATGCGCGTGTGGGTTACGATAGGCAAACGTATCGAGTCCAGCGCCCAGAATAACCAGTTGCCGCACTCCGTTTTCGACTGCGCGCGCAAGTTGATCTTCGGCATAACGCGCTCGCGCCGCGAAGAAGGCACGAAAGGCGCGGGACGCGCTGCCATCAAAATCCGCAGGGCTCGCTTCGAGCGCGGTTGCCGTTTCTCGATCGAGAATGCGCAGCGCGAGTGGATCTTCAAATACAAGTGGCCGATCCAGAATCTGATGTGCCGCGCGGCGCGTGGCAACGCGAAAAGCCGTCCGGCTAGGGCGCGATTCTTCCATCTTCGATCTCTATTTTGACGCCATGCCGGATACTACAAAGAATGAACATGAGGTGCACGAGTGGGGCAATTTGCCTCACGGTGCTTTTTCTGCTGCCGCATTCGGAGGCGTCTGCTGCTGCGCAACCGCCTTCTCAGTTTTTGTGGATCTCTGACATTCACTTCGATCCAACCGCAAATGCCGCATTGACGAACGAATTGGCAGATGCCGAGGTGACTGATTGGGCGCGCATTCTTAACTCATCCCCCGGTCGCGCCGCCCAATTCGGCCAAGACACGAATTGGCCGCTGCTCGCGTCGTCCCTGGCGGAGATCAAAAAAACTTCGCAGAGCGCGCAATTCACCATAGTTACGGGCGATATCTTCGTCCACAACTTCAGATCGAAATTTAACCAGACCGCTACTAAACACGACGATGCGGACTTTCGCCGTTTCGCGGCAAAGACCGTCCAGTTCGTTGCTACCGAATTGGCCGATTTGGTTCCTGGAAAACCGGTTCTATTCACCCTGGGCAATAACGACAGCGACTGCGGCGATTACGAATTACAACCGCAGGGCGCCTTTCTGAGTGACACGGGCGGGGCGGTGGCAAGTATGCTTGGCCCATTGGCTGATGATGCTAGCAAGTCGGATTGGCGCAACTCGGGGAGCTATAGCGTGCGTCATCCGGTGCTGAAGCACTACCGGATCATTGCTTTGAACTCGGTGTACTTTTCGCCGAAATATCGAAATTCCTGCGCGACCAGCGCCGCGTCCGATCCCGCCAGCGACCAGATGGGGTGGCTGTCGGCTAGACTTGCCGATGCGAATGTGCATCATGAGAAAGTTTGGTTGATCTTCCATATCGCACCGGGCCTCGATGGCTATGCCACCTCGCATCCTAAGAACGGGGGATCAGAAAAGCCGATCGTTCCCATGTGGAACCCGGTTTACAACGATAAGTTCGAAAAGCTCATCGAGCGTTACCGCAACACTGTCACGATTAGCCTCGCTGGTCATGAGCATACGGACGACTTTCGTTTGGTAAACCATTCGCTCGTCTTGCTAGCTCCCGGCCTGAGTCCGCTTGTGGGGCAGAATCCAGCTTTTCGCCTCGTGACCTATCAGAGTGATGGAAAATTGCGCGACGCCACGACGTACTATCTTTCAAACCTGAACGATCTCGGTAGTGATGATGCTGGCGCCGACTGGAAGGCTGAATATAACTTTGCGCAAGCGTGGCACATCAACCGTCTCGATTTCAAGAATTTCAATAAGGTGTATCAAGCAGTCCAAAAAAGTTCGGCGATGCAAGCGCGCTGGAGTACCCTGTATTCGGTGTCGCATCCGGAAGGCGACGCGATCACGCCGGAGACTTTTCCCTGGCTCTTCTGCGCTACGGGAAACATGACGGAAACAGCCTATAAAGGCTGTCTGCAACGCGTGCGGCCCTAATCAGATTTATTGTTGGCCTATTCCGCCCTAAGCGTTTGCGCGGGGTCGATGCGCGCGAGTCGCAGAGCAGGAACGATGCTTGCGACGATCGCGATGGCGATCAATAATACGGCGACTGTCGCGAACGTTGCCGGATCAGTCGTCTTGACGCCCCATATCAAACTTTTCAAAAGCCGCGTGGCGAATAGCGAAAGTATTAAACCAGCTGCTACTCCAGCCAGCGAAAGCACTATGCCTGGCGCTGCGGCGCTCCGTATAACGCTGGACGGATTGGCTCCCAATGCGAGACGAATCCCCATCTCGCGAGTGCGCTGCGACACCGATTGTGCAATCAGACCGTAAATACCGACCGCCGCAAGCAACACGGCAAGACCGGCTAAAGAGGAAAAGAGTGTTGCGCGGTAACGCTGCTCCTGAACAGACCGGCCGGCAACTTGTTCCATGCTGTGAAAGCTCGAGAACGGCAATTGTGGGTCGACGGCTGCCAGAGCATGGCGCATGGCATCCTGAAGCCCCGCTATATCTGCCCGTGTACGAACCATCCAGACTGGCGAAAACCAGACGTTTGCCATTGCGAAGATACCGTCTGGAAATTGGGCAGCAGGGACGTAAAGCTGTGGGAATTTATCGACAGCTCCCCATTGACGTCCCCAACCGCTCTTCTGCTGTACGTCGGCAACAACCCCAATGATGCGCCAATTTTTCCCTTCGACACCGACAATTGTACCGATAGGGTCGGAGCCATTCTTGAGGTAACGGCGAACAAAAGCTTGATTTACCACAGCCACCCGCGCGCTATCGCCGCTTTCTGAATCCGTGAAAAGACTGCCTCGCAACAGGTCCATACGCAGCGTGCGGAACATTTCCGGGGTCGCATAAGTAAAGTTGACTAAACAGAAGCCGTGAATGCGAACTCCAGCAACCTGCGAAAGACATTCGTTTAATGGACGCGTGTAGGGCGGAGTCAACGCCACCGCTGCCGATTCCACTCCCGGAATTTGTTCAATGCGATTGATGGAGTCGCGAAAGAGCCGGGCTCCTTCTTTAGCCGTCGCGTAGCGCGCATCCTGAAGAGATGCCGACGCGATCACCACGTGATGAGGATCGAATCCTGGTGGCGCACCCGCTAGCGTTGCAAACGTGCGAATTAACAGACCCGCGGAGATCACCAAGACAACACCAAGTGCGATCTCGGCAAATACCAGCGATTGACGCTTCCATTGGCGGCGGCTTCCTGCCATGCCGCGGCCGCCCTCCGAAAGCGAAGAGCGCAAATCGACGGAAGTGGTTTCAAATGCTGGGAACAAACCGAAGATCACGCTGGTCGCTAACGAAATTCCAATCATGACGGCCATAACACGGGCGTCGAGCGTGACGTTCCCCCATATATTGAACGCGCCCGGATTGAGCCGTAAAAGTCCTTCGAGCGCGTACTTTCCTACGAATATGCCGATAATGCCCCCGCCCAGCGCAAGCAGAACACATTCTGCAAGAAGCTCGCCCGCGATACCGAAAGAGTCGGCGCCTAATGCCAAACGAGTGGCGACCTCTCGAACGCGCGAAACGGAGCGCGCCAAGAGCAGGCCGGCAATATTCACGCATCCGATAAGCAGCACGATCGCAACGGCTCCCCACATAAGGTACACGCTCCGGCGCACGTCATAAGTTTGTCCAATCTGAAAAGGAACCGCTTGCTCCTCGAATTCGACTCCCGGCGGCAGTTTCATTTGTTCGAACAAACCGTGCATGATTGAGTTCAACTGGCCGTTGGCATCCGCGAATGTAACTCCGGGTTTCAAACGGCCAATAACTTCGTAGTTATCGCCAGAGCCTTCGCCGGTTGTCGTTGGCTGGAGTGGTGTCCAGACGTCGATGGCCAATTCATCGCCGTCTATTGAGTGACTCGGTGCCAGAAAACCTTGCGGCATAACGCCAACTACCGTATAGGGCGTGCCGCGGAATACGATGGCATGTCCCAGAACGCCAGGATCCGAATGAAAGACGCGCTGCCAGAGAGCAAAGCTTAGGATGGCGAGCGCGGGGCCGCCGGGTACGTCCTCAACGCGAGTAAACTCGCGACCGATGAGCGGTTTTATTCCCAGCACGCCGAAGAAATTAGCACTAACCCGCTGGTTACCGACATACTCGACGCGTTTTTCCGCTACCAGATTCACCCCGCCCGAGGAGCCGAAAACAGCGCTGTCGAGCAAAGTGGCATGGTCGCGTACGAGTTCCCACTGAGCGCCCGTTTGACTGCCGTTCGGTTCTGACGCTCCCCCCTTTCTCTGTATCGTCGAGACGACTACGAGCCGCTCTGGATTGGGATAAGGCGGCGGACGAAAGAATAACTTATCGACAATAGTGAAAACTGCCGTGTTGGCTCCGATACACAGACCCAGCGTGGCGAGGACCGCGATTGTGAATGCTGGGCTCCTGCGCAGTCGCCGACCGGCATAGCTCAGATTCGCGAAAAGTGCCATAGCTCATTTGACAACAAAAACGAACAAATGAGTGGACCTCGTTAGTCAGCCGCCGCCCAGTTCTTTTTGCGAATATTTGCCGTTTAAGCAACGCTTTTAACGGTTACAACATTCCGAAACGGGGTAAAACCTGTAATGTAAACGCGGATGCCGGGCGTTTCGAGTGTCGCTCCATGAGCAGCATAAGAAGGTCCAGACAGATTCAGTTGCTGGTGTTCTGCTTGGCCGGGGCCTATTTCAATGGCGTCGTTTCCAACTCGATATTGGAGAGAGCCTTCCTTTAAAAGAAAGACGTCGGCGCCATGCCAGCTTATCTTCTGAAGAGATCCACTGAACTCGCCCCCGGGACGAAACGCGAATTCGACAGTGAACGGAACATTGTTGTGGCCGCCGATGTCAAAATGCAATTCGAAGACCCCGCCTTTTTCGATAACAACCACTTTTTGATCAAGCGTCTGTATATTTCCCATGCGCCGATGGGGAAAATCGAGCTTGCTCCAAAATCGCGCGTCGCGGGCAGGCGTCAACGCATAGTCGCCATGCGAATTGCGAAACTGCTTAGGCAGTGGTTGGTAGTAGGGAACATCGAACCGCTGATGTAAGGCATATTCAGACCCGTTCACTTCGAACGTTTCGCTGCGAAAGACTCCTTCGCCAAAAAACTCTCCAGCCATGCGAACAGACTGCAATATCGCTTTGCCTTTTCGAAAATTGAAAAAGGTGGGATTACTCGCAAGGCCCGATGCCACTCCCAGCGGCCAGTCGGACCCCCCGTAAATCGTGGCGCTGATATCGCCTCGCCTGACTCTCGCAAGACGAGTGTTGGTAAATACCTTGGCGTAGTTATCGGGGATGCTTCCGCCTTCCGGAAGCGGCTTCTTCAGCAAAGGCTCTTCCATGAAGTTGATCAATGGGTTGTTACCTTCCACCACCCCTTCCCCCGGCCGCAGTTCGATTAGTCGGGCGACCGCCGCATATTGCAGATTACTGTCGTGGATGGCCAGATAGCGATACTGCAAATAGTAATTGGAAATCGCTACTACCATCGCCTGATCCTGCCGCCTTGACCCAACCGTCTCCACTTCTCCGTCCGGATGGATGTAATAGAGATTCATGTTGAGGTTTTTGCGTACCGGCTCCAGCAAATTCGGACGATTTAGAAGCCGAGCCATCGTTAAAAAAGCGTTATCGACGACTCGAGAGTAGATTCCTGTGCTTCGCTCCGCAAACTGGCCGTCTGCATCGATATAAATGCCTTCCCCCAACCAGTCGTCAATACGAGCAACGTATTTGGCCGACGGATATAACGAATTGAGGCGGGCTAAAGCGGCGGAAATTACCCAACGATGATTAGGCGTGTGGACCCCGCCTGTTGTCAAAGCTTCACCAGCAGCGAGCAAGAACTTGTCCAATGTTTGCTCGACTTGCTTCAGCTTTGGGTCATTTTCCTGCCGCAATACGGCGCGAATGGTAGCCAGTCCTTCCACAACGAATCCGGTATCAGGCGGCGAGGAAAGATTACCCGCGTCAATAGTGCCGTCCGGATGTTGCGCAGCCGTGAACACGGCGGCAGCACTTTCCATAAGCGGGATGAGATTTTCTTGCTTGTGATAGGTAGATTCGGGTGCCACATAGGCAGCAACAAGCGCGCCTACATTTGCACCGCGGCCGATACCGCGAGGGCGGTTACGCGGGGCGCCTTCGTTCTTGAGCATAGTCGCCACAGTGCGGTCATTCGCGCGCACAAGCCGTGTATAGAAATCCTGGGCGGCGGAAGCCCCGCTACCCTGCTGTCGCGCTAGAACCTCCATAGCGGTGGACGCCGCTACGCTCGCCGTAACGGTCTTGATCACATTTCGTCGAGTGATTTCCATACTCAATCCTCTCCTCGCTTGCGGTCGCCGAACAGAGCGGCGACCTAATTTGTCGAAAATGAATGCGTGTGCAAAGACAAACTATCACAAGGTTGGGGCAAGTTTGCCGCAATTATGTGAGAACGTGCCGTTCGCAAGATGAGTATTGACAGATTTTTAGAGGCGACGTATCCTCCAATTGCACACGTTTGCGCGTAGCTTCGGATGTGCCGGACAATTGCATGCTCAACCGACGCCAGTTCCTTGTTGCCGCCTCAGCGTTACCTGGTCTCCTTAGCGGGCAAGATTCACGGCAATCCTTTCGGGCTGGTACTTGCTTGGGCGGCCAGACCGGGGAAGCTTTCTGGAACAATTGCCAGAATGCGGCAAACGCAGGATTTCACAATGTCGAAAGCAGTGGCGCCGGCCTGCGTTTGGTGGACGTGTACAGTGGCCGCTCGCAGGAACTGAAAGAACAGCTTTCAAAGTTAAATCTAAATTTGGTGGGCTATGCCCAATACTCGCCAATGAGCGATCCGTTGGCCAGAAAGCAACTGATCGATCTTCATCTCACGATTGCCCGAGTTCTTCAGCCTGTTGGGACGCAGTACATCACACAACTGGTGTCGCTGCCGCCCAAGGAAGGAGTTTCCGCCGCACAGCTGCCAGCCTCAATGACTGCGGACGAGAAAAAGAATCTGCTTGCCAACCTCAATGAAGTCGGAAAAGCTCTGCGAAGTGAAACGCCTTTTCAGATCGGTTTCCACGCGGAGACAGCCGAGGCAGCAGCCGGTCTGATTAATCTCATCATGCAGGGAACCGATCCAAAGTATTTCGGACTCATTGCTGATGTCGGTCACATGACGGCCGGGGGCTTGGATGCGCTGAGTGTTTGCCGCAAATACAGATCTAGAATCATTGCTGTCCATTTGCGAGACTGGGACCCGAATATAAAATACGAGCGCAACGGACAGCAGATCACAGGACGTTTTGTTCCCCTCGGCCAAGGTGTCATAGATCTTCCGAAGATTGTCGGTTTTTTGCGCGAGACAAATTTTTCTGGATTCATCAATGCCGAGGGTGGCGGTCTGACGCCAAGTCTCAGCTATATGGTGAAGACGCTGGATATGCGCGTGTAGAGTGGCGCTCCCCGCGTGTCTCCGATTTGGCTTGACAGAACCTGTTTGGAGAGATACACTCCTCAGCGTAGCTAATGAACACGTGTTCATAAAATTGTCAATCAGGTTTCCTAGCGCTACAAAAACGGTCGCGACCCCGCTAAAAATTAGCGCGATTACTTTTGCGTTTACATGCGTACTAGCCGCGACCATCGGCCCTGTGTCTGCTCAGACCGCTTCTCAGGACGCGGGGTGGCGTCCGTTATTCAACGGTAAAAACTTTGACGGATGGTATACCTTTCTTACTTCAGTTGGCAAGAATAACGACCCGAACAAAGTGTTCAAAATCGAGAACGGCATGATTCACGTGCTGGACGTGCCCGACAATCCCCCCGACATGACCGGCTACCTTGCAACTAATCAAGAGTACGGCCACGCGCGGGTGCGCCTGGAATACAAGTTCGGCACGAAACGGTACGGCAGCCGCTCTGAAGCCCGCCGCGACGCGGGCCTTCTGTATTACTTCTTTGGTCCGGATTTTGTTTGGGGAAACAACCTAGAATTGCAGATTCAAGAGCAGGACACTGGTGACCTCTGGATCAACGGCGGTGTATCTGTTACGAGCCCGGTTATCGCACCTGCCGTGCCCATTTGGGGCGGTGGCGGAGGCGCTCCTTATACGGTGAAAAGCACTTACTCGGCAGGGCGTCGTAATCGTCCGCCGGGAACGTCGGCGGCGTCTAACGGCTCAGGGCAGGCAGACTCCGTGAATATTCGTCGAATTCTCAAGAGCGGAGACTTTGAGAATCGTGACGGGTGGAACACAGTTGAGGCAGTGCTTGACGGAGATAGGGTAACTCACCTTGTCAACGGGCGAGTGGTTTTTACCGGACATACTGTCCTGAGGCAAGACGAAAGCAATCCGGATAAATGGACGCCTCTGACGGCCGGCAAGATTTGCCTCGAAGCCGAAGGTGCCGAAGTATGGTATCGAAACATCGAGATCAAAGACATACCTGCAAGATAGCGGGCTGGACAGCAGGAGTTTCTTGACTTCTTTAAGTACGTGATGTAGTATTCTGCTCAACGATATGCAATCGTGTGCATTCGGGAGCCATCGCTAGAGAGGATCAGGGTGAGCTTTATGACTAGACCATGTTGGATTTTGGTCACCGCATTGTTATTGGCCGCCGGACTTGTTCGCGTCGGAAATGCGCAAGCAGTATACGGCACGATTGTGGGCACGGTTACCGATCCGAGCGGAGCGCAGGTGTCGGCCGCAACCGTCACAATAACCGACATGGACCGCAATGTGTCCACCACGACCGTGACTAACGATTCCGGGAATTTTCGCCAAGGCTTTCTGATTGTTGGCCGCTACAAGGTGAAGGTAGAGCATCCGGGTTTCCGCACGTATGTCCAGGACAACATCAATGTTTCTGTCGATAATGAAACGCGCGTGGACACCCAACTGCAGTTGGGGAGCACTAACCAGACCGTTGAAGTTACCGCGCAAGGCGATGTCCTTAAGACAGAACGTAGTGATGTCGCGATCACGTTCAGTCAAAAACAGGTCGACGACCTGCCGAGCATTGGACGCCGCTTCTCTAACTTCGAACTCATGACGCCCGGAGTGACCCAAACCGCCGGCAATTCGATTTCTACGGAATCGGAAAACCCAATGGGATCGTATCGAGTTTCAGTGAATGGCCAGATGTATTCCGCGGTTACTCAGTTACTCGATGGCACGGATAACCACGACGCCGTCTTGGCTTATCAAGTGATCAATCCTCCACTGGACGCGGTAACAGAAGCCAAAATTACGACGAACGCTTTCGATGCGGAGTTTGGCATGGCCGGAACGATGGTTGTAAGCTCGCAGACGAAATCCGGAACAAACGAACTGCATGGAAGTCTGTTCGAATATCTTCGCAACGATCACCTTGAAGCTCGCAATCCGTTCACTCAATCGGTGAACGTAAATGGCCGTGCGATTCCCGTAACAATCTGGAATCAATATGGCGGATCAATTGGCGGCGCGATCAAGAAGAACAAATTATTTTATTTCGGCGATTATCAAGGGACTGATCGGCGTACCGGCGGAAGCGTTACGGAATGGGTTCCAACGGCGGCTGAACGTGCGGGCAATTTGAACGATATGGGGTTGA
>DASREJ010000238.1:0-11306 GCA_035652115.1 Bryobacteraceae bacterium
ATCTTGACAGGCACCCGCTGCACCACCTTGACATAATTTCCCGTCGCGTTCTCCGGCGGCAAAAGGCTAAACTTCGCTCCTGAGGCCGCAGCGATGCTATCGATATGTCCCCGATACTTTCGTCCGCCGCCATAGGTATCCACTTCGATCTCGACTTTTTGCCCCACTTGCATCTTCTTTAGTTGCGTTTCTTTGAAATTTGCTGTGACCCAAACGTCGTCAAGAGGAACTAGCGACATAATCTGCTGGCCTGGTGTGATCTGCATGCCGGGTTCGGCGCTTTTGCGGCTAACTATTCCGTCCACCGGCGCTTTGATTACCGTGTACTGAAGATTCAATTGCGCCTGATCCAAATCTGCTTGCCTCTGTTGAACCTGCGCCTGCGCTTGTTTAAACCGCGCTGCCGCTACCGCTTGCTGCCGTGAACGCACTTGTTCGCTTTGCCGCCGTTGCACCTGCGCCGTGGCAAGCCGGGCCTTTGCTTCACCGAGTTGAGCGACGGCCTGATCGTAGTTTCGTTGAGCAGTCACAATATCCGCTTTTGCGGATTCAACCTGCGCGCCATTGGCAGCCGCGCTGGCAACTGCAGCATCGAAATCCTGCTTTGAAATTTCGTCCTTCTGAACAAGATCCTGCAGCCGCGCCAGGTCCTTCTGGGCTTTTACATAATTGGCTTGCCTTTGGTCTAACGTCGCATTGGCCGCATTTACTCTTGCCTGCGCGGCGTGTATGGCTTGTTGCGCCGAGTTGACCGCCGCCTGCGCTTCGTCCACCTGCGTTAGCGAGGTGCTGATTTGGCTGGTGGTATTGATGGTCGTTATCGGCACATTTTCTTGTGATTCCGATGTATTTGCTTGTGATGTAGCTAGCTGGGCCTCAGCCTGATGGAATGCAACCTGATAATCGGCCGGGTCGAGTTTGATTAGTTCCTGCCCTGCACGAACGGGCTGGTTGTCGTTTACCAGCACTTCAATGATGGTTCCTGCGATGCGCGAACTGATCGGGACCAGATGCCCATCCACCTGCGCGTCGTCGGTGGATTCCCGCACCGAGTAATAAGCATAGATTGGAATCCCAACGATAATCGCCAGAATCAGTAGCGCTAACAATACGAACCGGATGGTTCGTCTGCGACGCCTGTTGCTGGGCTTGCGCGGTTCGTTGTCATCGTGTTGCGATTGATCGCCGCTGCGGTTTTGAGACTGCTGATCATTAGATTGTTGGTTCTGGGATTGCTGGTTCGGGGATTGCTGCTCGTTCTGATGCTGTTGATTGTCTGCCATGGAGTGTTGTCCTCACGAATGTGGGGCACTGCAAAACTCTTTGCCCTTGCTATGTGTCATCATGCTGCGCCGCGCTTTCCTGAGAAGCTCCGACAAAGTTTCCTTCTCTTCGCGGCTCAAATCCTGAAAAAGTCTCTTGATGTTCCGGAAATGAACCGGTATAAACTCATCCAACAATGTTTCCGCTTTGCCCGTAATGCGCGCATAGCGAACTCGGCGGTCGCTTGCATCCACCACACGTTCTACCCAGCCCTTTTGCTGTAGTGAATCGATAACGCCGGTAATGTTTGCCCGGCTTACCAGGAGCAACTCACCCAAGTCGTGCAACTGCATTCCTTGTGGCGGGCCGTGGCGCAGCAGCATCAAAATGTTCAGGCTTGACTTGGAAAGGCCAAAATCTGCCATGTAACGCGCGGAAAGCTGATGAAACACATCGTACGTGTAAAGCAAATCCAGGACGATCTGCGTGGATGGCAGATCGAAGCCCGGGTATCGCTGACCCGATTCGCTAACCCGTTCGTGGTAAAACGATTCGCGGCGGTCGTCAGGCACAATCCTTGGATTCGAAGTAGATAGTAAAGTTCCTAATTATTTTGGCATTTCGAGTTTGCCCTGGACGGCATCTAAAAATCGTCAGTGCCATTGCGCTGCGCGAGGGTTATTAATGCGAAGAGCTTTATCGATCGTGTCGTTGGCTTTGTTTGCGGCAGGCGTGTCGCTTGCCATTGATCTGCAAGGAGTCATTACGGATTGGAATTGCACTCAGGATATGGTGCGGCACGGACGTGAGCGAATTCTAAAACAACGGCGCAGTTGTTCGCTGGCGAAAGATTACCATCGTTCAGGCTATGGCCTGATCACCGACGACAAAAAATTTTATAGGATCGATCCTGCCACTAATGATCGCGTCTTGGAGCTGTTGGCAAATTCGCCCGACAAAGACAACTTGAAAGTTGTCGTCTCCGGAGATCTTCAGGGGAATACGATCAAGATCAATACCATCAGTATTCTTTAAATGCTCAGGAGACAGGGTCGCCGTGAATTTCCACCGCATCGTCTTCGGGAGCAAGCGCGGGTTCGGGAAGTTTACCCGTCCAATTGGCCCAACCCCAGAAGATTGCCGTCGAGGAGCTTAACAGACCCGATACCGCTCCAATCGCACGCACACTGAAATATTGCGACGCTGTCCCGGCGCCCAACATGGAAAGCATCATCGTGGACCAGTTCATCGTTTCAATGGTCGCGAAGACTCGGCCGCGGAAACGATCTTCCACATGCCGCAGCAGGTTTGACCAATTCAACACGGAGCTGACGGCGACCGTTGCGCGCGACATTCCCATGAAGAACAAAGCCCATTTCCAATCGCGCATCTGGCTGAAGACGATATAAGCGCCGCCATGCAACAAATAACAGAAGAAGACCGTCCGCTTATATGTCTCGAAACCGATTTTCTTGCCCAGATAATTGCCGGTGATTCCGCCAATCAGTAGCCCCACGCCGGCAACGCCCCACAACTGACCCAAACCGGCGGCTCCCCGCTTGAATACCAATTCGCTGAACAATGTAAATAGCACTTGAGCCGCTCCGCCGCCGCTTGCCCAACCAACAGCGATCAGCCCAATCCCCAGAATCAGGGGCGTTTTTGCCATGTAGGCGAGCCCCTCGCGATATTCGTGCCAAGGCCGCGCCACCTTGGTTTCGTCCAGGCTGCGAACGACGGCACGGAAATGGCCATGCACAGAACGGAGATTCGCGATACAGAAAGCGGAGAAGAAGAAAGAAAGGGAGTTGAAGATAAAGGCCAGCGGATATCCGAAACGGGCTACAGTTGTGCCGCCGAAATATGCGCCGACGGCAAGTGTCATCCAACCGGTGGTTTGAGTCAGCGAATTCGCTGTGTGTAGCTCCTCGTCTGAGGCGATGGCGGGCAGAATCGCGGATCGTCCGCTCGTGAAAAACGGCGACGCTAACATGAGTAGCGCGCTCAACAGGTACAACAGCCAAATCTGGTTCCGGCTAATGGCAAGAATGAAGCCGAGCGCAACCACGCCACGGACCAGGTCGCTCGCGATCATAATACGCTGGCGATCGAAACGGTCCAAAATGATGCCTGCTAACGGCCCAGCCATCACAGCCGGAACCGCGCGAGAAAGCATTAACGCCGCGATTACACCGCCGTTATGCGTTTTCTCAATCGCAAGGCTCAGCACGGCGACATTGTTAAAGTGATCGCCCACTTCGCTCACAATCTGGCCTAACCAGGTGAAGCGATAGTTATGATTTCTCCTTAGAAGCTGCGTGAATCCGGACATCAGCCCGTGTCCCGGACCAATTTAGCCGTTGTAACGGCTTGCCCTAGATGCCGCTGCGTGTGTTCGGACAGATGTACCAGCAACCCAATAACAGTAGTGGGAAGGCGCTTTCGGCCCACTGCACGCGCATCATAAAGGGATTCAGGATTCAGTTCTCGCAATCGTCTTTCTGACGCCGCGAGTGCTTCCTCCACCAGTTGCAGCAACTCATCCGCAGTCTCGCCTCCGTGCGATTCCTGTTTCATCGCGCGTAACTGTTCTTCGCTCAACTGGCTTCCCACTAGGTAAGTGGTCAAGCGATCTACGCTTCCCGCTAAATGCTTTAGATGAAAGCCCAGTGAGGCTACCGTAGATGTGCGCCACACCTGTTCGTGTGTCAGGCCTGCGCAATGGCGCGCAAGGTCTTCGCGTACGTGAGCGAAGGTGAAAAACGCGGGCTGAATGAGCGGGTGCACATCTGGAATCGGCCCGCGCAGCCAGGGTTCGGGAACTGCTTCCGGCACTGCCTTAGCTCCCGATGCTCACCGCATGTTGCCGGTATGGCCCAAGGAATAACGGCCCGGTTGAGGATAAACGCAGAGTCCGTGCGGCTGTTTTCCGACTTTGATACGAGCCTTCAGATGTCCGTTCGTTGTATCGAATACGTAGACTTCGTCGTCATAGCGTCCGCTCAACCATAGCGATTTGCCGTCCGCCGAAACGCCGCCCATGTCAGGACTGCCATGTCCTGGTACCGTCCACTTCGCTATCAGCTTTTGCGTGGCCAAATTAAGAACAGATACGGAACCCTCGCCGCGATTCGAAATGTATAGATATTTTGCGTCCCGGCTGAAGTAGAGCCCGTGCGTGCCTTTCCCCGTCGGAATAAAGCCGACTTGTTTGAAATTGTCACCATCGATGACGTGAACGCCGTTGGCTTCCATGTTTGCTACATAGAAACGTTTACCATCCGGTGAAATGCGGCAATCTTGCGGCATCCCTTTGGGCGTAAGAGGCATGTGCGCCAGCACCTTTTCCGCCGCCACATCCACCTTGATGATTTCGTTCGAAAATTCACACGTCGCGATCATGTACCGGCCATCAATTGAAAAATCGGCGTGGTTGACCCCGCGGCAATTCACCGGAACTCGATTAACCACTTTCATAGTCTGGGCATCGCGAAAGTCCATCCTTAGTTCCCGCTCGGCCATCACGATGGCGTATTTGCCATCGGGCGTGTAATACATGTTGTACGGATCGTCGACGTGAATCGTCTCGCCTTCCTTCCCGGTTACAGGATCGATCATGGTCAACTGATCCCCAAGGTCTTGCGCGACCCAGAGCTTCTTCAGATCCCAGGAAGGCACCACATGCTGGGGTTCCAGCAAACCTTTGGTGTGCTTGGGTAGCGCGAAATGATCAATGATCTTATAAGTGCCGGGATCGATGACATCTACGGTGTCGCCCTTCGAATTGGGCACATAAACACGCGATGGAAAGTTCTTTACGGTTGGACTCAGCATCCCCTCGCCGTCGGCCGAATAAAGGTTGTTCGGGTCCTGAACCGGCGGCATTCCCGGCAAAACGTTAATCTGTGCGGAGGCAGTTCCGGCGGCCCGGACAACGGTTGACTGCCCCGTTCCCTTGCCAAAATAAACGGCCAACATCGAGGCAACGGCTACTGCGGCCACCCCCCGAAGCAATCGGGTCGAAATGCTCATGACTAATACGTAGAGTAACGCGTCGATCTTTCTTTTCCAGTCACCAAAATATCAGTACAATTTCAATTAGAAATGTTGCGACCAAGCGAGAGCGAAACAGAGATTCTGCTGGGCAACAAGCAAATCTTTGGAGTTTTCTTCGTCGTTGCGATACTGCTGGGTGTCGCGTTTTACGGGGGCTATATGGTTGGGAAAGCCGCTCCCGCCAGGCCGCCTGCCGCACCGGTAGCTACGCAAGCGGCAGCTTCCAGTTCAACCGCTCCCCCGGTTGGTTCAAGTGGGGAAACACACACCTTACCGGGCGATAGCGCGGCTGCCAGCGATGCCAACCCAACCGATGCAACAGAACCGGATAGGGGGCGTTCGAATGCGCCTCCTCTAGGTACGCCGAAAGGAAGAAAAGCCGAACCGCGGCCTAGCGCACCGACTGAAGCACCCGCTCAACAAACCGCGGAAGACTTTACGCCGGAAGCCGGTCAAGAGTTTTTGCAAGTTACCGCCGTGCAACGTGACGACGCTTTTGCCATTGCCCGAGTACTGCATGCGAAAGGCTTTCGCGCTCACGCGGTTCCCAAACCAGGAAACATAAAACTCTACCGAGTCCTGGTCGGACCTCTGCGCGATGCCGGCGATTTGTCAACTACCAGGGATGCTCTCAGGAAAACCGGTTTCCGGGAAGTGATCGTCCAGAAATACTAATTCGCCGGCCGCTTACCACTGAACGGTCTCGCCGGGCTTCATTGTCAGAACCTCGATCCCATCCTTCTGCAGCTTTTCCGCCAACTCCTCGGGCCGGCCGGTCAGCGCCGGAAATGTGCCGAAGTGCATGGGAATAACTTGTTTCACCTTCAGCATTCTCGCCGCGTGCGCCGCTTGATGCGGTCCCATCGTGTAGTGATCGCCGATCGGCAAAAAAGCCAGCTCCGGTTTAAAGAATTCGCCGATTAATGCCATGTCGCCGAACAGCGCGGTATCGCCAGCAAAATAGGCAGTTCGTCCGTCTTTGAACGTCAGGACATAACCGGCCGCCTCGCCGCCATATAAAAGAGTGTCGCCGTCCTTAATGGAACAACTGTGCAGCGCATGCGTCATGGTAAGTTTCACGAAGTCCAGATCGACCGTCCCTCCCTTATTAATTCCAACTGTGTTCTGAACGCCTTTTTTCTCGAACCAGGAGGCGGTCTCGAAAATCGCAATCACCTTTGGCTGGAACTTCTTCGCAAGCGAAACGACATCGCCGATGTGATCGAAATGCGAATGTGAGACCGCAATGACGTCGATTTTTTCGATCTTGTGATCCTTCGGATGTTTAGGATTTCCTTCAATCCATGGGTCTAATACAAGAACCTCTCCGCCGTCGAAGCGGAGCTCAAAAGTAGCGTGGCCGAGCCAGGTTATGTTCGTCATTTCGAGACGTTAGATGCCCAGATTGGCTGGAATTGTTCTATTCGTGCGAAAGAGATGTCAGTTGCCGGGCGCGTTGTATCGCCGGTACATTTAATCCGTCCCCCATATTCGCCAACCCAGGAATCGAAACCGGCATTTTGCCGGATATTGGAATCTGGCCGAGAATCGCCCGGGCGGCGGCTACTTCGGAACTTTCCGCGCTGCTGAACGTTGCTGCATAGCCAGACACTTTGGGAAAATCTCGCAGCAGGTAGGGATTTCCCAGCGAGACAAGTGCCACCGGCGCTGGGCCTTCGGTCAAGTTGTTCAGGAAAGTCGTTAACCCGCCCTGAAGCCCGACGCTACCGCGATAAGCCGTTACAGTGACAAAGGCCCCAACGTAGATTTGTTTGCATTGTGTCGCGTCGGTCGCGATCGCCTTGAGCACAACATCCGGCATGACCGAATTCGCTACGTAGATTTTCAAATCAGGCACCGCGTGGATCAATTCTTGACTTAGCGTTTGCCCGCGTTGTGAGAATTGACTTTCATTCATAACGATCAGGCACGATCCTGGTCCCTGGGGCATGGGAAACAGGTGCTTGTCGTCCCGGACGAGCGTGAAAGCTTTCTCGGCAACCCGTTGAGCTAAACCATCCAGCTTGGGATCTTTGATTTCATCGCTCAGTTGGTCCAAAGCCACGGTCCGACTCTTGAACAGCCCTGCTCGTTGCTTTGCAGCAACGACTTTAGCGGCGCTTGCGTTAATGCGAGAGGTTGAAATACGCCCGCTCTTTACCGCCGCTTCCAACGCGCGTATGCATGCTTCCGGATCGGTGGGCATCAGAAGCATATCCGCGCCCGCTTCAATAGCGCGTACCGCCGCTTCTCCCTGACTGTACAAGGAAGCGATACCCTGCATCTCCAACGCATCTGTAACAATTAGCCCTTTGAATCCGAGTTCATCGCGCAACAGTCCCGTGAGTACTTTGGCAGAGACGGTAGCCGGAATCGGATCTGGTTCAAATGCAGGAACGGACATATGAGCCGTCATGATCGAATCCACTCCGTGCTCGATCGCTCCCCGAAATGGCGTTAACTCGACAGATTCAATACGTTCTTTGGGCTGGTCCAGCTTAGCAAGCTGCATGTGGCTGTCTTCCGCCGTATCGCCGTGCCCCGGGAAATGTTTAGCTGTGACCAGAACATAGTTCCGCGGCATCGAGTGGGCGCCTTCTATAAATGCGGAGACATCCTGCGCCACCGTTTGCGGATTTTCGCCAAAGGACCGCACGTTGATGATCGGATTGTCGGGATTATTGTTCACATCCGCATCCGGAGCAAACACCCAATTCACGCCCATTGCACGCGCCTCGCGAGCTGTCGCCTCGCCCAATTCCCGGATAGCTGTAAGATCTCCCGCTGCACCGAACGCCATCAGGTACGGAAAGCGTGCAGTCTCCGCGACACGCATTGAAGCGCCCCGCTCGAAGTCCGACGCCACGAACAACGGCACTTTGGCTTGTCTCTGCACGTGATTAACGAACGCTGCAAGCTCGAATGGCTGTGCCGGGATAACGTTGCCTTCGTGGATGTGGCCGGCAACAATGAATCCGCCCACGTGATCTTCGCGAATCCAGCGTGTAAACCGGCGATACTCGGCGTCTTCGGAAGGCGGATAGTCGCCGTAGCCGCGAACCACAATCAATTGCGCGATGCGATCATGTAACGAAAGCGACCGCAGCAGAGGAGACGACGGCGATACGGCAGCCTTTGACGCGCGAACTGGCGGCGACTTCCGGGCTGAATGCTGCGCGATTGCCGATCCCGCGAGACACGCAAGTATGCCGAGTGTCATTGACACACGGCAAAACCGAGAGAAACTCATTCTCCCCAATATAGATGGGTCGAATAGAGCGGAAAAAAACTTAAATGCCGCGTGGGGCGAGCGGCTAAATTTTAACCGCCTTCAGAACGCGTGCGCGTGGACTTTGGCGCGGGACCCTGCGATCGCACCGGCTTGCGCGGCGGCTGCAAGAGCCGTTTCGTGTGCCGGACCAAGTTGGACACTTCGTTCGCGCTTTTTTGAATAACGACGTTAGCGCTTGTGTTCTCGGCGCGGAGGCCGAGGCTCTCCGCAAATCCGGTCAACAAAATAATTGGATTTTCAAATTTCTGCTCACGGAGTTTCGCGATTAGCTCCAAGCCGTCCATGGGCTCCATTTTGAAATCCGTAATGATGAGATCGAAATCCTGCTCAGCGGCAGTTTTTAGTGCCTCCAATCCACAATGGGCAGACACTACGGTATATCCCAACTCCTGTAGAACTGAGCGCCGCGCTTCCACACCATCGCGATTATCATCTACGAGCAAAATGTTGGCTGAGTTGGAAACGCGCCGTGACGGAACTGATGGCATCGAGACCAACAGAAAGTAACAAACTGTGACAAAAGTGTCAACGGGTCGCTATCGAACTCATATCACGCCACATCGAGTGCTTGACAGAGAGCCGCGACAGTTTGCTCGATTCTATTCGACTTCGCGCGGCGCCTTGTATCCGGCTTTGGCAAGCACTTGATATTTTATGGACTTGCCTTTTTCATTTGTCACACGCAATGGCTCGTTATTCTCCGGATTAACGAGCTCTACTTTAATATGTCGAAACTTGCCGTCCTTCGCCATATTGGTGGGGTGATAGGAAAGTGAGTATTGGTTCCGTAAAGCAAATTCGATTTGGCGGAAAACCTCGCCATACTCGGCGACAAAACGCGGGAAAAACGACAAGCCGCCCGTTTCTTTCGAAAAGGTCTTCATTTCGTTATCCGCTTGGAGAAATGACATTTCGGCAATCGGCCCCATTCCGTTGCTTTCCGCCAGGATTCGCGCAATTTGAAGAATGCTGACCGTATAGATAGGAACGCCGGATTCCTGCAACGATTTGCGCGCGGTATCGAACGTAATTTTGCTGAAGGTGTCTAATCCAGTTCCGATGAGGAGAATGGCCTTTCGTCCTTCAATGCCGGACATTCGGTCAGCCATGTCGGTCAGCGCGTCAAACACGTTTGACTCGCTAAATCCCGGAATGCGCAGCCTGCTCATTGCTTCTTCCGCTTTCCGTTTATCGGGCGAGAAATCGGAAAGGATCGTCGGTCTCAGATCATAAGCCACCACTGCAACGTTGTCATCGGGCTTGAGCGTCGACAGAAATCCATACGACGCTTGTAGCGTTTCGTACCAGCCCTGGGTCCAGAACTGCTGGAACCTGCCGCTGAATTCGATCAGCATGCAGATGGTGATGGGCGCGTCACCAATTCCGAATTGACTGATTTGCTGTGGCACTCCATCTTCGAACACGCGAAAATTTTCACGCGGAATCTTCGGAATAAAGTGATTGTGATCGTCGAGTACCGAGACATCAACGTTTACTGTTGTGGCATTAGCCCGAAAGGTCGGCGTATCCGCCGCAGGAGTCTTCGACTTCTTGTATTCCGAGGGGATGGGTGCTTGGTCCGGCGGGGGAGTGGTGTCCGTGGGCTTCTTCGGTTTTGCTACCGAATCGCCCGTCTGCGATTGGGGAGTCTCTTGCGCCTCCATTCGTGCGGGCGCGAGGGTGATCCATGCGATCACCAAGCCGGCGAAGCCGGCCGAAAGACAACGATGCTTCATTTCCTGAACCTTAGTGGGCTTGTCAGCTAATGGACCCAGCGATCACTATTTGAGTCTTGCTTCTTCAAATAAACTTCAAACTTCTTCTTTGCCCGGCGCAACTTCCACTCTTTATAGTTGGTAACTATGGGTTGCCGGATCTGCAGCCGCAGCCGTTTGCCTCTCAGTAAGAGATAACCCGTGGCCATTCCGCCCAGTTGGGCGATCACCGCAATGCCTTGTCCCTTGGCCTGCACCGACGAATACGATTGCAGCAGCACGACCGCGGCAATGATCATGACGAAATACTTCGACTTCATGGGAATCAGGAAGCCGAACAATATCGTCTGATCCGGAAACATCACGGCATATCCGGCCAGAATACCTAAGACGGCTCCCGAGGACCCCGCGGTTGCAAGATCTATTCCCCCAAAAATGTAGGCCGCCACTACCACGGTAAGCGCGGCGCATACTCCGCAGGTTAAATAAAAGCGTAGAAACTTTGGAGTGCCCCACAACCGTTCCATCTCGGCGCCGAACATCCACAACGCGAGCATGTTCCACAACAGATTCCATATGCCTGTATGCAGAAAAATGTAGGTGACGAGCTGCCAGATAGCGAATTTGCGTACTACCTGTTCCGGTGTGAGTGCGAGGTAGTAAAAAAATGTACCAGCGCTGGTGGTTCGTAACAGGAACCAAGCCAGAAATATGACGCCGTTAGAAATTAATAGCCATTTCAGGCCTATGGGGAAGCGACTCGAAGGGATATATCGATTCACGTAGGGACGCGAACTGAACGCCATTGATCGGGGGGAGTTCCTGACTAGAGAATATCAGAAACTAGCCGATTGCCAGATGGTAAGTTCGCAGACGTTCGAGTTCGTACGCGAGAGACGTGGAGAAATTACTGCGCGTCTTCCTGCTGAGTGTGCCGCCACAAAATGCTGGTCGCAATACTGAGCAGGATAGCGAAGCCG
>DASREJ010000239.1:0-87885 GCA_035652115.1 Bryobacteraceae bacterium
GTCTGGTTTTGGGCGAGTAATCTGGGCAGTTCGTTCGGCAGTCATGCCCCGACATACATTCCCTCCGACGGGCGCGATGCGCCGGCTTCTGCCGCGACCAACACGCCAAAGCCCGAGCCGAAGACGGAGACGGAGACGAAAGGGCCGGCGGATTCGGTTCCCGCGATTGAAGGAATGTTGCCGTCGAAAACGGTGACGAAAGTGCCGCCCGCTGCGAACGAACCTTCATCGGCGCCGAGGCTACCGAATGGCGATCCGGACCCGCCATCCCGTAAGACATTAGTTTTGCCAAACGAGCCCATCCTGGCGCAAGCACATCCGGCGCCTGTCAATTTGCCGCCGCCACCGGTATCTATCCCTTCGGGTTCGCGTGCGGACACTGCCTCGTTACCGGTGGCCACTCTGCCGACGGCGGCCGGAAAGCCGCCGCTTGAAGCGCAGCCAACCACCAGGAACGCTGAGAATTCAACGTCCCCGAAGCCGGCGGCTAGCGACCCGCTGGAAGGCGAATGGATCTATGCGCCCGCGCAACCCGAGAAGAAAAAAGCCGGCTTTTATCCGCCTGAGTACATCAGTCTGAAATTATTTCGTAACGGCGGTCGTTTGTATGGGCAATACCGGGCACGGTACCAAGTGAGTAACAAGCCGATCTCGCCAAATGTTGAATTTTCTCTCTCGTCCGACGGCAGCGATGACAGATTTGTCTGGCAAGCATCGAACGGCACCCGCGGAACTTTTAGTATCAGCGCAGTTGACCCCACTGTGATCCGCATCGAATGGCGCACCACGGTCTATGCGCCTCAACCAGCACTGACTGCGGGTACGGCGACTCTGGTTAAGCGAACGCAATAAAATCCGCTTCGGCGGAAAGTGCGTGAAGACTTCCGCAATGCGACGATGGTCAGAGGGGCTCTCCTTTAGCCACTTGTCCTCGCAACAAGAATGTTTTTGGAAGCGAGCCGTGACCCGCAAGCTTAAAAGAACCGAAATCTTTATACCATTCGCCTTCCGGCACTTCAGGATTCGAGTCAATCCACGAGCGAAGGCGATTAAGATCGCCGACGGTAATTTTACGGTCGCGCATTCGCTCGATCAGATGCTGCTGAATAGCATGCGGAAGGGTGCTCCAGTTTTCGATCTTCGGCATCAAGCGCCAAAAATCATACGGCCCATCTCCTCGCCAAGGCGCTTGACTTCTTCAGGGTCGGTGGCATTACGAAAGCGTTCAGCAAGCTCGAAAAAATCTTTCTGCTTTTGTCTTTCCGCTCTGATGCCGGTTTCAATAAGTTCAACCAACACTCGATTGGCGCTGAGACGGCGTGTTTTTGCCAAGCTGGTTACTTCTGCTGCTAGAGGGGCAGGAAGACTTACACTTTGTCTCACAGTCTTGTTCGCCGCTTGCATATCACCAGTATGCACCACCATGCTGCATTTCGGTTTGGCGACAAGCACCTTTGGCTAAAAAGGTGCGAAAGCGCATCGGTCTTTCAGACTATACGGTGGTCTAATTCGTCCCGCTCGCGCTTCGAATATTCAAATTGTGAATGGCGGCCGCTGAGAAAATAGCCGCTTCGCCGAAGTTGCCGATGACAAAGGCGCTACGCAGCTCTTTGTGTTTTCGGAAGCAAATCTGCGGAACGAAAACCGCAGCCGCAAGACCTACTTTGATCCCAACTCCTTTGGCGCCAAAAGCGCCATTGTTCGATGCCAGGAACGAATTGCTTTCCATCTTGCCCCACGAGCTGGCGGCATCCAGTGTGGTTCCCGCGGCTGCCGCAACCATACTTGTGATCCAGAGACGTTTCATCATCTGGTCGTGCCGGTCTTCCACATTCGCGATGGTTGTGGCCGGGATAGCGCCTGTGGGAGCCGGCGCGGTGGCGGATACCGGCAGTGGTGAAATTTCAGCACTGGCCAGTTGCCCTGGTTGGGATACTTTTGCGGCGTCGGCCGCGAACAAAACAGAACTCAATACAA
This sequence comes from Bryobacteraceae bacterium, assembly GCA_035652115.1. Lineage (GTDB taxonomy): Bacteria > Acidobacteriota > Terriglobia > Bryobacterales > Bryobacteraceae > Bog-105. Next base: position 1,978 of record DASREJ010000239.1, read on the forward strand.
ACAGCGCCGATGCGCCGCGTAGGACATGTAAATACATCCTTAGCCTCCGACCGCGTTAGCGATCAATAGTCTGATCGGTTGGTGACGGCCGCAAGGTTAGAGGAGCCGCATTTTGGTGAAAGGTTGTTTTGCGAAAAGCTCAGTCCCGTGCGCCGACGCTTTCGGTGCTCCGTGTCTTCGGTTCTTCGTCGTCAATGCGGGTTCGGGAGCGGTATGAGTTTATGCGGACGTACAGCATGTACAAAATAATGACGATATTGATGATGAGAACACCCGCGCGCTCCCAATCGACACGTTCTGCCAACTTCAAGCACTCCCAAGGAAGATAGAGCGTGCCAGAGAGCAGGGCGAACCATTCCGCCCAAACACGCCGGTTCCAGAGACCCCATGCCTCGACGAATCGCACGGTTGCATAGCTGAGGGCGGCAAGCGCAATCGTGACCAGACGTGCGTCGCTTAGCTTTTCGGCCACGTTGAGCAGCGCCTGTGCGACGCGGCGATCGGGATCGATATGCAAATGAAACAGCAGGCTTGATACAAAGTGTTCGGCGTGCGAGCGCACGAAAAGGAGCCAGATTCCCAGCGCTACAACCGCCAGCCCTTTGGCTGCTTCGAACGTTGCAACTGCGCGTAGCCCTGCTCGGCTTGAGCGTTCATCAATTGCCGATGGCGGAGCAAGATCCAGCGGATGAACGTCCATACCCCGATGCTCCCACAGTTGATGTCACTGACAGGAAAACTGGAGGCGCAAAGGAGTTGCAGGCAGGGAGGCCAACCGGCTTTTACTGAGTGCATCGTCAACACCGGCAAGATTGGCGCGCAGCAATTCGTTCCAGCCGTTCGCGAGGTTAGTAAGATCGTGGCAATAATCCTGATAGGCCGTAATCATGGCGGGCGTAGGCGCGGCGTCCTGCAAGTCGACGGTGGATTCAAGGGAGCTCAATTCCCGATTTAGAAGTGCGAACGTCGGCTTGGGTTTGCCGAAAGCGCCGCCACCGCCAAAGCCTGTGTCCTGGCCCTGCAGTTTAAGAGCGCCGGCATCGAATTGTTTCAGCACGTCGAGGTTCTCCGGCTGTCCGGCTTGCAGCTTCTTTTCGTCGACAGCGAGTGCCTCGCGCACAAGTGCGGCCTGATGATAAAAATCGAAACTGACGGCAACCAGATCGATCAGCTTTTTCTGCAATTGAAGCTGCTGATCGAGCGCCGTCGTCGAAACGTCCACGCGTGGGTCCATCGCGACCGTCAAGGGTTGGCGCACTGTTTGACCATTGGCAGTCAGCCGGACTTCATAATTCCCGGGGACGACTAGTGGGCCTAACGGTTCGCCAGGCGTGTTTCCATACAAAGCCGAAATGGGATAATCGCGCCGCAGCGCCGGGGGCGATGGATAGCGCAAATCCCAGACGAAACGGTTCATTCCCATGCGCTTAGAAAGCGGCTCGGGATGGCCCACCCAGTATTCGGGCACATTAGGCGGCGGTGGCGCTGTGGCGGGCTCGAGTTTAGTGGAAAATTCGCGTATAAGCTGGCCTTTATTGTCGTAGATCGCCAGTTTGACGTCGTCGGAAGGCGCAGAGCCCAGATAGTAATCGATCAAAGCGCCGTTGGGAGGATTTTGACCGGCGGGCATTTCAGGCGGTATTGGCGTGTCCTGATTCAGGTCCAGGCGAACTCGCAAGGCTCTATCCGGTTGAAACAGATGTACCGGGTTGTGCGCGGTTTGTTCGTTCAGTTGGCGCAACGGGGTCACGTCGTCAAGAATCCAGAATGCGCGTCCGTAAGTAGCGGCAATCAGGTCGGCGCCGCGCACAACCAAATCACGGACGGAGACTGTGGGCATGTTCAATTGGAGAGAGCTCCAATGATCGCCATCGTCGAAGGAGACGAACGCGGAGGTTTCAGCCCCCGCATAAAGCAACCCACGGCGCACGGGGTCTTCGCGGACAACGCGCACAAAGCTGAAATCCGGAATGCCGCTCACGGTTTCTGTCCAGGTCTTGCCGTAATCGCGCGTGCGGTAGATGTGCGGCTTAAAATCGTTTTCCTCGTGGCGATCGACTGCTAGATACGCGCAGCCCGCATCATAGTGCGACGCTTCGACGATGCTGATGAGCGAGTACTGCGTCAGGCTCGGTGGTGTCACGATTTGCCAGTGGGCGCCCCCATCGCGCGTAAGCTGCACCAGACCGTTTGTCGTGCCTGCCCAGATTTCGCCCGCTGCCACAGGTGATGGCGCGAACGTATTAATCGCGCTTCTGTCGGGAGGGCGCACCGTCTCCTGCTCCTCGCGAACGCGAGGTTTGTTCGATAACGGCTCAGCATTTGGCTGCGGCGGAGGCTCGGGGGCCGCGGCGGCCCGCTTTGTCAGATCGGGGCTGACAGCTTTCCAATGGACGCCACCATCCCTCGTTTCAAGCAAAAATTGCGTTCCCCAATAAAGCACATGTGAGTCTTGAGGCGAGAACGCAATGGGTGGATTCATCGCCGTACGGTAATCGCCATCGCGGCTGACATTTGGAGAAACAGTGGCAACCTGGCGGTTCGCCCGATCAATGCGAACCAAGCCGCGTGCGGGACCTCCAGCGTAAACGAGGCTCGGATTTAAAGGATCGGGAACAATGTAGCCAAATTCATAGCCACCTACGGGGTCCCAATCCATGAAGGTAATTTCGCCGTAATCGCCGCGGCTCAATGTGCCTACGGAACCGCTGTCTTGTTGTGTCCCATAAACCCAATAGGGGAATCGGTTATCGACCGACAAGTGATAGATCTGGCCCGTCGGTTGGTTGTACCAGGAGCTCCAGGATTTGCCTGCGTCCATGCTTATGGTTGCGCCTTGATCGCTGGCTAAAATCATGCGGTCGGAATTGGTGGGGTCAATCCAGAGCGCGTGGTTGTCGTCGCCTCCTGGCGCGCCCTTATAAGCGATGAATGTTTTGCCGCCATCTTCGGAGCGATACAGCGAGGTTTGTGCTACGTACACGATGTCGGGATTCTTAGGATCGAGAAACACTCTGCTGAAATAGCCGCTGCCTTGGATGCGCGGGTCCGCGGTAATGCGCTGCCACGAAGAGCCGCCATCGTCTGTCCGGTAAAGTCCGTTGTTAGCGCGATCGGCGGCAATGATAGCGAACACCCGCTCGCCACCGGGCGCAACTGCCAGGCCGATGCGGCCCAGCCGCTCACTCGGAAGCGTTGAAGAGGTGAGTTGCTTCCAGGTTTCGCCGCCATCGGTGGTTTTGTAGATCGCCGCGCTGCTGATGTTGTCGATCATCGACCGCGCGTTACCGGGTTTGATGTAATGACCCCAAAGGGCGGCAAAACCGATTTTTGAGTTGTCCGGCGCGAATACGACGTCGATAGCGCCCGTAGCGTCATCCTTGTAAAGCACTTTGCGCCAGGTCTTGCCGCCGTCGGTCGTTTTGAAGACGCCGCGCTCGGCGTTAGGCGCAAACGTATGACCCAGAGCGGCCACTACGACAATGTCGGGGTTGTGCGGATCCACCCACATCGCGCCGATATGACGGCTGTCATCCAGGCCGACATGTTGCCACGTTCTGCCTGCATCGATTGACTTGTAGACGCCATCGCCTTGATTGACCGCGCCTCCGACATTGCTGACATCGCCGGTTCCTACGTAAATGATGTCCGGATTAGAGGGCGAAACAACAATGGCGCCGATAGAGGCGACGCGCTCGCTATCGAAGATCGGATGCCAAACCACACCGCCGTTTTCCGTCTTCCATACTCCGCCTCCCGGCGTTCCCATGTAGTACACAGCGGCGTTGCCGGGAATACCGGCAACAGCCGAAACGCGGCCGGCACGAAACGGTCCGATCTGCCGCCAACGCATCGCGCCATACAAAGAGGGGTCAAATTGCTGAGAAAAAGCCGGAAGGACACAAGCGATTAGCGCGAACAGCAGCGCACGGGACATTTACTGAACATATAACAAACCGTTCTGCCGCAAGCGATAGAGAGCTTATTCTACGGCCTCGCTACACTGAACTGCGGATGGCACGTAATTCTCCTCTTGTTGCTACCGAAGCTACGCGAAAGCGCCGCACCGTAAGCCGGAAGCGAGTTGCGAAGCGGTCGATGGCCGCTGCGTTTCGCCCCTCGGGTTTCGTTCTCAGTTGCACAGCTCTAACCATCGGATTGATTGCAGTTTTTACTGTTGTGCAGATACACGCGCGCTACACGTTCAGCTTGCAATCTCCCGTGCGCCTCCATTTTCAGTGGCCGCTGGTGATTGCGCTGCGGACGAAAACCGAAGATGCTTATCAGGCGCAATTCGATCAGCGCCATCCGCTGACGGCCTATCAGCAGTACGCTTGCTCGAAGTTTGGACCCGATTGCCGGCTGGCGCTCGCCATCCAGCGCGCGGAAAATCCGCAAGGAAAGTGCGAGATCTATCACTACAATGCCGACGGAACGCTCGACTGGGGCTACTTTCAAATCAATACGGTCCATCTGAAGCGGCCTGGATTGAACTTGCGAGATCTGCTCGACTGCAAAGCCAATATCGATTTCGCTTATCAGCTATATGTAGAGAAGCGCGGCTTTACTCCCTGGAGCACGTACAACAGCGGCCTTTACAAACGCTTTTTACGCGAATAGCGCAGCCCGCGCCGAATTATATGACGTATCAGCCTTCCGATTACGAAACCGCCAAAAGATCGCTTCGGCGCAGGTTACTGCCCGGGCTTGTCATTTTGGTGATCCTGGCCATTTGTGTTTTTCTGATGCTGGAGCGCAACAATGCTCCGGTGCCGCCGAGTGCCGGGACATCGCAGGCACCGGCTGCGGGCCGATAGTTCCGCCTCTTCTGCAAGCGATCATGTGAATCGGTTACAGTAAGCGTATTCCATGATTTGTCCGAATTGTGGTCTAGACAATCAGCCCGGCGCGAAATTCTGCGCGAACTGCGGAACGACGCTAGGCACAGCGCCGCCTCCCGCCGCGCCTCCGAATCCGCCTTACAACGCCGGCGGTGGAGCTTATAACCAGGGCCCTGGCCCGTATAACATGGCTGGCGGCTACAGCAGCGGCGGAACACGCATGACGCCCGCACGCGCGATTGGCTTGGGCTGCCTTATTCTAGTGGTGCTTTTCTTTTTATCCACGCTGACTTGCAGCCGTGCGTGCTATCGATTGCGCCGGCATACTTATATTCGGCGAACGTTCTGAATCGCGCGCGGAAAATTTTTCGCCTAAGGACGTAGCACAGTTAGAAGTGGTCAGATTTCGCTCTCACGGACATTGCACGCGCCTGATGGCACACTGACTTCGTTCCCTATAATTCAGGCATGGGTCCCAGGGTGAACCGACGTGAGTGGAGCAAGCGAGTCGCTGGCGTAATTGCCATTGGTCCCGCTTTGGCGCAAGTGACGCAGAAGATACCACCCCAAGGCGCGCCTCTGCCGCCGGCGCCTCCTGCAACGCCGGAACAACGTCTTCAGAAAGCGTACGCGGACGTGCGCGCAGTGAGCGACCAACTCGCGAAGCTCGAAGTACCGATGAACGTAGAGCCGGCCTTTGCTTTTCGACCCTAACGCTGCCTCGAATGCCGAAGACCAAAATAGACGAATCGGCGCTGCCGTTCGCAACCATTCCCGAGATCAATGCGGCGCTGAAAAACCGGGAAATCTCGTGCAGTGAACTCGTCAAGTTTTTTGGAAAGCGGCTGGAAACTTTGGGGCCGCGATATAACGCGCTTGCCTGCTCATTAGTGAAGCAAGCACGTAAGCTCACCAAAGACATCGACGACGAATTCAAACGCGAGCGGTTTCGTGGGCCGTTGCAAGGCATTCCCTATGGCGCCAAAGATCTGATCGCTGTCGCTAAATTTCCCACCACCTGGGGCGCCAAGCCGTATGCAGATCAGGTATTCGAAGAGAGCGCAACCGTTATTCAACGCTTGGATGACGAACGCGCGCTGGTAATCGGAAAGCTTTCGATGATCGAGCTGGCCGGCGGCGGAGGCTATAGTTCGGCAGCGGCTTCTCTGCAAGGCCCGGGGCTGAATCCTTGGAACACCCAATATTGGTCGGGCGGATCTTCGAGCGGTTCGGGCGCTGCGGTCGCCGCAGGTCTGGTCCCATTTGCGCTGGGATCGGAAACATCCGGCTCGATTCTCACCCCAGCATGTTTTTGTGGCATTACAGGGCTGCGACCGACTTATGGCTTGGTGAGCCGGCACGGGGCGATGGGGCTCTCCTGGACGCTGGACAAGATCGGCATTTTGGCGCACACGGCAGAAGACTGCGCGCTCGTGCTGCGGCGAATAGCTGGTGGCGACGATGCGGACCCCGGCTCTGCGCGCAAGAGCTTCTATTACACGCCTCAGTATTATCGTCCGACTAGCGATTTGAATGTCGCTTATGCAGAAATCGATTGGACGGAATGGCCGGATGAGCCGCTCCGGCCTGCGTTTGCGAATGCGCTTTCGATTGTGAAATCGTTGGGCGGCCGAATGATCGAAGCCAAGCTGCCCGATTTTCCATATGGTCCGGTGATCGGGACAATCATCGATTCCGAAGCTGCTTCAGTCTTCGAACAACTGATAAAAAGCGGCCAGGTGAACCAGCTTGCGGATCAAAGCCAAATTGACGGATTGAAAGCGTCGATGACTTACTCGGCGCTTGATTACTTGAAGGCGACACGGGTGCGGGCACAGATACAGACTGCATTTCGGCAATGGTTTGCCAACGTGGATTTGTTAGTAGCTCCGACCCGGTTGAGCCCGCCGGATCGCGCCGACCAGCCATTTGACGAAACAGAGCCAAAACATCCGGATCAAAAAGGCGTAGTGGCTGGGCTTGTGCAGGCTAGTAACTTATGTGGTTTGCCGGCGATAACGGTGCCGTGCGGTTTTGTCAACGGCCTGCCGATCGGGCTCCAGATTGTGGGACCGCCGTTTTCAGAGAATCGCGTAATTGCGTTTGCGCGAGCATTTCAGAATTACACGAACTTTCACAAGCAGCATCCGCCCATTCCGGCGTAGTGTCGCCGGCTAAAATTCACTGCTTCACAATCACGCCGTAGATGCGGTCGAGATCATCGGCTGAGTAGAATTCAACTTCCAGGCGGCCAGCCCCGTTCGACTTGCGGGTCAGCCGAACTCTCGTCCCTAGCGCGGCCTCCATCTCCGCAAGCGCTGCACGGACGTTGGGATCTTCCGCTGGTTCGTCGGCAGCCTTGGTGGCAACAGGCTTTGGGCCTGCCATGAAATTCTTGACCAAGGATTCTGTTTGGCGAACGGAAAATTGCTTCGCAACGATGTCCCGGCAAAATTTGTCTTGCGCTTCTTCAGTAGGCAAGTTGAGAAGCGCTCGCGCGTGGCCCATCGTGATCGAACCTGCTATAAGCGCTGAGCGAACAAAAGGCGAAGAACGAAGCAGACGCAGAAAATTGGTGACAGTTGAACGGTCTTTCCCGGTCCGTTGCGCAATCTGCTCATGACTAAGCCGGTGCTCATCAATTAGCCGCTGAAAAGCGGTCGCAATCTCTATAGGGTTCAAATCTTCCCGCTGAAGATTCTCGATAAGCGCCAGCTCCAGCCGTTCATGTTCGTCCGCTGTACGGATCAGGGCTGGAATGGTTGTATTGCCCGCGAGCTGAGAGGCGCGCCAGCGCCGCTCGCCCGCGATAATTCGATATCGTCCATTTCCATCCGGACAGACTGTGATTGGCTGGATAATTCCATTGGCTCGAATAGAATCGGCCAATTCTGCCAGTTTTTCTGGATCGAAGTTAGCCCGCGGCTGCTCGTTACCGGGGACGATCTGATCGAGCGGCAAGCTTTGGAAATTTTCGAAGTGCTCAGGAAGGCCGCGCGCCGGTGCCGCAGATGCCGGCATCGCGATGGACGCACGAGCAGGTGCAGCGCCGCGCGATGGCAGTAGGGCTGATAAGCCTTTACCCAGCGCTTTGCGCGGATTCTGATCGAGCGTTTTGTTCATGAGCGAGTATTTCCTTTGCGAGTTGAATGTAGGCTTCCGCGCCTCGCGAACGAGGGTCATACGCGAGAATGCTTTTGCCGAAGCTGGGGGCCTCTGCAAGCCGGATGCTGCGAGGCACGACGGTTTTGAATACTTCTTTGCCGAAGAACTCACGCAGGTCGGCCTCGACTTGACGCGTCAGATTGGTGCGGTCATCGTACATGGTTAGCAGCACGCCTTCGACCCCTAACCCGGGATTAAAAGCATCTTTTATGCGGTCAATGGTGTCCATGAGCTGCGAGATTCCTTCAAGGGCAAAGAATTCGCACTGGATAGGAATCAAGACGGCGTTCGATGCGACGAGCGCGTTCAACGTGAGGAGGTCTAGGGCTGGTGGGCAATCGATCACGATGTAGTCATAGTCGTCGCGAATTGACCCAAGCGCTGTTTGAAGGCGGCGCTCGCGTTCTTGGGCGTCTATGAGATCCAGATTGGTAGCAACGAGGTTTTGGTCGGAGGGTGCCAAAGAAAGCCCTTCGAAATCGGTGACCACGATAATGTCCTGGAAAGCGGCTTCGCCGAGCAGGACATTGTAGAGTGTCTGCCGCTCCTCTGTTTTGACAACTCCAACACCCGTCGTCGAGTTTCCTTGTGGGTCCGAGTCGATGAGCAAGACGCGAAGCTCGGATGCGGCGAGTGCAGCCGCGAGATTAATGGCAGTTGTGGTCTTCCCAACACCGCCTTTTTGATTGGCAACCGAGATTACGTGGGCCACAGTTTCTCGATGATCCTAGCATGTTCCACGTGGAACACCAGAATGTAGCGTAGAATCGATGTTTCACGTGAAACATTCGGTGCCCATGCCCAGATAGATGTCGAGCACTGCAATTGCGGCGGGAGTCACGCCAGGAATTCGTTGGGCTTGGCCTAGGGTTGCCGGACGCACTCGGGTTAACTTCTGACGAACTTCGTTCGAGAGCCCAGGGATGTGATCGTAAGTGAATGTATGAGGTATGAGCCGACCTTCCGAATCTTTAAGCTGTTGGATCTGCCGCTCCTGCTGGACGAGATAACCAGCGTATTTGATCTCCGTCTCAACGGTAGTCAAAACGCCGTGAAGGGCGCTCGATTGGGTTTGTTTCGCAATCCACGGCTCTAGCATGTCAATCCGTGCTCCGGGGCGGCGTAGCCAAACTGCAAGCGTCGGATTGTCGGAGGCTGCGTCAAGCCCGACGATCTCCGGTACCGCATTAGCGCGCGTCTTTTCGAGCTGATTGCGAATAGCCGCCTTTTGCTCTTGCTTGCGCAGAAACTGCTGCCACCGAGCATCGGAAACTAATCCGATCTGCCGGCCGATCGGCGTTAGGCGTTCATCGGCATTGTCGATGCGAAGGTGGAGACGGAACTCGGCACGGGAGGTGAACATCCGGTATGGTTCGTCCGCACCTTTGCTGACTAGATCATCAATGAGAATACCGGCGTAACCCGTGCTACGCGCAATCTCCACCGATGGTAACTGCTTGATTTTGGCTGCGGCGTTCAAGCCTGCAATCAGTCCCTGGCATCCTGCTTCTTCATAGCCGGAGGTGCCGTTGATTTGACCAGCAAGAAAGAGACCCCTGATAGCCTTCACTTCTAGAGAATGCAGCAGTTCACGGGGGTCAATGGCATCGTACTCGATTGCGTAACCGGGCCGGATCATCTCGGCGCCTTCGAGCCCTGGAATCGAGGCAACCATCGCCGCTTGGACATCGATTGGCATGCTCGTGGACATGCCATTTACATAGATCTCGTGTGTGTCGAGACCTTCGGGCTCAAGAAAGATCTGATGTCGGCGTTTTTCGGGAAACTTGACAATCTTGTCTTCGATTGAGGGGCAATATCGTGGGCCGACGCCTTCAATCTGTCCACTATATAGCGGTGAACGCGCAATGCTGTCCTGAATGACCTGCTGTGTCTTCTCTGTGGTGTACGCCAGGTGGCAGCAAATCTGTTGCCGTTCAATTCTCTGCGTGAGAAATGAAAATGGTGTCGGAACCGGATCGCCCGGCTGCTCTTCGAATTGCGACCAATCGATGGTCCGGCCGTCCAAGCGTGGTGGCGTGCCCGTCTTCAGCCGCGTCCATTGAAGCCCTAACGTTCGAAGCTGTCCGCCCAGCGTGTTTGAGGGCGCTTCGCCGTTGCGTCCGCATGCATACTTCTGTTCGCCGACGTGGGCTAAACCGTTGAGGAATGTTCCGGTGGTGACAACGACTGCGTCGGCCAATAAGTCGCGTCCATCTTTCAAGCGGACGCCCGTTACACGGCGGCCTGACTCGTCTTTGTCATTTGGGACGAGCAGAAGCTCGCCTACCTCGGCCTGGAGGATACGCAGATTGGGTTCGTTTTCGAGCCACTGCCGCATCGTCACGCGGTATTGCTTTTTGTCGCATTGCGCTCGCGGCGACCAAACCGCGGGGCCGCGGCTGGTATTCAGCAGCCGAAATTGAATCCCGACTGTGTCAGTCAGTTCGCCCATGACACCGCCGAGCGCATCAATCTCGCGAACCAGGTGACCTTTAGCGATTCCCCCTACTGCCGGATTACAGGACATCTGGGCAATCAAGTCGAGGTTCATCGTAACCATCGCGGTCCGTAAACCTAGCCGACCGCAGGCGCGCGCCGCCTCACAGCCGGCGTGCCCGGCGCCCACTACGATGACGTCGTACTTCGTCTGCATTCAGAGGAAACCACCCTTTATTCTAACGAGGAGGCCACTGTTTTGAAGATTCTCATCGTAGGCGGCGGAGGCCGCGAGCACGCACTCGTGTGGAAGCTGTCGCAATCGCCGTCAATCAAGGGTATTGTGGCGAGCCCGGGAAATCCCGGCATTGCCCGGATTGCGACCTGTGTGCCTGCGCCTGCGGATGTCGCCGGATATGCGGACATTGCGAAGGCCCACGGAGTGCAATTGACCATTGTTGGCCCCGAAGCTCCGTTGGTAGCCGGAATCGTGGACGAGTTTTATCGTCAGCGGTTGAAGATTATCGGCCCTACCAAAGCGGCAGCGCGCCTGGAAGGATCTAAGCTTTTTGCCAAAGAGTTTTTTAAAAGAGCGGGCATTCCTACCGCGCGCTCGGGTCGAACTTTGGAGGAGTTTTCTTTTCCGGTGGTTATCAAGGCCGACGGTTTGGCGGCTGGCAAGGGAGTGGTAATTGCGAATGATCGCGCCGAAGCTGAAGATGCCATCCGCCGATTGGGACCCGACGTCGTTATCGAGGAGTTTCTAGAAGGCGAGGAGGTGAGCTTCATTGGGCTAAGCAACGGGCACACGTTGCTGCCGTTTGCGCCCACGCAGGACCATAAGCGCGCCTACGATGATGATCGGGGCCCCAATACGGGTGGAATGGGTGCCTACTGCGATCCTCGCATCATTACGCCGCGGCAAAGCGGCGAAATTATGGATCGTATTATGCTGCCGGCGATTGCGCACATGAGAAAGGAGGGGACCCCCTTTACCGGATTTCTCTATGCCGGACTCATGATGACTGCCGATGGGCCCAAGGTGCTCGAGTTTAATGTTCGTTTAGGAGATCCGGAGACGCAGGTTCTGATGTGCAGCTTTCGCGGCGATTTCGCGGAGGTGCTCGGCATGATGATAACCGGCGTCGGATCGATCTCGGGACGCGCTTGGGCGAATCCGTCGGTGTGCGTGGTTCTTGCCGCGGCCGGATATCCCGAATCGCCAAAACTGGGGGATGTAATTGCCGGAATCGAGGAAGCAGAGTCTACAGGCGCCACCGTTTTCCACGCCGGGACAAAATACGAGGGCGGCAGGCTGGTAACTGCCGGAGGACGAGTTCTCGGAGTAACCGCAAGCGGCGATACGCTTACAGCGGCCGTGGGAAACGCTTATGGAGCCATTGGGAAGATTACTTATAACGGGATGCGGTACCGTAGAGACATTGGTCGGAAACTTCTGATAAGTAATGCCTAAGCACTAGTATAAACGGGTTAGTCCATAAATTTAACACTTCTTAGCTCGCCTTAGTGCTTGCATCTATGAAAGATTTGGACCAGAATATAAAAAATCTTAATCTGCGCTAGTTTCCGTAATCCAGCACTGTTGCGTGCCCAGTACGGGCTCTTCTGCGCAGAATCGACACAAGTTTTCTCTCGTTAGCACGATAAGGGGTGGTGTGTGCGTCCCCCAGATCAATCGGAGGCGAAAGGTTATAGGTGAAGAAACGTACTTTGTTCAAACCCGAAAAACTACAATTCCGTATACTTGCTCCTAGTCTGGAGCAGATCCCGAGCTCCTGCTTTAGGGCCAGTGTGGATCCAAGGTTGCATTCGAGGCTTTTGTTCGACCTGCAACTCCTTCGCGGGAATGCGCTACGCGAATACTATCCGCTGGCAGCGGGGCTCACTCAGGATGGGCGGCACTTTCAGTCGACCGATGCCGAAAGCTGGCATGTTCTGCTTGAAGATGAAGATGGCCGGGTGCGAGCTTGCTCACGATACCGGCACGTAGACGGCGGGTTTAATCAACTTGGGGCGCACGAATCCAGTCTTGCCAAATCGGTCACATTTGGCTCGGCGGTGCGGCGAGCGATCGAAAGTCACATGCGTCGCGCTCAGGCCGCGAATATGCATTACGGCGAAGCCGGAGGATGGGTGTTATGCCCGGAGTTGCGCTGCTCGACGGCCGCAATCAACATCGCCTTAATGACGTTTGCTTTGGCCGACCGGCTGGGAGGCGGGATGGGAATTACGACCGCCACCACGCGTCACCAATCTGCTTCTATACTTCGCAGGCTGGGTGGCCACCGGCTAGGCGGGTTGCCCGCCTATTATGACCCCAAGTACGGATGTGTTCTTGAGATTTTGGGTTTTGACATGAAAGCTTTGCGAGCCCAATTCGCACGCAAGCTTGACGATCTCAAGGGCCGTCTGGACTCGCTTCCAATCGTCTGCCAATCGGCAGGAGAGAACAGATTGCCAGCGGCCAATGAATTAGCCTTCCTGCCGCAATCGCATAGAATGTCGAGCATCTCTGCGGTGTTTAATTGAGCGCGTGACTTTCCTAAGGGGTCACCTTTATTTCTTCGATATACTCAAAGGCGACCCAAAACTCAGAAGGCTGCTGGGGTTTCGCCCCTAGCAGCCTGCAGAGAACTCCGTCCCGATCCACCGACCTGACGGTTACAGTAGTTCTATTACCGTCAAAGATAATGTCCAAGGCCTTTCCTACGTTCGCTTTAAGGGTCCGGACAATCTCCTCCTGTTTCATTACGCAGTAAAACTCGGTCCAAACAAAACGAACCGGCGTTACCGGCCATCGATCGATGGTCCAGCTCACGCCGGCTTCGCGTTTGCTATTTTCCGAGGTGCGTTACTTCGCTTGACCTCCCGTGCGCTTCCGGCGATAGAAGCCCAACGCTAACATGCCCAAACCGAAGCCAGCAAGCATGCTGGGCTCAGGAACACCAGAGGAAGGCGTCACTGTGAAGTTTCCGCTATACGATGTGTTGACAAAACCAGATCCGCCCGGTGCAAATGCACTGAGCAATCCGGAAATTGTATCGCTATCGAAGTTCGCCGACAACAGACCGCTCAACGAGGAGGATCCAGTCGTCGACGTGCCCGAGTACGCAATGCCCAAAACGTTGAGTTTCGCCGTCACACCGGTAGTTGTCTCGGTGAGAACAATTGGCGATCCTGTGTTCGGACGGCAACTGTTTCCGATGCCGTTATCAGCGGACGTGCCGGTGCAGACCGCTATCGACTGATTGATCGGTACGTTCTGCAAATCCACATCAATCCCGTTCGGCAGCACAATCCATTGTGGAAGGGACAGTGCACCGCTCGGAAAGGCGGGGTTCATCGGAATATTGTGAATGGTTGCGGGTGGGCCCGAAGGAAGCAGACCAGAAAACGGACCAGTTTCCGGCAGCTGAATAGCTGCTAGCTGATCTCCCGGCGGCGGAACGCTATTTAAACCGAAAAGTACAGAAGTGGTATTAATGTAAAGGTTTCCCGCTAGGTTGAACTGGCCAGCCCCAATCGAAGTGGCGCCAAGTGGCGCACTTAGGATTACGGCGCTAAGGAGCCCCCCGAAGACGTGCTTGGCAAAAGTTAAGTTCATCTCTTTTCTCCTAACGCTCAGCATATATAATTCTCGCGTCCAATGCTAAGGGCATAGCGCCCCGTACACACGGAACCCGAGTAGCCTTGCGTCCCCATATTGACGTGGGCGGTACCTGCGCTTAAACCTGGGAAGATTACCAGGGCGCAATTTTAGAGTAAGTTATTTCACCTTTGCGTAGGATGTTCGTGCCGGACGGATGAGCGTACGTTCGTACCAAACGCTGTAACTCATTGATTTTCCGAGCAAATCTTTAGACTTAAATCTATTTACGTGTATTTAACGCCGGAAATTTCACGGTACTACAAGTACTAGATGATTGGAACTAGTGGTGGAGAAAACTCGCCTGTAGGTAACAAACTTTTTCGTAAAAGGGAGCGCCCATCCGAGTACCACCTTGACTGCCGCCTGCGATGGTATATACCCCTTTGCCGCTGTTCGTATGCTAAGTACATGATCGTTTTCATCACGGGAGCGACCGCAGGATTCGGGCAAGCTACGGCCCGGCGGTTCGCAAAAGACGGCGCAAAAGTCATTGGGACAGGGCGCCGCAAGGAACGCCTCGAGGAATTGAGGAAGGAGCTGGGAACCGGGTTCTTGCCACTCGCCTTTGACGTGGGGAAACGAAAAGACGTAGAAGATGCAATTCGAGGACTCCCACCGGACTTTGCCGACGTAGACGTTCTGGTTAACAACGCGGGCGGCGCGTTGGGATTAGATCCTGCGCAAACTGCCGACCTCGAAGACTGGGAGACTATGATTGATGCAAATGTGAAGGGCGTCGTTTACTGTACGCGATTTTTGCTCCCGGGAATGGTGGATCGCAATCGAGGCCATATCGTGAACCTGGGCTCTGTGGCGGCCGAGTTTCCGTATCCAGGCGGAAACGTTTATGGAGCGACCAAGGCGTTTGTTCACCAATTCAGTTATGGCCTACGGGCCGACGTGCTCGGAACCAACGTACGCGTCACCGATATTCAGCCAGGTCTTTGCAAGACGGAGTTCTCGGAAGTGCGGTTTAAGGGCGACAAAAAGAGAGCTGATGCGGTGTATGAAGGAACAGATCCCTTAACCGCGGACGATATTGCCGATGCCATTCATTGGTGTGTGACACGCCCAGCACACGTCAACATCAACGCCGTGCAGCTCATGCCGGTCTGCCAGGCATTTGGACCTTTAGCAGTGAAGCGAAAGAAATAGCCCGCATTTAAATTCCGCGTTGCGGCCGATAACCGGGGCGGGCGCGGATTCTGTACTTCTTGGCTGTATCGGACGTCATCTCCACGCGAATCTTGCGAAATCCCTCATTCGGATTTGGCTGCGGGTAATAAGTGATGGTATAGCTGTTGCCCAAATCTTCACGGATGGATTCGAAGGCTTCTACTTGTTTTTGCCAAGTCTTGGCAAAGTAGCTCTTCCCGCCTGTATTGGTGGAAATACGCTTGAAAATCGTCGAGGAGATGGGGTCTTTGTTCACTTCGCTGGTCGAGATGACATAAATGGGGATGCCTTCGTCCTCGGCCACGGCGCGAACATCGTCAGGGGCAACCATGCTGGCGTTGTCCGGTCCATTGGAAAACACGATGACAACTTTGCGGCCGGGGACCTTCGCGGCGTCTCGAAGGGTCAATAGAAGACAGTTGTAGAGCGCTGAATCATCGCCTGCTACGGCCCGCCGCAGGCCGGCAATCGCGCTGGTACGGTCGCGATTCAAAGCCACTGCGCGATTGAGATTACGGCTATAGGTATAAATGGCTACAGAATCAGCGCGATCTAATCCGCGAATGAAATCGGCAATAGCGTCCGAAGCATATACGAATCCGCGGTACATGTAGTTGCTTGTATCGAACAAGACAAACACATTGGTGCCGGCCGCATCCTGACGTAGATCCTGTGCCGGACCTACGCCCGACTCGTTCGAGGCCGAGGCGACGTGCAATGGCTTTGTTTCGCCACTGTCCAGCACTTGTAACGGCGCGTGATTGCCTTCGGTGAAAGTGGCGACCTTCTCCGGAATCTCATCTTCAAACACTTTGAAGTCTTTCGGCTTCAAGCCATTCACATACTTGCCGTGAGAATCGGTCACGCTGAAACTCAGAACGACCATGTCGACCTTCACATGGAACGTGGTCTGATCCTGATCTTGCGCCTTCAACCAGAGCCCGGCAGCCACAGCCACCATAGTTGCGAGACCAATAGTGTGCAAAAAACTCTTCACGTTGCTAATTCTCCGAATTGCGAATGTTTGCCTGCAATACGTGTTGTTGCTGTATGTTCGTGCCGACCGCGTGTAGAGAGCGAAGGAGTGCAGGCCAATCTTCCAAATGAGTGGCAAAGATGTTTTCGATGGCGGCGCGGTTCCACTCCGGCACATAGGAATCCAATTCGCCTACGGGAATCCCGGTCCGGTCCGCCAGAGCGGCGAAGTAGATGTTGTTGGACTCCCAACTTTCGGCCAAGATACGGCTGGAGTACCCCATCAATGCGGGAAAAATCCGCAAATACAGCAGACCTGGCTGCAGGGAATGTGTGAGGGTTGGTTTCGGGGTGCCGAAGGTATGGGCGATCGCCTGTGGAGACAGAGAGGGATCGTGTTGCGAGGCGATCTCGGCGGCTTCGGTCAAATAAATATCCGGCGATATGTTGGCCAATTTGGGGTCTAACGCCAATGCGTAGAGAGCTGACGTCGGCACATTCGCAATAGCGGTCTTAAAGTCACCGCTCTCCAGGCGATCCTGCAGCCACTCGACGCGGGACGGAGTAGCAAAACGACGGTAGGAATTCAAAACGGCCGTTTCCACGCCTGAATTAAATGCCGAAGCGGCGATCAACGATTCGCCTCTGGCCACATGAAGACCAACCCACCGGATCTGCTCCGGCGTCACGTTCCGCCACCGGTTTACCGTGACATCGACAATCATTTGGGGAACGAGGTCGGCCCAAATCAGCGCCTGCTCTCGTTTGGGAGTCAGGAAGTTCTGCTCCGCTTCCGCGACGGCATAGGGCAGGCTGATAAGTGAACCGACCAGGCGGCCGCCACCGCTCTCGGGCCAACCAGTGCCCGCCACTTCAGTAGGGGCCCAAGCGGCCGGCGCGTTTTCGGGACCGATAAAGTCATGGCTGCGCACAAAGGACGAGTTGGTGAGCAGTAATTGGGCACCTGGCGGCGCATAATAGCTGTACAACAGACCGACCAGCGAATCTCGCAGAAATGGCTCTAGCGCGTCGCGCGCGTCTCTCTTTTCCGTATTCTTGACGAGTTTGTCGATGTTAAGCTTTTTCTCCTGATCGATATGCCGATCGCTCCAATACCCGACTGCGAACGTATTGCGCTCCTCGGCCGAGATGGAACTGCGCAGAGATTGAGTTTCTTGCAAGCGCGAAATCTGCTCATCCAGGCTCTTAACGGTCTTGGGATCGATCGGTTCCTTGCCGGCGCGATCAGCAATGGTGAAAATGCTGTCCAAAGGAACCAAAAGTTGGGCATCAAAGACGCGCAATAGCACTTCGGCGGGCGATGCCGGTTGATTTCCGTTAGCCGGGCGGAGTTTCCCCACCAAAAGCTCGACAATCTGTTCCTGGCGCATCGAGCCGGGCTGTTTTCCTGCCGCTGCCAATAATGTGTCGATGCCCGAACGCCCGGCGTCCAGGACATCGCCTTCCTGCTTGACGTGCGTGAATGGCGCGAGCAGCTTCGTGAAACTCGCGTCCTGCCGAGCCGCCGGGATGGAATCCTGCAAGACCAGAATTCGCCACAATCCCGCCAGCGCCTGAAGCGTGCCTATATCATCGGCGCGTAGCAGCGTATCGCGCATGTCCTTGCTCTGGCGGCAGAGATCCAAATACTGCTCGATAGAGCCTTCGCTTAAGGCTGGAGCGTCAGCGAATAGTGCGTATTGCGCGCCAAAGGTGCGGTAACCCGCAACTAGTCGCGACGCCAGTTCCGGCGACATCGGCTTAGCTCGCCCGCGGTCGACGTCATTGAGCGCCAAAAAAATCTTGAGCGGTTCGTTTTCGACGCTTTTGCGGCTTAGGCCAAACAACGCTTCAATAACGTCATCGCTGTTTTTCCAAGAGGCTGCGGAGCGGGTGAGCTTGCCATCGTATTTGCCATGAGGATGATGTATGAAAAGGTTGCGCCAAACCTCCAGATTCCCTGGAATATGCGGCTGTCCATCGGGATCAATGCGCAAGGAAGTCGCAAGCAGCGTCAGTTCAGTACTGGAACGAAAGACCGGCCGGGCCGGACCTGGGCTGGTGATCTTGCCGCGTAACGCATCGTAGAAGCGTTTCATTCGGTCTGGCTGGGTGAGATAGGCCGCCGTCGGCCCCTCTATTCGCGAAAGCACATCGAAATAGCTGGCCATCCAGCCGTCGTCCGTCGCTAGAAGTTTCGCGAAGAAAGCGCCGGGATTGGACGGCGGAACGCCAACCATTGCACCCCAAACTTTCGCGGACCCGGGAACGACCGCGACACCATCCTTAATCTGAAACATGCTGCCGAAGAAGTCGAGCACATGCGCATAGATTTTCAGCTTGGCGGCGCTGGCTTGTTCGCGTAGTGCCGCAGCCGTTTGGCGATCCAGATGGGAAAGGCCAAGATACAAACGGCAGATGGAGGGATCAGAAAGAAACGCGTCCAGAAAATCTGCTTGGTTTTGGTTTACCGCCTCAATCCAGTACTTCGCACTATAAAGAACCGGAACTTGCGTGGGCGCATAGGGCAATTCGAAACGGTGGTTGGCGCGCAAATCCTGTTCAAGCTGGGTGAGCGGAAAACCCGAGTCGGCGGTGAGAAAGGCACGCGTGGCGTTCACCGTTTCAAGCACCATGTCGCCGCCGCACGCGCCTCGCATCCGATATCCCAGAACCTTAAGAAGATTACCCGTTTCTTCGCTGTCGCAGGCCGGAATTACGATCTTCTGGTTACGTGCCATGGCCTGCAGCTCACGAGCTTGACCTATGTAACGGACCAGAAGCCGCAGATATTCGGTTTGCTGCAGTGCTTCATTTCCGGAAGCCTCATAACCGTTGGTGACAACGTTGCGCGCAAGGGCCGGCAGCAAGTCCTCTGGGGCTGCATCGGGCGAAAGCGCCGCCATTCTGGCGAACGAGGAAAGAGGCCCCGGTATCGAAACCGTCGAGTAATGTTGTGCGTTTGCGCTACGCTTGGGCGATTGCAGATCCTGACCCCCGGCTGCCCGGTATTCGGAGAGATCACGAGACAGGTCGGCGTCTTTACCCTGCATGAAGTCGATCAAGACGGCTTGCTTCAGAGCCAGCTTGCGAACTTCCGGATCTGTTTCGACAGCAGCCCACTTGAGAAAGGCTTCGCGGCGTCCATCTTCCGTGTGGCGATCAAGAAATAGAGCAAAATTCTTCAGCGACTGGGGCGTACCATCACCAGCCTGTTTTTGGAGCAGAGCGAGCGCTCCCGCCATGTCGCCCGCTGCTTCGCGCTGCTGCGCCGGGTCAGATGGACTTCGATCGGAAGCTGCCAACGCGGGCAGGGAGAGGATGCAGGCGGATAGGCCCGCAAGTATAAAGAGAACGAGTGTTCCCTTCACGGGATAGTTTTCCCGGAGACGCAGAGTCACGGCGCATAGCCCCCAACTAGGTTTTCTAATCTATCACCTGGAAATCGAGATGGAATGAAGAACTTGTAAAGAATTCTACGGTAAACCTCTTAGTACGGTTGGAAGATGCCGATTAGAAGTGAGAACCTCCTATCTAAGAAAAGAGCCCGGAGGATGCATTTTTCATCTCTGAATGTCATCTGCGCAAGCTACATGGCCCAGCACGAAAGCGGTGTTCGTTAACGGGACTGCGCTGAAGAAGTTCGCGCTCTATGGCCTGATTGCGCTGATTGCCGGGCTCTATCTTTTTCCCTTTGTGCGCGTGCTTTCCGGCGCAACCGATGAAGGGCTCTATATCTACGCGGCGCAAGAGGCGGCGGAAGGAGCGATTCCAGGGCGCGATTTCATTCAGGAAAATCCACCGGGCGCTTACTACTGGCTGGCGTGGTTCTTCCGCTTATTCGGCAGCAGCATGATCACAGCGCGCGCCGTATTGTTTTTGACCGGTATCGCGACAGTTCTGGTGGTGTTTTACCTGGCACGGCGTATAGGAAGCCACGGGATATTCGCGGTGACGTTTTTGCTGACTACGTCGATTCCGCTTACCCCGATCAATTCACCTCATTACGATTCCAATCTTTTTGCGTTGCTTGCCTTCGCCATATTTCTGATTGGCATCGATTCCACGTCGCATGGACCTATTAAATACTGGCCTTTCGTAGTCGCGGGAGTGCTTGCGGGTTGGGCGAGTTGCATCCTACAACAAAAAGGATTTCTGTTCCTGGCGGCATTTGTAGCCGCAAGCTTTTTTCTTTACCGAAAACGTGGCATTCGGCCGAGCTTGCTCATGGTTTCGTCTTATGCGGCCGTGCTCGTCGCGGAGATCGTGCCTTACATTCTCTGGGGCGCATTACCGGACTTATTTTTTAGCACAGTAAAGATGCCGCTCGCAGGCTATAACAACGTGAATCACGTGACTTACGGGTTTCCGTTATGGACGGTATGGTTTCCAGGGCTGTTCGGGCATCTGCGACTTACTCCTTCCGTTCTTTTAACCGCGCCGATACTTGCCGCAATGAGCCTTCCGTTTCTGTTAATGCTCGTGCTGCCCCTGCTGTTGGGTGTCATGGGCTATATATGGAGACCGCAAGCTTTTGAGCACCGGCTGATCCCGTATTGGATCGCGGGCTACGCGATGTGGCTTTCTGAGCTGCATCGGCAAGACATGAGCCATTTTCGAAACGGCTGCATACTGCTCGTGGTTCTCTTCTTTGCGCTTTGCGAGCGGTTCGGTACGCGATTGTTCAAACAAGCAGCGTTTGCCGTAGCGCTTGGGGCGTTATTGATGGGAACCACAGATCTGAACGGAACGTTGCACGCGCGACAACCTATCGTTACTCGGCGCGGAACCTTGCTCGCGCAGCGAAAAGATCCCGTAATCGACTTTCTTCTTGCGCATACCCACCCAGGAGATTACGCGTTCATCTACCCGTACTCGCCCGTTTACTACTTTTTGGCTGATGTTCGGAATCCCACGCGCTTCAATGTCATCGTCGATCAGAGAAAGAGCCCGCTCATTCTGGAAGCAATACGCGATCTGGATGCTAAGAAGCCGCGGTATGCAATTGCGCAAACAGCGCTACTCGGCGATGGCATGCAAACCGTTTTTCCTGCGTATCGTCCTCCCGCTCCAAAAGACCGCATGATCGATAAATACCTGGATGAAAATTATCATCAGGTCGCGTTTGAAAACGGATTTCGATTCTTGGAACGAAATTCGGAATGATCAAGCCCGCAGGCCGTTAGCTTTAGGCTGCATCGCTGCGCTCGATTGACTTCCGCAAAGCAGAAAGAACGCGCCGAGTGCGAAGAGTGCTAGTGCGATCCACTGCGTGAGGGAGAACGGACCCACCAATGCTTGCTCATGCTCGCGGAAAAATTCAATGATGAAGCGCGCGGTGGAGTAGAGAACGAGATAGAGGCCGATAATTTGGCCCGAGCGATAACTGCGCTTGAACTGACGATAGAGAATCAGGAAAATAAGCAAATCCGCCGCCGATTCGTAAAGTTGCACAGGGTGCAGCGGTTTATCTAGCGGGACTGGCGCAGCAAAATCCGAACGGAAGTGCACGCCCCAGGGAAGGTAACATACTTTACCCCAGCAACAACCCGCGGCGAAACATCCTAATCGGCCGATTGCCTGGCCGACGGCAACACCCGGGGCAAACACGTCCATGGTTTTCAGTACGGGAAGCTTTTGGCGATCTAAATAAAGATACGCGAAGATCAGGGCCACGATAAATCCGCCGTGGAAAACGCCGGCCGCCTGCAACGTGGCCATGCTAAAGATCTGGCCCGGATCGCGAATGTAGTCGCCAATATCGAACAGAAACATGAACAGCTTCGCTCCGACGATGCCTGCGATCGCGCAATAAACCGCGAGATTCGTGATCTTGTCAGGAGGCAGGCCGGCACGCCGAGCTAACCGCGTGGTAATAGCAAGTCCGGTGAGAAATGCAGTTGCCACCAATACGCCGTACGTGGGCAGGTAGAACGAACCGATCCGGAATAGTACAGGAAACATCCGCTATTTGTCGCTACCCTTCTTTGATGCCTTTACGATGCGGCTTGATGAGATCAAACAGCAATAAGACGGCTCCCACGCTAATGGCGCTATCGGCAACATTGAAGGCCGGAAACGACCATGTACCGTGGTACACCTCGATGAAATCGGTCACCGTACCTCGAAAAATTCGGTCGAGCAGATTTCCGAACGCGCCTCCTAATATCAACGCAAGACCGAACCGCGTAGCTGCTGAACGAAAAGCGCCGTTTCGGCTCCACAGCGCCGAGGCCACAAATACCAGAACGGTTGCCGAGATACCTATTAAGACGATACTGCGCAAAATCGGGTTGCCTTCGGCCAAAACACCAAAGGCCGCACCGGGATTTTCGGCATGGACGATACGAAGCCAATCCGGAATAATCGAGATGCTGTCGAATGAGCGCAGTGAGTGGAGAATGAGCAACTTGGTAATACGATCAGCTACCAAGATGAGCAACGCGGCTCCGGCTGCGGTGATCCGAGCGCTTACATAAGGCCGGCTCGGCACTAGTTCAAATGTTCCGGCAGAACTGAGGCACACGCCGCGCATACGGTCGGAAAATCGGGATTGCTGCCAACGTCTGTAGTGTATTTCCAGCAGCGCTCGCATTTATCGCCCCGGGCCCGCTCCACTTCAACCGCTAATTCATTGTCATCGGCGCCTTGCTGCAACTCCACTTGAGAGACGATGAACCAGGCTGGCAGATCGGACAAGTGCGCATTCAGCAGTCGGTGATTCGCTTCGGAAGCCCTCAAAACAACTGCTGCTTCTAACGAACCACCGATGAGTTTGTCTTCACGCGCATTGTCGAGAGCTTTAAGAACTTCGTTGCGAATGGGGACCAACTTGTCCCAATCGGCAGCCTCGCGACGCTGCGCGTCAGTTATCCCGTCGGTCAATTCGTCGGGTGCAGGGAAGTATGACAAGTGGACACTTTCAGTCGCCGTACTCTTCGAATCGGGATGTTGCCAGACTTCTTCGCAGGTAAACGATAATATTGGAGCGAGCAGCCGAACAAGCGCCATATTCAGGCGATGAAGGACGGTTTGATTCGTACGGCGCGCTGTTCTGCTTTGGGTATAGAGCCTGTCCTTCGATACGTCAAAATAAAGCGCGCTGAGATCTGTGATGACGAAATCGTAGACTGCGCGGTAGACTTTGTGAAATTCGTATTGGTCGTACCAAGCGCGGCAGCGGCGGACCAAGTCTTCGGCACGAACCAGAATCCAGGAATCGATGCCGGAGAGACGATCGCCAGACACCGTATTAATCGCTGGATCGAAGTCATGGAGATTGCTCAGCATGTAGCGGAAGCCGCTGTTGCGAATCTTTCGATAAGCGTCTTCGAGACGAGTCAGAATCGTTTCCGACATGCGCACGTCTTCGGTGAAGTCTACCGACGCCACCCAGAGCCGGAGCACGTCCGCTCCTTTTTTCATCACGATTTCAGAAGGCTCGATGATATTGCCTAAAGACTTGGACATCGCGCGACCATCGGCATCGAGTGTCCAGCCGTGAGTGGCGCACTCGCGATAGGGTGAAGCGTTCTTCAGCCCAACGCCAATGAGTAATGAGCTGTGGAACCAGCCGCGATATTGATCGCCGCCTTCGATATACATGTCGGATGGCCAAGTGACGCCGTTCTGCGGCGTGAGTGTTGCCAAGTGGCTTGATCCGGAATCGAACCACACGTCCAAGATGTCGGTCTCTTTGCGAAAGGTCGTGGCGCCGCAGCGGGAGCAAGCGCAGCCAGGACCCATCAGCTCTTCAACGGTTTTTGAATACCAGACGTCGGCCGTGTGCTCGCGGAATTGTGCGACCACCTTTTCGAGCACGGCGCGATCCGTAAAGGGCGTGGCGCAGCTCTCACAATAGAAGACAACGATGGGAACGCCCCAGACCCGTTGACGCGAGATGCACCAGTCCGGGCGCGCCGCAATCATGTTCCACATCCGCTCTTCGCCCCAGCTCGGATGCCAGCTCACTTGCTTGATTGCGTGAAGAGAGCGAGCGCGAAGATCGTTGCGATCCATGCCGATGAACCATTGCTCGGTCGCGCGGAAAATCACCGGATTGTGACAGCGCCAGCAATGCGGATAGCTGTGATCGAGACGCTCTTGTCCTGCAAGTGCGCCATGCTCTTCGAGCAGCTTAATGACGAGCGGATTGATCTCCCAAACCGTTTTGCCGATCAATTCGTCAGGAAGTTTTCCGCTGGCGCCTTCCGCGTGAAAAATACGGCCGGCGGCATCGACCGGGCAATACACGGGAATCCCATAACGTTGGCCGATAACGAAGTCTTCTTGTCCGTGACCAGGAGCAGTGTGTACTGCGCCGGTACCTTGTTCGAGCGTGACGTGATCGCCGAGAAGGCCTAGTGAATCGCGGTCAATAAAAGGATGGCGGAACACCGCGCGCTCGAGTTTTGAACCAGGGAAGCGCGCAACGATGGTCTGATCCCAGCCCAACGCCTCCGCTAACTTCGGCAAGAGCCCTTCTGCAACAATCGCAACGCCCTGGGGCGTATCGACCGCCACGTACTCAAATTTCGGATTGAAGGCGATCGCTAGATTGGCCGGAATCGTCCATGGGGTCGTGGTCCAGATCAGGCAATAAACATTGCGCCCGGCTAAGGCAGGATCGATCGCGGCCGGATCGGAAGCGAGCTTGAACCGGACATAAATGGAAGGGCTGGTGTGATTTTCGTATTCAACTTCGGCTTCGGCGAGCGCGGTGCGGTCTTTGATGCACCAGTGGACAGGCTTCAAGCCCTTATAAATGTAGTCTTCATGAAGAAAGTCAACGAACGCCTGCGCGATGATCGCTTCATATTCGGCGCTCATCGTTAAGTAGGGGTCAGCCCAACGTCCCAGCACGCCGAGACGCTTGAACTCCGTGCGGTGAATGTCGACGAATTTTGCGGCGTATGCCCGGCAATGCGCACGAATTTCCACGATGGACATTGCGGCCTTGCGCTTACCGAGTTCTTGATCGACTTTGAACTCAATCGGCAGGCCATGACAATCCCAACCGGGAATGTATGGTGCATCGAAACCGGCCATTGTTTTGGATTTGACGATGAAGTCCTTCAGGATTTTGTTAAACGCCGTACCCAGGTGAATGTTCCCGTTGGCGTAGGGAGGTCCATCATGCAAGACATATTGCGTTAGCCCGGCGCGAGACTCCCGAATCCTTTGATAAAGGTTGATTTCCTCCCAGTGCTCTAGGGTCTTAGGTTCCTTTGAAGGCAGATTTGCCTTCATGGGGAAGGTAGTTTTCGGCAGGTTGACCGTCTTTTTCAGGTCAACGGAGGAGACATTCATGGATCATTTTCATGGTAGCGGACGAAACAGGATTCGCCGGTGTGTTGCGCATGAAGTCGCTGATGGAGTGCGTGATATTCTCGTCAATTCCCGTCCATTCCGATGCGTTTGATCGTTCAGCAATTTCAGTTGCAAAACCCGACCTGGCAGGGGAATGCCTGGCCGGGACAGAATCTCACCGCAAGCGTGACCGCGGCAGGAATTACCAACGATGAACGAATCGAATTTGTCATTCAGGATAATGCCACGAATGAGCGTGTGGATTCGGTCATGGCGGCTGCGGGGCAGACCTCGGTGCAATGGCCGGTTCCGAACCTTCCTAGTACGGCCAATGTAAGTTTTAGAGCGATTTTGCGCGAAGCTCCTTCGCCAGCGAATGGACAGCTTGCAACGATTATGAGCGTTACATCGCCGGTGCAAGCGCTGCAAAGTTTTGGTGTCCAGATCAATAACGTCGACGCTGCGTTCGTGCCGGGCCCAGCGCGGGAGCAGCTACAACTCAGCTTCACGGTAACTGACGCCAATAATCGCGCCACCCAGGGGCGCTATGAAATTTGGGGCGAACGCTATCCCGGCGCAACACCGGAGCCGCTCTATCGCGAGAATTTTGTTCCGGCGGCGGGGGCTATGAACTGGAATACTTGGCGCGGTCTCGCGAATAAAGGGCATCTGAACGGAAAATACATCACTCCGGAGTTCAGCCCCTATCGCGTACGCATCATCATCGGAACCAGCGCCGGCGATGTGGACGATCCGTATGGAGTGGGATTAGGCAAAGTGGCGTGCGCCGAGTCCCCGTTTGAAGTCAAGTTCAAGACAATCGGAATCAAGAAGTGGCAGAACCTGCAGGAGGCTACAACCGAGGCTGAATATAGGCTGGATAAAACGTTGATGGTAATGCCGCCGCGGAATGCCGACGGCACTTATGCGGCGGTGGCAGAGTTACCTGAGGATCGGCCTTTAGCCGTCCCTGCCATCGCACAAACAGCGCGAATTCGGGTACCTATCGCACGGCACCAGGCCAAAAAAGATGAACTTGACCAGGGTTCTCTCGCAATTGGCGGCAGTTACATGGAAAAAGGCGACACCAAATGGAAAATGGAAGAGCCACTCTACTCTCGTCCCGAGTTGCCGATTCAGTTCGAGCCAAAGCTGGCGAGTCGAGTTCCCGGCGCCAATCCCGAAGGTATTTTTGAACCGCAGGCGGTAGGACCGGCAGTTATTGAACCGGTTGCCGAGGAGTTCTATAACACTGCCTTACTCGATGGCGCCGGTGTTAATCCCACGTATTGCAGGAACGCCGCATTCAAAGTAAAGAAGGGCAAACACGACGCGCCTTATCACGATGCGAACAACCAGCCTGAATTTCACTATTGGCAGGCCAGGATTGAGGTCTCCAATGCGGACGTCACTGGGAATGTGCGTACGTACGATGTGACAACCTTCGATAATGCCCTGAAATATCTCGCAGGGCAGGACGAATTTAAAGAATTGTACGTCTACCTGAACCGGCGGCTTCTGAGCCGGTCAGACCGGAACGATGACCAGGAGCTAGACAAACATTATTACGACTATCGGGAAATACCGAACGGCCCGAACTCGGTTCAGATTAGGCTCCGTCCGAACTTCACACATGTTGACGATGTGCTCTGGATTGTGCGAACGGATTCCACCGCAAGCGGGGACAACAAGGTAAAGAACTGGGAAGTGTTTCCTCCAGGACCGAACTGTCACAAATATTATGGCGGCGTGCGCGGCGAAGAACCCACTTCCGATCTCAGCAATTATTTCCGAGCTAATTTTTCGAAGAAAGGTAAGAAGAAACCGATAATCGGGAAGGCCAATGCCGCCTTTCCGTTTAATAAATATATAGATCTAAAGCCGGATCTTACCAAGCCAAAAGAGCGGCAGGAGCGAGTGGAAACCGGTGTGATGCTTAGCGGAAATGAGCTTGGCCGCGCCGGCGTAATTTTTTCGCCCAGTTGCATCGGGGGTGACGCCTATGTCGTTCATGCCTGGATTGAGCGCGAGGGATATGCGCGAAGATTCGGGTTTATTGAAGAAGAAGCGGCCATCAAGAGTAAATCGGGAACCATGACCGTATGGCGCTGGGCGCGCATAAAGAATAGCTACCGGTTGCCGAACATAAACACAAATGGCTTGGCGGCTACCGTGGGAGGAGATGCGGAAACGCCAATGCCTGGACGCGGCTATGCGGGCAATGGCGTGAACATGCCAATTGATGGTGCAGCGAATTCCATCAACACTTTTTTCGGAGACAATAAAGCGTTCAATGAATGGACACTGACGGCGCCTCCAGCCGGGGGCGGCGGAGATCCCGTGCATCAGCACGTCGATCTCAACGCCTATCGCACAAAACACGCTTCTGTAACAAGCTCCTGGACCGGATATGTGTCCATGGCCAACAACGGCGCCATCAAGAACTACTGCGCGGTGTGGGACGCTTATCGAATGCGGCTGCCGCCGGGGCTTCCTAATCTGCCAAACTTAATCGCGAATACAATCGCAGCGCAGGCGGTGGGCACTTCCACGCACGACGTCGGAGTTGCAGTCGAAAATGCGATTACCGGTCACGGCGCGAATCCCGATGTCGCGCTCAATGGCGGCGTGGCGGTGATCCCTAACTACCCCAGCAACGACCCTGACGATTACGAAAATTGGCTGGACGGCCGGTGGGACACCGAATATAACGGAGTGCTGGATGCGCTTGTCCCCGCGGAAAGCAAGCCTGAAAAAGTAAATGTTCTGCGCTGGCCCTTTCTGCATGAACATGAAGCCTGGATAGGATATGACGATCCTAACGATACCGCGGTGTATTCAGGCAGCATGACGAACGGCTTTTCTTCCGGCGACGCACAAAGCATGTTTCGTACCGCGGATTTAGTAGGTGGGGTCCGGCAGGCGGCCGACACGGGAACGTTTCCACATGAAATGGGCCATGCGATGAATCTGATCCATTTTGTCGCTGGAAATTTCGGATGGAAACATCATGATGTCAATTCTCCGGATTGCCTCATGAGCTACACATATTGCGGGGCAATTATTCCGCGGGCAAGTTGTAGCGCGCCGGTTGCTGCCGGTGTAACCCGCGAAGATGGTTGGCCGGATAATATTCCATCTCCGATCCCATCAAACACGAAAGTCGGGCCTGGGGCGGTGGCCGCCGCAGCATGTATCTACTTTCAAAAATTGCAAACTCTGGGACAACAGCGAAACGGTCCTTGCGCGAAATGTCAATTGAAGGTCCGAGGCTGGAAAGATGAATTGCTTCCGTTCGCGTGGAAGCATCCCGATTTGTTTTGATATGGTGGCGCTCAAGACAGAACAAAGGTGGAAATTTGTATTCACGGCGAATGTTTGTCGGCGCGCTCGGAGGGGTGTGGCTTTTCCCTCGAAATTGTCTTTACGGAAAAGAGCGTAATACTGGCATGAGCGTTGCCACTTCGCAGTTCGTGCTGGAGATTTCTCCTCGCGGCGATTGGAAGCACGAGCTATTTCCCGAGCAAAGCGCGGAATTTAACCTGAATCTGCGAAACGCCGGAGCCTCTGTTGCCTCCGCGTTTGCCTTATATGGCAGCTACGAGACTCCGCGTATTGTTGTGTATGACAGCCAGGGCGCTCGCATCGGAATCTACACGAAAGCGCAACAATACGAACGAAAAGTCGGCGATTTGGCGCGGCGCGAACCTCCGGAGCCGCAACAGCGGCCGATGCAGCCCGGCAAAGGCAGCAGCATCTCGTTCAATATTTGGGGGTATCGGCCGCCGCTGCCGCCTGGCCACTACTCCGTTCAGGTAGAGCATCAGACCGGTCCAAGCGAGCCGTTCATTTCTTCGGACCGTTACTCGTTTGAGATTGTTCCGGCCGCAGTGAAGAGTGCGGCGCTTAGTTACGATACAGCAAATCGCATTTCGTCTGTACTGGCTTGGCTGGACGCGGAAACGCACGGAACCGCGGCATCTGAACGCCTCTTGTTGCGCGTTTCCGCGGTTAAAGGACATGCGTCGGCGATGCAAGGCGCAACAAGCCACGGGCAGTTTCCCACAGGATCTCTGGTGTCCGTCGCGCAGCTCGCTCGCGGTTCGCAAGAGGACGGGTTGGGGTGGGCGGCGGTGCTTTCCGGTAAACATGTGACCCTTATTCGCCATAACCTGAGCTATCCCTATTGGAAAAGCGAAGCCGAATTGGCGATTGACGATGCGGTACCCGTTTCGCGATTTCCGAGCATGGAAGGACAGGCGCTTTTTCTTGCCACCGGCCATGGTGCAAAGGGGCCTACGCTCACAGGAGCGCTGTTCGAACAACCGAAGGGGCTTTTACAACAGTGGACTATGCCGCTGGCCGAAAGTCCATCCCTGACCGCTTGCTTAGCGCGAGTAAAGCGGCCTGCAGCACTGCTATTGGCGACGAACCGCCAAAGCGACAGTCAAGTCTCGCGTATTGACGTGACCGCGGAAGGAAAACTAAGCGGCGAAGAAAAGATAGTCCGGCGGTCCCCGAATATCGTAATCGCTGCTGCGTCCGCATTCAATGCGGAATCGGGAGATGCTTTCTTCGTTCTCGAAGCCGATAGAGAGCAAGCGGACAAAATGGCCGTCGTGACTGTTCCAATGAGCGGTCCGGTTCGCGCTCCTAAATTGCAGCCGGTGCCTGGATGGCCGCGCGAGGAGAATGGGAGCGCCATCAAGCCGTTGCAAACACAGATAGAGCAAGCTGTGGACGGCTCAATAGCGATCGTGTTCGTCGATTCGCGTGGATTTTTCTATGGAGGAAAGCTATCCCCGAAGCCCTTTGTCGGAAAGCTCAGGGCGAATCCGGAATCGCCGTGCACTTTTCCGCATGTCGCCGCTTTGTCTCGTAATGTCACACCCGCGTGTTTTACGTCGCAAGGCCTCCTCTTCACGCCTGGAGCCGAGGCTGAGGAGTAATCAGTCGCGATGAAGCGTCCGTCCAGCCCACCGTATGGTGAGCGCGTTCTCCAGTTGGACCCGCCCTGTCAGGGACGCGATGTTTGGGACCTGCAAATCAAGCTAATCGCTTGGGGCTCCGGCTCCAATAATGACGGCATCGGCGCGCCGTTCATGCCTGTGCTGGTGACGGGCAAGTTCGACCGTGCTACGCACGATGCGGTGAAACGCTTCCAACGGACGGCGGGATTGCCGCTCACGGGAATAGTAGATGCACACACGTTTCGAGCCATCGATCGGGAGGGCGGCCAATACGCGGTCATGGTACACACCATGCGTTGTCCGTGCATTGAACCCGAGCCCATGCCGATTCGGTGCCGTTGTGCGGATCATCACAAAAAAGGGCCCTGCGACGGCTTCGGCAACGGTCTCTTTGCGGGCAAGTTCCTGCTGGATGGCGTAAAGCTGGCAGACGGAACATCGTTATCCGGCGAGAAACTGGACGTCTACGATATGCAGGAGTATCCCGGCGTTGACAAGGCGCTGCTTTGGGCTGTACGCGGGCTGATGCGGCGTGCGAATGTAGACCGAATCAAAGTGGTAGCGGGATACCGCTGCTGGCAGGACAACTACCGTTACACCGATTGGCGGCGATGGCGGCATAGAAAAGCCACTTTTCACTTCGGCAAATCAATAGAGTTCTATCACGACAACACCACCACCGGATGCACGGAATGGGGCCAGAATGCCAACGTCCTTGTCGCGTGCGTCCGTTGCCAGGCGATCCGGCGAGCGGCGCTGGATCTTTGTGGTTTCCAGGCGCGCTGGCAGGAACCCGACCGCGTCAGCTTGGGGGAGGTTGCGGACCGGCTGAGGGAAGGTGACCCATTGGCTAATGCGCCTCAGCCAGCAAATACGTTCGCCGTACATGTCAGCACGGTGCGACGGCGTGATCGGGAAAAAGACGAATTTGTCAAGTTATACGCCGATAGCGTCAAGCCTATCTACGAGGGGAAAGCTCCGGCTTATTCGTATCCGCTGGACTTGGGCAGCGGATACGATTGGCGCACGGCCGGTTGTCTGGATTTCTTCAACAACACGGAAACGGGGCAGGGCGGATGGTTTCCGTTCGGTCCGAACAGGATATGGCATACGGGCATTCATCTCTTTCAAGCGGCCAACAGCCCTGTGTACGCCATCGCTGATGGCGAAGTACTGGTGTGCAGGGCCGGCGAGAATGAAACGGCGCAGCCGTTCGGATCGCGAAACTTCGTTCTATTGCGCCATAAGCTGAAGGACAAAACTTGGTATAGCCTCTACATGCATCTGGATAACGGTGCAATAGGCGCCGCTGCGGCAATTGCAGGTAATCCCGTCAAATGGCGGCGAAAAGCGGCCCTATTGACTCGCGACCACGTAGAAATGAAGCTGCCGTCGCCGTTTTTTCAAATCGTGAACGGAGGCACAGCAAACAGTTATTTGGGCGGACTTCACGCGCCCGGTGTGGGAGTGCGCCAGGGCGGCTTGGGACCGGGCGATTGGGTGGAAATTACCGCAAATGCAAATGCTGTCGATCCTACTGCAGGAGGACCCAATCCGACGGACCCGAAGGTTCCGCAGAACTCCACTATTATCCAGGTTCAGTTGGCGGCCGCAGGCAATCCATATGTGTTCCTGACATTAGAGGGCCAAGAACTGGGAACGATCATACGCGCGAATGGCACTCTCGCGCCTGCAATTAATAATCAACGCACTTTCGCACTGTCGAGCCCGATTGGGGTAGCGGCAGGCGAGTTACTTGGTTCTATCGGAGCAGCTCCAACGGACGCGCGATTGAATCCGCACGGATCGTATTTGCATTTGGAAGTCTTTTCCGAAGAGGCACTGTTGTCCGGCCCGGGTTACATCACGATTGATGCCACAGACAGAACCATCATGATGGACCGCAAGGCGATCTATCAGAAACTTCGCGACAGTAAGATCATTTCCGCGGAGCCCGCTGATGTGCTGCTCGAAAGCGATGTGGCGGCTCCCGGCGCGGGCATTAATCGCGGTTCATGCCGCAGCGTAATTCTGAAGACCGTATGCCCATGGAACGAAAATATGAAGACGCGGCTCAATAACTCGCCGTCTTTCACGTATATGCCGGATGGGGACCGCAACAACTTGGGCGATCAAATGAATCAGTACCGGTGGTGGAACAACATTGCCGGCGCGCCATCGCTACCTGATCCTAGCGCGCTGTTCTACTATCACCCCATCGCTTTTATGCTGCAGTTAGCAACGAAGTAATCAAGCTGAGTGCAACGGCGGAATCAGATCTACAGCCATCGGATCCGACAATGCCGTGACATTGTTCAGCCCGACGACGGTTGCTCTGACTTGGACTTGTGTAGGGTAGGGCGGCGGTTGGGGAAGCAAGGTTTTCCAGTTGAGCGTGTAAGGAACATCCAATTTGTTACCCGTAATCGGTTGGTTCGCAAGCTGATGGAAATGATTGGCAGCGCCCTGCGCCAGGACCTGAAGCTGGATCATATAGCCATCGGTCACGCGCTCCGTCCTGACGCGAATGGTGACGTCGTCGCCATGCCAGCAACGCGGTTGTGACCAGCTAACGGTCACGCGCTCAGTCAACTGAGCAGGATTTACGGTGTCGTGAGTGTTCTCGACATTCATATATGCGCGCTTTAAGGTTTGGTAATTGTGCTATCGGCCTGATCCGAACCTTGCATCTTGATTCGACAGCGCGTAATAGCAGGTAAATCGATGCGAACTATCTGTTCTTTCCAAGGCGTTGGAATCATGGCCTGTCCGACTGGAGAATTACCGTTCCAAGTGCCGCCTCCCGAGAAGTAAGCGGTAATCTGAGTATCAAACAGGACGCTGCCGGGTCTCTCAACATTGAGAATTTGTGTTTTGCGTACCGTTCGTATGTCGCTGAGGCAAACACTTCGGTCGCACTTTGCCTTGAAACGAATGCGGCTTTGTGTCAAAGCGGAGAAGTTTCCCTCTGACGGCATCCAGGTCACCTGCATCTGGAAATTAGGGCCGGCTGCGGTAATTGTTGCCGGAATGGTATGGATCACTTTGCCGTCATCGAAAGCGTCAATAATCTGGAACTCGCCGGTCTCGCCAGCATCGAAGCCTGATGCCGAGACCGTTAAAGTCTGATTTGCCCCAATATCTACGAAAGCTGGAGCCGACCATTGCGGATTGGACAAGATAGGAATGCTTAGCTTGTATCGTCCGGTGGGAACTTCGTCTTTTTCAACTTTGCCGTTCGCAGGGGTATAGCCGGATTCGAGCAAAGTCCAAGCGCCCCCGATAGGCGGCTGATATTTCAGCTTGTAGGGAACGTTTTGATCGGGCTGGTTAGCCGAATCGCTAACATCGAACTCTATCCAGTGCCACGGAACTATGAAGTCATATTGGGTAACGACGCCCGCATTCAGCACTTTGTTCTGAGAAATTCCAGGCTGAACGTTCGCTGTGTCGTACTTGGATGCAATACCCGGCGGAAAAGTCAGCGTAACCGTGTAATTGCCAAGATGAAGCGGACCGAAGCCGCGGCGGCCGTCGTTTTTCGTATCCTGTGCCGCTGGATTATCGGGTCCCGCAGCCGTCGCGGTAACGCCCTCTATGGGGCGCGTCTGGGCCGGCGGCGGTGGTATCGGAGCGCGCCCGCCCTGCACGGATACCTGAATGATGCCTCTTTGAGCGCGGCAAGTGACAGTGGGACTATTGATGTTTCTTTTTGTTAGTTGGTCTTGTAGGAAGCTCGCCATCAATTAGCCTTTCGCAGGCGTGCCGTTTATGGCGTTGAGTGTTTGGAGACGCGTTTCCAACCATTCCACACGGTCGTCGCCCGTTCCTTCGCGCGAGTTGAGAATATCCACCGCCCAAGCGCATTCCGGGCGCGATTCGAAGTCTTCACCGTGAAGGATCAGGAAATTCAAAAACGTGGCGACATGCAGCTCAGATGCAATCCCGTACTTCAAGGCCTTCGGAATGTTGGATTCGACAAACGAGGCCGCCTGCTCGGTCCCGCCTGTGAACTTTTGCGGATACCTTCGCGCAAATATCGCGGCTACGCGCTGCACGTACTCGCGCCGCAGAGCGTTATTGAGCACTTCCATTTGCTCGTTTCTGATGGTGAGCATGGGCCAGGAGGAAATACGCAGCTTGCATCGTAGCATGCGAGTTGCGGTCTGGATCACGCTAATTAGGGTTCAAGCTGCCCTATATAAGCGCCGTATGGCTGAAGATTGATATGCGATAGATCGTTCGTTTCCCGAGCGTTGGGATAAGACACAAGAATCGTCTTCGCGTGCTTGCCGGAAACGCCCCTTGCGTCCGACACGTTGATGGCTTGTGGCGAAGCGGTGAAGTTCAATGCGACCAGGACGGCCCTTCCGTCCTTTGTCTTGCGTAGGTAAGACAGAACCGTGTTGCTGCTGTCGTCTATGGGAATAAAATCGCCATCGCGCAATTGCGGATTTGTCTTGCGCAGGTCAATTAGCTTTTTGTAATAGCTCAGCAGCGAATTCGGATCTTTTTCCTGAGCCGCGACATTGACTGTTTTATAATCGCTGCCGACTGGAAGCCACGTGCTTTTCCCTGCGCTGAATCCTGCGTTGACGCCGGCGTTCCATTGCATCGGCGTGCGCTCCGCGTCGCGACCTTTGTCTTTGGGCCAGCCTGTGCGCCCCACAGGATCACGAACATCTTCGATGTGCGCCGGCGGATGATCGACCATGCCAATCTCTTCACCGTAATAAATGAGCGCCGCATCACGAGGTGTGAGCAGAAGTGTCGCGAGTAAGCGGGCAATCTCGGCGTTGTGCTTGCCGTCGCCATACCGATTGATGCTGCGCGAATTATCATGATTCTCAAACACGAAAAGCGGCACGTTTCCGTTCAGCTTCGTTTCGGCGTCGGCCAGCTTTTGACGGAATTCCGAAACGGCCAAGCGATTTATGAAGCCGAACTGGGTGTCCATCGGCAACTGCAATTCATCGTTGGTGGACCCGTACATCTTTGCGAGCTCACCCACGTTGGGCACGTATGTCTCTCCGATCAAGACACAGCCCGGATACTCATCGGTGACTTTTCGCAACTCGCGCAAAA
Source organism: Bryobacteraceae bacterium (assembly GCA_035652115.1). Lineage (GTDB taxonomy): Bacteria > Acidobacteriota > Terriglobia > Bryobacterales > Bryobacteraceae > Bog-105. The sequence goes on from DASREJ010000239.1 coordinate 37,608, forward strand.
CGTCATGTACCTTGGGCAGATTGTCCGTATACACGCGCTTGCGCTTTCTTTCACCGAACGCATCCAATCCTGCTTCGGGACCGGCTAGATAGGCATCGTCTCTCAAAGCAATGTCTTCGAAAAGACTCGTAATCGCATCGAGACGGAGGCCGGCCACACCCTTTGCCATCCAGAATCGGCAAACATCATACATCGCTTTGCGGACGTCGGAATTTTCCCAATTCAGATCGGGCTGCTCTTTATAGAACCGGTGATAGTAGAACTGCTTGCGAGCAGGAACATACTGCCAGGCAGAGTGGCCGAACTCCGATTGCCAGTTGTTCGGCGGTTGGCCGCCGGGTTTGCCGTCTTTCCAGATGTACCAATCGGCTTTCGGATTGTTGCGCGAAGATGCGGACTCGATAAACCAGGGATGCTTATCGGAACTATGGTTCAAAACCATGTCGTTAAGCACTCGTATGTTGCGCTTCTTGGCTTCGGCCATCAGCTTGTCAAAGTCCGCCATGGTGCCGAATTGCTTGTCGATACCGCGGTAGTCGGAAATATCGTAGCCGAAATCGACTTGCGGGGACGGATAAAACGGCGTGATCCAGATGGCGTCGACGCCGAGCGCCTTTAGATAATCTAAATTCTCCGTGATTCCGTTGAGGTCGCCAATACCGTCTCCGTTGGAATCACCAAAACTGCGCGGATAGACTTCATAAATCACGGCTCTTCGCCACCAGTTGTTGTCATCCATGCTCGCCGCCGGCAACCAGCAGGGAGCGAGCACGGCGGCGGCTAAGCAGGCGACGGCAGAACTGTGCAACAGGGAGCGCATAGGATTAGCCTAGAACGTGCACAACGGGTGTCAACGCCCAGTGCACTCTCTGTTGTATTACAAAAACAGGCGGCCCGAGTAATTACTTGGTGAGAACTTCTTCGATGTATGCCAAAGCGCGTGGATCTTTGGATTGACCCAACCAGAAGAAAGCCTGCTTGCGCACTTCCGGATTACGCTGTGTGCGCGCGACCTCGATTAATTTCGGCACGCCTTCATCTTTCGGCAATTGCGACAAGGCAAATACTGCGCGTTTTTTAACGTTCGTGTCAGGGTCATTGAGAATTGCATCCGTGATGGTGGCGCTGGCGCGCGCGCCGGCCTTCTGTGCCAACCAAAAAAGCGCTTGCTCGCGGATGTGCGGCGAGGCGTCCGACCGGGCAAGCTTCACAAGCGCATCAAGAGCCGCCGGATCCTCTTGCATGGATAGCGCAAGAATCGCGCCGTTAGAAACGCGGTTCGAAATGTCCTGGTGAATGGTCTGGTCTAGAAATTCTACGCTCTTCGCCGCGGGCACGCCGGTTATCCATGTGAAAGGCAGGCCGCCGGCATCGAGGGGGCATTCGAGAGAGTAGATGTGAATCTTCTGAATCTGGTTATTTTCAGCCCGTACTAGAAGCGCCACCGTATCGGAGCCTTCCAATTGAATTGGCTGCGTTGGACGCGTGTTGATCACAGCACCCGAGCGGTTGTCCTCGAGCCAACAGCCTCCGCCATTGCCGCTCCAGCAGCAACTATCGTGATCGCCCCGTTTTGTCTTGATGGCATAACCGAACCATGCAGGCGCCGATGATTTGACTTGTGCCGAAAGATCGCCGGAAAAAGCTCGCGTTTCCAGGCGCGCGTTTACGACGTTCGGTGAGCCTGATTGTCCAAAAGCGACAGCCGAGGCGAGTAAAAAGCCGGCTAAATATCTCACTTCAGCACCTCCATCATGTAGTCGGTCACTTCCTTGGAATGGACCAGGGACATTTTCTGTACGATCTCCTGTTTCCATTTGGGATCTTTCTCACTGCGCGCTAAATCAACTAATGCTTTGCCGTTCTGCTGCAGAAAGAGAGAGTTCAAAACCGCGTGACGAATGTCGGGGTTCTGATCGCTTTGGTAAATGCTAACCAGTACCTCGCCATTGCCTCTTCTGCCCATTATTCCCAGATCCTTAATCGCTGCCAAACGTAGAGCCGGATCTTTCTCATTTCGGGCAAGCTCTTCCATCCAAGTTGAATTCCCACTGACAAACATCGAATTCAAAATCGTTTTCTTGTTTTCGACGGAGGTTTCGGATTCGTAAAGCTGCCGAAGCTGATCTTGCGCGCCCATCACTCCCAACTGCCGGATGGCGTCCTTGCGCAACTCCGGATTTTGTTCGGTTTTGGCAACGTCAAACAGGAAATCGCGAGATCCCGATTGCATAAAACTGCGGATAATGTCGTGTTTGAGCTGCACATCCGAAGAAGACTTGTAGATGGAGACCAAGTCGGCGCGAGTTTGAGGATTTCCCATCAGGCCCATGTAGCGAATTGCTCTTCGTTGCAATGCCGGATTCGCCGAATCATGCGCGATTTGGTTAAGCGTATTGCGCGCCTCCGGCGATGAACTCTGCGTCAGCACAAACATTGCCCGCTCTTTCAGTTTTTCTGAAGCATCTCCCTTCAGCAGTTTCTGCAGGATCGGAACGGCCTGATCGGGGTCGCTCTGCATCAAGCTGTTGATGGCCAAAAGCTTGAGTTCTTCGTCAGACTGCGCATTGGGATTGGGGGGCGCGCCGGCTTGCCCTCGCATTTCCAGTTCAAGGGCGTTGGCGTCCTTAGTCCAGCGGCTGGATGGAAACTGCGAGCGCAAAGCAGCCACGGTTGCGAGAGCCTCCTCACGGCGGCCCGCCCGGCTCTCTGCATACGCTTTCCAATACAGAGCGGCATCGCTGCTCGCACGATTGCGCGATACGGAGGCTTCGAAATCCCTTATGGCCCTGTCCCAATGGCGCTCATCCAGTTCGCGCATGCCGTTTTGATACTCGGAGTCGTCACGGTTAATACTGCGTGCGGATTGAAAGCTCATCGCGCCCGGCGCAGGCGGCCATCCTTGAGCCGCAAGAGAGCCGGCAAAAGCGAGAGATAAAAGAAAATTACGAATCATAATGTCTGTCCTTTGGAACGCGTGTCCGTATTGGTAACGCGCACTTTAAATAAAAGTCCTTGGTTTTCGATGCGCTGGCGCAGTCCGGCAACATCTTCGGAAGAAAGCCGGCTCGGGCTGTTGGCTAGATCGACAAAAACACGTTCCAAATCGTCGAGCAGCGCCGCATGCGCTTGATCTCCCGAACGGAAAGCGCTTTCGCGCAATAGGCGATTTTCTTCTAACAGATCGCGCGCACGGGCGCGTTGGTCGCCAAGACCAGCATCACCGGGGTTCGAATTCAACAATTGGACCAGCAGGATTTCCGAACGGTCCAGATGGTCGCCTAACGCCGCCAGCAAGATGCGCTGACGGTCCTTCTCCGAGATTCCAGTCACCGGTTGCGTACCGGCAATAATCTGCTGCGTGGCGCCCGTTTGATGCCTTTGAACAGTCAGCATGCCGCCCACAAACGCGGCGACTAGCAGTGTTAGAGCAGCGGGAACCAACACCCAGGAACGAGTCCACCAACGCGTTTTTCGAATCGGCAGGCGCGGCTCTAACCGAGCCCACACTTCACGGCCGTAGCCTTCGCCGCGGGACGGAATCGGCACATCCCGAACGCCATCTAGCAACTCCGACAGACGCGCAAGCTGATCGCGGCATTCGGCGCATTCATCTAAGTGTTCCCGGCAAGCCGATGGTGCATCGTTGTAATAAGCGTCAATCAATTCTTGTTCAGTTAGATGAGTCATTTGGCGGCACTCCGAACCGGCTCCAACTCACGTCGCAGCTTCTGAACTGCACGGAACACGGTGTGTTTGGCGGCATTTGCGTGAACACCTAAGGTGCAAGCGATCTGCTCGATATCGCAACCTTCGTAATGGCGAAGAATAAAGGCGGTTCGTTCCATATCGCTGAGCTTCTTGAGCGCCGGCTCCAACATGCTCGCGATCTGGCCGCTCTGCGTCAGCCGTTCCGGGTTCGGGCCGGGTGCGGCGACACGATCAAGCCAGTGCATCGACTCGTCATCATTCACAAACGGCTGGTGTTCGTTCCGGTTCTTTTTGACCCTCAGAAGATCGAGCGAGCAGTTCGAGCAGATCCGATACAACCAGGTACTGAACGCGGCGCGGCCGTCAAACCTGGCGATTTGCTTGTAGGCTCGAAGGAAAGTTTCCTGAACCAGGTCCTCGGCATCTTGTTCGTTCGCAGTCATACGGTAGGCGAGACGGAACAGGGCGTGGCTGTGCCGCTCTACTAAGACACGAAAGGCGTATTGATTTCCCTTCCGGGCCTCGTCGGCAGCGGCCGCATCGGTCCATTCCATCCGGCAGTCCTTAGACTCGAAAGTTATTTACCGGTTAGGTTGAAAAACTGCAAATTGCAGCTATAGCTAAGTTATTGCACGCGAAGGGATAGTAGATCGCTAAGTCCCAGGTAGGCGTCGACCCAAAGTTGCGCTTTGGTGTCGCCCCGTTGCGCTTTTCGTTTCGTGCGCTGGTAGAGACCGCTCTGGATTGCATAGACATGATTCTGAGCCGACCAGAGATTGATCGCAAACGGCATTTGCTTAACGATCTTCAGCGTACCCGTCAAGTCGTTCAGCTTCTCTAGACTGGACGGGTCGCCTGCAAAACGCGCGGAAAGACTGTCGATCTTCCGGCGCAATAGGAACTCTAAAGTAGTCTTGTCGAGAGTAATATTGCTCCCTTGTGCTTCGCGCAGTAAATTCCGAATGCGCTCGCCGTCTAGTTCGTCGTTTGAACACGCGCGGCGCAGCAAACTGTTGATTGCGTATTCGACCGCCGCCGCGAATTCGCGCGGCATCGGCGTGCCTAAACTGGTGATGAATCTCATCAGTGCGGCGTGGTGTTCATACAACTGCAGATAAGCCGATTCTGCTTCCGCCACCGTGGACGACAAAATAGTGCGGACGATGCGGCGCTGCTCATCGCGGAAAAGCGAACGAAGCGAATATGTTTTCTCGCCGAAGCGGCGATCTAACAGCCGCACTACCTCGGGAATATCGACACGAGCAAACGATTCGCTGATCGACTCGAGCATCTCTTTATAGCTGCCGTCGCCATCGTCTTTGCGTACGCCACCCGCGACGTTGTGGTCTCCGAAGTGGACAACCCAGAACGTGAGCACTTCAGACTGCTGCGTGATTTTTGACGTGAAATCCGCCTGACCGATTGCCATGCGCAACTTGCCTGCGTCACCGGTGTGGTAGTCAAGGCGTTTCACCGTGTACGAGAAGATATCGGTGCGCTCGCCATACGGCGAAAAGAGGGAGCTAATGGAATAATGCGCCCCCACCTTTTCGAGATCGACAATTGCAGGTTTAACGTACTTGCGGTAAATGGCGGCCCCGTCACCGTATTCGGCCAAATTACTCTTCGCCGCAGAAAGACGTTCCATGAAGTCGGGTTCGATGGGTTGACCGAAGATCTCCTCGGCGAGCTGGACTACGCGGCCGGCGTATTGAATGACTTGAACCGTTTCGATGCCCGAGAGTTCGTCGAAAAACCAGCCGCAGCTCGTATACATGAGCATGGCATGGCGCTGCAACTCCATGAGTTTCCAGACCAGTACTTGCTCGTTCTGATCCAGCTTTCGCGCAAAGTGCTCGCTGCCGAAACGCAGACGCACGTCCGGCGACCGATCCAACACGATGGAGATATAGGCGTCCCGAGCGGCCCAAGGATCCTTAAGCAACGTAGCGCCAAGTTTTTCGAACCGATCCGCCACCGTATCCCGCAGCCAGTCAAGCGCATCGCGCAGCGGCTTGCGCCATTGCTGATTCCATCCAGCCCGTCCTGAGTTGCAGCCGCAGTTGCTGCGCCATCGCTCCACGCCGTGCATGCAACTCCACGCCGTGTTTTCGAAGATCTGCACCTCATGCGTCGGGGGCTGCTTCGAAAGAAACTCGCCGTAGTTGGTGATCTTGTAGCTTTTCTTATTCTCGATATAGTCGAGAGCATAAGCCAAGGCCATTTCGCCGTGCTTATGATGATGCCCGTATGTTTCGCCGTCGGTAGCAATGTGCGCAAGTTGCGGCCAACTGCGCGTGTCGGAAAAAGCGGCGACAAGGCGCGTCGCAAATTTTTCGCCGTTGTCCAGCAACTTCTCAAACGCTACTGCTTGCGAAATCGGCCCGTCATAGAAGAACAAGTTAATCGTTAGGCCGCTCGGTGTGCGAAGAAGATAAGCGCGGCTGGGGTCGATTTTTGAGCCGCTGACATCCTGCCACGATTCCTTTCCGATCTCGCGCACCGCTTTCGCTTGATGGGGCGCCAAAATTGTGAACGACAGTCCGGCCTGCGCCATCAGGTCCAGTGTTTCCAGATCGACAGCCGTTTCCGGCAGCCACATGCCTTCCGGCAAACGCCCGAAGCGGTTAACGAAGTCTTCGAAGCCCCACCGCACTTGCGTTTTCTTGTCGCGGCTATTTGCCAGCGGCATAATCATGTGGTTGTAGGCTTGCGCCAAAGCCGAACCGTGGCCTGAGAATAGCTTTTGGCTTTGGCGGTCCGCTTCGATAATTCCCTTGTATGTTTCGGCTGAATGCTCTGCCGCCCATGAGAGAAGCGTTGGGCCGAAATTGAAACTTATGCGCGAATAGTTGTTGACAATGCGCGTGATCCGCTGCTGGTCATCCAGAATGCGAGCCGCCAGATTCGGCGCGTAGCACTCTGCGGTGATGCGTTCGTTCCAGTCGTGATAGGGATACGCCGAATCTTGCACCTCTATCTGTTCAAGCCACGGATTTTCTCGCGGAGGCTGATAAAAGTGGCAATGAATACAGAGATAATTCATCCGGGAATGGCTGTATGCACACGCGAAAGCCTGTGCATCTTAGACGCGAAAATAGCGAAATTGCACGCAGAAGCTTTTTGAGTAGGTGTCAATTGGCCGGCAAGAGAATGGTGAAGATTGCTCCAGTGGTGCGCGCGCGGTTTTCCGCGGTGACACTGCCTGAATATTTGTTCACGATTGAGTCGACGATATGAAGTCCTAAACCGCTACGTCTTGAGCTTACTTTAGTGGATACGTTCGGGCGAAATAAACGAGGCAGCATATCAGCCGGAATTCCTGGACCATTGTCCGCAACAGTAATAGCCAGCGAATCATCAGTCTGCTGCGCGCCGATGTCGATTCGACCGGGTTTCTTCATCGCTTGAGCGGCGTTCAGAAACAAGTTGGCGAAAACCCGCTCCCAATCCTTGGATGATCCGGGAAGGCGAAAGTCGGCCGGTATTTGGCGAACAAACCGCATACGAGGCTTGCGGGCCGCAATGCAATAGTCGGTGACGGACTGAATCGAATCCTCCACGATGGCGGCAAGCGTAGGCGTTCTGTCCGGAATTGCTCCCAGAAGCCTTTTTCCGCGCACAACCGTTCGCGACAGTGTTGCGGCAAGCGACTTCCAGCGGCGATCTGCACTCAGGAGTTCTGCCGCCTCCGTTATAGTCTCGAAAACATTGTTGAGATCGTGAATTAAACTCTCATGCGTAAGATCGGCGTCGAGTGAATCGTCCATACCAAGGCGGCTACCGAGCTATACGGCGGAGAACACCAAAGAATTCAGGATAGGACACCGAGGCAGCTTCCGCATTCTGGATGTTGCAGACGCCGTCAGCGGCAAGCGCGGCAACGGCGAATGCCATAGCAATGCGGTGGTCGCCGCAAGAATCCAGTTCAGCGGCTCGAAACTTCTGTCCGCCGGGAACGGCAAATCCGTCTTCAGCGGTTTCGATTGTTACTCCCATTCGGTGCAGGTTCTCAGCAATTGTAGCGATTCTATCCGTTTCTTTCACGCGCAGTTCGGAGGCATTGCGCACGATCAATCCATTTTTGCTGACAGCGCCAAGTACCGCCAGCGCCGGGATCTCATCGATAAGCGCAGCAGTCGTTGCGCCTTCGATTACGCCGCCGGTAATGTTGGAACCGCGAACCTGCAAATTGCCAATCAATTCTCCGTTGACTTGTTCGATATGGAGAAGCTTGATGGAAGCGCCCATAGAACGAAGAAAATCTAGTAACGCCGTGCGCGTCGGATTCAGACCAACGTCGGTGATGATCAGATCGGAATCCGGAACAACCAGCGCGGCGACCAGAAAGAATGTCGCTGAGGAGATATCGCCGGGGACAACCAGAGATTTACCCGAAAGAGTGGCTCCGCCTCGAACCTTTATGATGCGCCGTTCGCTGGTGATATCAGCGCCCAGTTCGGTAAGCGCGATTTCGGTGTGATCGCGCGTAACGGTCGGCTCGCGAACGACCGTTTCGCCATCTGCATAAAGGCCAGCCAGCAGAACGCAGCTCTTAACCTGGGCGCTGGCTACGGGCATCTCATAATCGATGGCGCGCAGTTTGGTTCCAGCAATCACCAGCGGCGGATACTGACCGTTCTTTGCTTCAATATGAGCGCCCATTGCGGAAAGTGGCTTCATAATGCGAGCCATGGGTCGCCGCGCGAGAGAGTCGTCGCCGGCAATGGTCGTCGTAAACGGCTGTGCTGACAAAATGCCGGATAGCATGCGAATCGTTGAGCCGGAGTTACCCGCATCCAGATCTTGCTTGGAAGCTTGCAGGCCATTCAAGCCTCGGCCATGTACCGTCAGTACGCGCCGGCCATCGTTTTCAGAAAAGTCATGTGCGATGCCAAGCTCGCGCATGCACGCAAGTGTCGAATGACAATCTGCGCCGGTGGCAAAGTTGTAGATTTGGGAATTGCCTTTGGCTATCGCGGTCAACATTGCATAGCGATGTGAAATGGACTTGTCGCCCGGCGGAGTAACGACGCCGTGAAGACTTCGTGCCGGCGAGACTAGCTCGGTCATGGAACTCGTATTGTAGCGTCGGGCCGTAGCGCGTCCGCAGAGGAGCCGCTGTTCGCGCTATTGTTGCCAGCCGCCGCCGAGCGCGTTATAAAGTTGCACCAGCGAAAGGCGTTCGTTCAACCGGGCCTGCACGAGCGTCAGCTCCGCCGAAAAGTAATTCGTCTGGTTTGTCAGCACTTCCAGGTAGCTGGTGACGCCGCCTTTGTAGCGCACATCCGAGAGAGTGGCTGCGTCTTCGGCGTAATGAGCAAGCGCTTCCAGGTGCTCGCGATATTGGCGGTATTTCCGATAAGCGATCAAGGCGTTGGAAACATCGCCGAAGGCGCGCTGAATCGTTTGCTTATAGCTCAGCACCATCTGTTGTTGTTGCGCTTCGGCGAGGCGTACATTGCCGCGCAGCCTGCCTCCCTCGAAGATCGGCTGCACCGCAGCGGCGCTGAAGTTCCAGACGCCGGAGGATAGAGTGAATAAATTGTGGAGTCCGATGCTTTCAAACCCGCCACTGCCGGTGAGTGAAATTTGCGGAAAAAGCTCGGCCTTCGCCACGCCAATTTGCGCATTCGCGGCAATAAGCTGCTGTTCGGCCTCACGAATGTCTGGCCGTCGCTCCAGCAATGCAGACGGCAGGCCGGCTGGGACGACTGGCGGGACCGCCTCTTCGGTGAGTTTGCGCCCTCGGGAAATTTCGGCCGGATTCTCGCCCAGCAGAATGCTGATGCTGTTTTCCTGTTGTCCGATCTCGCGTTCAGTGTCGGGAATCGTAGCGGCCGCGGTTTCGACTAGTTGTTGGGCCTGTCGCACATCTTCGAGCGATGCCGCGCCGCCGTTTTCTAAGGTTTCTGTCAACTTCAGAGATTCCTGCCGCGACGCCAGTGTTTGCCGCGCGATGTCCAGCGCAAGATCGAACGCTCGTAGTTGGAAATAGGCAGCGGCGACACTCGAAACTACAGTGCTCATGACCGCACGGCGGTTCCATTCGGCGCCCAATAAGTTAGCCCTGGCGGCCTCCGTCGCTCTACGATACTGACCCCAAAAATCGGGAACCCAGGAAGCCGATATCGTCAGTGCCGGCGCGACGTACTGATAACCCTGGAACACACCAGGAATGGAAGGCGACCGAATGCCGCTGATGGCGGGACCGCCGCTAACGGTGGGAAATTCGCTCGCCCGCGTAATCGAAAGCTGAGCCTGCTCCTGCAGCACTCGATTGGCGGCAATTTGCAAATTGTAGTTCTGCGCGAGCGCTGTACGAATCAGCTTCTGCAGTTCTTCGTCGCCAAAGACGGTCCACCATTTTTCGTCGCCCAGCGATTGTGCGGTCTCCGGTTGCGACGGCGCACGATAGGTTGCGGGCACATCTACCGCCGGCCGCTTATAGTTCGGTCCCATCGTGCAGCTTGAAAGAGATAGTCCGGCAACTAACGCGACAGCGGCACATGCTCCTTTCATGCGTGTGCTCCCGGTTCGCCTACCGGCTCTGTCTCGCGAGGCCTGTTCTTGCCTTTAACACGGTGCGATAATCTCTCCACCACATCGAAGGAAACCGGAATGATAAACACTTCGATCAAGGTTGCGGCCAGCATGCCCCCGATCACCGCGGTTCCTAAGATCTGCCGCGAGACCGCGCCAGACCCGGAAGCTCTCCAGAGCGGAACGCATCCCAGAATGAACGCAAAGGCTGTCATAAGAATAGGCCGCAGGCGGATGCGGGCACCCGTGAGTGCCGCTTCTTCAATGCTCTTGCCGCGCTCTTCATACTCTTTTTTGGCGAACTCGACGATCAGGATCGCGTTCTTTGCCGCCAACCCGATAAGCATGACCACGCCAATCTGCGCATAAACATCGTTGTCGAAATGCCGCGACCACAGAAATATATACGCTCCGAACAGGGCGATCGGGGTGCCGAGAAGCACACTGAATGGCAGCGACCAACTTTCATACTGCGCCGACAAAATAAGAAAAACGAAGATGAAAGATAGGCCGAAAACTACACTGGTGGGTACACCTTTAGCTGCTTTTTGCTCCTGATACGACATGCCCATGTAGTCGAAGCCCATCTGGCTCGGCATGGTCTGTGCAAATACTTCTTCTAGTGCCTGCATCGCCTGTCCCGAACTGTATCCCGGCGCTGCGGCGGCAATGATCTGGGCAGCTTCGTATTCGTTGTAGCGCATCGCGAACTCGGGCCCGTTCGTCGGCTCCATGGAAGCCACAGCGTTCAGCGGCACCATCGTGTTTTGGTTGTTCGAAACATAAAACTGCCGCAGATCGTCTGCGCGCGTGCGGAAATTTCCTTCGGCTTCGACATAAACCTGCCACTGTCTGCCAAAGCGATTGAAGTAATTAACCAGGTATCCGCCCAGAAACGTCTGCAGCGTCTGGTAAACGTCGGAGACGTTGACGCCTTGCCTTTCCACCTTTGCGCGATCGACATTCACATACTGCTGCGGGACACTCGGCAGGAATGTGGTTGTAAGGCCGGCCAGTTCTTTCCGCTTCCGCGCAGCAGCAACAAACTTTTCAACATTTGAAGCAAGGAACTGAAGCGAGCTGCCTGACCGGTCTTCAAGCACGAATGTGACGCCGCCCGATGTTCCGACGCCGGGAATTGAAGGAGGCGTAAACGAAAACCCGATGCCGTCTTGGACTTTCGCTAGTTCGGTCGAAATGTGATTGCGGATTGCAGTGTAACTTTCGTTGTCGCCGTGACGTTCACTCCAGGGCTTCTCGGTGACGAAGAAGAATGCGCTATAGGTGTCCTGGACGCGGCTTAGCAGGCTGAATCCGATTACGGAGGTGCAGCCTGCCACGCCGGGAGTGTTCATGATGACCTTCTCTACCTGCTGTGCTGCCGCTGACGTGCGTTGCAGGGAAGCCGCATTGGGCAATTGCAAAGCGACGAACACATAGCCCTGATCTTCCTCCGGCAGAAATGACGAAGGCAGCCGTTTGTTGATGAAAAATGCGACGACGGCAATCCCCGCAAGTAGTAACAGCGCGAATGCCGCTTTATGAATCAGAGCTCTTGAAACGCGAATGTAGCCCGCGTTGGCGTGGCCGAACATGCGATTGAACCAATCGAAAAATCGCCGCAGCCAGCCGCGCGATTTCTTCTTCGGCTTTAACAGCATTGCCGCCAATGCCGGGCTCAGTGAAAGAGCATTGAAAGCGGAAAAAATAACTGAGATCGCAATTGTGACGGCAAACTGCTGATATAGACGTCCAGTAATTCCCGGAATAAACACCGTGGGGACAAAGACGGCCGTCAGGATCAGAGCCGTCGCGATCACCGGTCCCGAAACCTCTTCCATGGCGCGGAAGGCGGCATCCCGCGGCGCCATGCCTTCTTCGATATGCCGTTCGACCGCTTCCACCACGACAATCGCGTCGTCGACAACCAAACCGATCGCGAGCACCAGTCCGAAGAGCGACAGTGTATTGATGGAAAACCCCAGAAGCGGAAAGACGACGAACGTGCCAATCAGTGAAACGGGTACTGCTGCCAGCGGAATGAGCGTTGCGCGCCAGCCTTGCAGAAAGATGTAGACCACCAAAATGACCAACGCTAACGCCTGTAACAGCGTGCGCACGATCTCCTCAATTCCGGACGTTACCGCCCGTGTTGTATCCAGGCTGACTTGATACGAGAGATCCTGCGGGAAACGTTTGGCCAACTGCGCCATCTGCGCTTGCACGGCTTTCGCCGCATCCACGGCATTTGAGCCAGGCAGTTGATAAACGGCCAGAATTGCCGAAGGATTTCCGTTGTAGCGGCCGGTCAGATTGTAAGTTTGCGACCCGAGTTCAAGCCGGGCCACATCTTTAAGCCGCAGCGTAGACCCGTCCGGGTTTGCGCGCAGGATAATGTCGCCAAACTGTTCGGTCGATGTCAGGCGGCCCTGAGCTTGCACGGAGTACGTGAACTGCTGTCCGTCGGGTGCCGGTTCAGCGCCCAGTTGTCCGGCGGGGTTCACCGCATTCTGCGCGTTAAGTGCCGAGATGATCTGTGGAACCGTTACGCCTGTTGACGCCAGGCGATCTGGGTTGACCCAGCAGCGCATCGCATACTGGCCTGCGCCGAACACTTGCACACGCGCCACGCCCGGAACGCGCGTGAGCTGATCCACCAGATTGATGTATCCGTAGTTCGCCAGGAAAATGCTGTTATACGTCCCGTGTGGCGAATAGAGCGCGATCAGCAACAGCGGTGACGAGAGCGACTTCTGGATGGTTAATCCGGCTGCGTTGACCTGCGCCGGAAGCTGCGACTGCGCCTGTGCGGTGCGTAGTTGTGTCAACACCTGATCGATATTCGGATCGGTGCTCACATCGAAATCGACGGTGATCTGCGATTGCCCGTTGTTGGCGTTGATCGAATACATGTAGTTCATGTTGTCGACGCCGCTGATCTGCGCCTCAAGCGGCGTTGCGACAGATTGTTCCAGAGTTTGGGCGTTTGCTCCGGGATAGATCGCCGTGACCAGAATCTCGGGTGGAACGATTGCCGGAAACTGCGAGATCGGCAACCGTAACATGGAGATCACGCCGACCAGAACCATCAGGATCGCGATCACAATCGCAACAATCGGGCGATTGATGAAGAACTTAGACATCGTTACTGTCCTTTGCCTCTCGTTCCGTAAGGAGATATCGGTTTTGCTTGACTCGGTTGTGGAGTCACCACCTCTCCGTTCCTAACCTTCGAAGTTCCTTCGGCTATGATGCGCTGGCCGGCAGTGAGGCCGCTGTCGATTACCCAGAGATTCTGATACTTATCTCCGACTTGAACGTCGACGATCTTGACCGTATTGCCGGGTTGGACCACCGCAACCTGATAACGACCTTGAATTTCGGTGACCGCTTGCTGCGGAACAAGCAGCGCGTTTTCGTTCATAGCGGTTAAGGCCCGAATTCGACCGAACTGGCCGGGCCGGAGGATGTTGCCGGGATTTGCAAATGCGCCGATGATCCGGATTGTGCCGGTCTGCGTGTTCACACTTCGATCGGCAAACAAAATTCGTCCCTTCTGCTCATAAACTTTGTTATTAGCCAAAGTAAGTTGAATCGGGACTGAATTCTTGGCGCCGAGCAGGTCCATAGATTGGGAACCCGGCATCCTTGTTTTAATTCGGTTAGCAAGACTCAAGTACTCTTGCTCGCTGATAGAAAAGTAAACCTTGATCGGATTCACCTGGGAGATCATGGTCAGCACGGTGCTCGGATTGACCAGATTGCCGATCTGTGTCGCAGCAATCCCGGCTATTCCATCCACGAGCGACCGAACGTTCGTGAAGCCCAGGTTCAACTCGGCTGTTTCCACACTCGCTTCCGCCGCCTTGATGGATGCCTGGTTGGTTTGTATCAGAGCTTCGTTCTGCTTTTCAGTCTGGATGTCGTTATCAAGCTGGCTCTGCGCGATCGCATGAGCTTGCGCAAGCGGTGTGTCGCGCTTCACATTGATGCGAGCTAATCCAAGCTGCGCTTGCGCCTGTGCCAGTTGCCCGTTGGCCTGCGCGAGTTGCCCCTTAGCCTGATCGAGCGCCGCTTGGAAGGGGCGCGGATCGATCTCAAAGAGTACGTCTCCTTTGTGAACGAATGAGCCCTCGCGATAGTTCTGCTTAACGAGATAACCGGTGACTTGAGGCTGGATATTGGCGTTTATATATCCATCAAGGCTTGCCACCCAATTGCCATAGATGGGAACGTTCTGCTGGATCACGGTGACAACTCCTACGGGTGGCGGCGCAGGTTTCGGCGGCGCCTCCGATTTGCCAGCGCAACTAATCAACAGCAGTAACGCGCTTACCAGCGGGAGAGCTACAAAGACGTTCCTCAAGAAATTCCTCTGTTCAGATAGCAATTCAAGATGAATTTAAATTCCTGTACGATGTGGGGTTTCTCGCTACGTTTGGCGTCCTTATAGAGGACCAACATTCCGTTCACGAGTTTTAGCGATACCGCCGCCATGCGCAGAGCTTTCGCATTTGACATGCGCGGCTTGCGCAAAAGAAAAAACCTGGCCATCAACTGGCAAAAACGTTTTCGAATTTCCCCCGAATGGTGATGGGCCGGCGGTGCGTCTAACAGCGCCAGAAATGCCGGATGTTCGTTTGCGAACTGGATAGTCAGGTCAAGCAGACGATCCACGAACGTATCCAGATTCAGAGTGCTCGACCGGTCGAACAAAGGCTGCCAAAGTTCCTCGATTTGCTGCGAGTACTTGGTGCGAAGCGCCCGTGTGACGGCTTCTTTATTGGGAAAGAATTGATAAAGCGAGCCGACGGCTGCGCCCGCGCGCTCGGCGATTTCGCTCATGGTGGTCGCGTCATAGCCGAATTCGGCTAGGACGGAAGCGGCCGCATCCAGCAATCCCGCTACTCTGCGTTCACCGCGATGCTGGCGCGGAATGCGCCTTTGCACCGCCACGAAACGTGACGACACCCTCACATCATATACAGATGCGAGGGGACCCTCACATCTCTAAAAGCGGCAGAATAGAGTGCCTTTGATTTGAATTTGTAATTGAACTGGATTTCAGTGTGCCGGCTTATTCGGCCTAGAGCACGTTGCGGTGCAACGGATGTTCGCCGCCGCGGACGATTCCACCGGGAGGGTTAGCTGCGAAACGTCAGCTTGTCGCCTTCAAAGCGGGTATCTTCGCCCGACTCGCGAAGGACCGAAACCAACATCACTACAACCTGGAGGGCAATCACGATCAGTGTCAGCGTCATGCCCTATAGACGGCACGCAATGCGCCAGCGAAAACCAAGGGCTAAGTTGTTGAAAATACAATCTATTAATGGCTGACTTGCAAGGCCGGCCCGAAACTGAAACAGTAATCCATGCCATTTCGGAACCGCCGGCCGTTTTGCGGCCCAAAATGGGGCGACGAAGTACACTAACTAGTGAAATGACTCTGGAAGAACTGGAAAGAGAGTACGTTACGCTCCGGCAGCAAGGTGAAGCTGTGCGGAGCTATCTTTGACGCCCCTGCCAAGCAACAAGAGCTAACAAAGCTCGAAGTCGAAATCGGCGATCCCGATTTTTGGAACCAGCCCGAAAAGAGCCAGCGCGTCATGCAGCAGCGCAAGCGGCTGGAAGAAGCAATTCAAAATTCTGAATCGGTTGTTTCTGCCACTTCCGATATAGACACGCTTTTCGAACTCGCGCGAGAAGGCGAGAACGTGAACGGCGACCTGGAACGCGAGATAAGAACGTTCCAGAACAGATTGGAGGAGCTGGAGACCGGCATGTTGCTCTCCGGCGAAAACGATAAGCGCGACGCGATTATCACGATCCACCCCGGCGCCGGCGGCACCGAAAGTCAGGATTGGGCGGAGATGCTGCTTCGCATGTATCTGCGCTGGGCGGAGCGCCACAAATTCGACGCAGTGATTACAGACCGGCTGGAAGGCGAAGGCGCGGGCATTAAATCGGCCACTGTCGAAGTCAATGGCGAGAATGTCTACGGCCAGTTGCAATCGGAGGTTGGCGTCCATCGCCTGGTGCGCATTTCGCCGTTCGACGCCAACGCCCGGCGCCACACGTCGTTTGCGTCCGTTTTTGTTTATCCGCAAATTGAAGACGACATCAATATTGAGATCAAGCCGGAAGATCTGAAGATCGATGTCTTTCGCGCGAGCGGAGCCGGCGGTCAGCACGTGAACCGGACTGAATCGGCTGTGCGCTTTACGCACCTACCCACCGGCATCGTGGTTCAGTGCCAGAACGAGCGTTCCCAGCACAAAAACCGTGCCAGCGCTATGAAGCAGTTGCGGGCCAAGCTCTATGAGTACGAGATGGAAAAGAAGCGCGCCGCGGATGCCAAGCTGGAAGAAACTAAGCTGGAGATCAACTTCGGCAATCAGATTCGCAGCTATGTGCTGGCTCCTTACCGCATGATTAAGGATCATCGCACCAAGCTTTCGATTGGCGATGTCGACCGTGTGCTCGACGGGGACATCGACTCCCTGATTCACGCGTATTTGGTCTGGCGCAAGACGGGCAAAACAGCCGGCGACAGTAAAGAGGATCTGCCCGAGTAATCCGTCCTGATGGTTGTTCAACCGAACGAAGAAGCGCTTGATCGGGCAGCGCGGTTGATTCAGAGCGGCGCGCTCGTCGCTTTTCCAACGGAAACGGTTTATGGGTTGGGCGCCAATGCGCTGGATGAAGAGGCGATTGCGCGCATCTACGCCGTAAAGAGCCGCCCTTGGGCTAGTCCTCTGATTGTGCACGTGGCCGATGAAGCAATGGCCCGCTCTGTGACCATCGAATGGCCGCATATAGCGCAGGTGCTCGCGGCGCGATTCTGGCCGGGGCCGTTGACGATGGTTCTGAAGAAAGCGGCGGCTATTCCTGGCCTCGTTACGGCGGGCCTTGATACGGTCGGCATCCGAATTCCATCTCACCCAATCGCCCTGGCGCTGATTCGGCGCGCCGGAGTTCCCATTGCGGCCCCCAGCGCGAATCGCTTTACACAACTTTCCCCTACCACCGCGGAGCACGTACAGCAGGGATTGGGCGAAGACATCGATTTAATTCTGGATGGCGGACCCACTCAGGTGGGAATCGAATCGACTGTCGTGTCATTGTGGCGAGACCCGCCTGTCATTCTGCGACCCGGCATGATTTCGCAAACGGATTTGGAAGCCGTCAGCGGAATCGGGTGGGAACGTGAAACAGACCTGCCGAAGATTGTCGAATCGCCAGGAATGCATGTCCGCCACTACGCACCGCGCACTCCGTTCCACGTGTTGGAACCGGGCGCCGCGAAGCCTGCTGGGCGTGGACGTCTAATCGAAATGCCATCCGATCCAAAAGCTTTTGCGGCCTGCCTCTACGCGGAACTGCACAAAGCCGACCAGGAAGGGTGGGAGTGGATTGCGATCGCGAAACCGCCGGAAACACCCGAGTGGGCAGGCGTTTTGGACCGGCTCAAAAGAGCCAGCGCCGCTGACGAGTAGGAGGTGAGAATATTTCCGGCAAGACCGTCATATCTGACACTGAGGCCTTTTAATTGCATAAGTAATTGGGAATTTCCTTTGGAGCAGCACGCAATTAATGGACCGCAAACCCGTATCTAACCCTGAGCTGGCGGCTTTGGGAGGCTTTCAAGGCACTATTGACCGCAGCTCTAATTTTCGCCAACAGGCGTTAGACCATAACCTCGCTAGGAACGTCCGCGTCGCAAAACTCTTGGGCTATATTGCGCTGCTCCGGCAAGCAGGCATATCGTTCGTCGGGAGCGTGAGCTGCGTCGCCGCTGTCCGCCAAAATTTCTCTTCGAGCGCGTCCATGACTCATTTGGGGATGCCAACCGGTCCAAATCAGGCTGCGCACTTTCTGCCCGGGCAAATTCGTGTTGGGACAAAAGAAATCTGGCAATTTGCAAAGAATCCTGTAACTCGTGGTCATATCGAGTTTCTCTTTGCTGAGGTCGAGCATCTTCCTATTCCCTTCAACCAAGCCGACACCGCAGCGGAGGCTAAGGGGCAGGCTGGTGGACTTTGCTCTGCCCTTGCGCGCGCTTGTACAACACTCATCCGTGGCAACGCGACAGGTCAGGTGCCGCCCGGAAAAATCTCGTCCCATCTTCTGCAAGCGGCATACGAAGATTGGTCTCGTGGCGCCATATCGGCTTTGAACGACGCGATTGCGGCTAAAACGGCGAAACCGGGAATTCCTCCGCTGGAAGGCGATCCATTTGAGGGCTATACGCTGGAATCAATATCGGCGCGGTCAACGGCAAGTGCCACGCAATGGAACCGAGATGACGCACTTCGCATTTTGCAATATTACCTGGAGGATCAAAGGCAGCGTACGTCGCAATGGCTAACCGCAAGCTGTCAAGGAGCTCTGCGAGAAGTCGAAACGAATTTCAAAGGATAGGCCAGACTACGCCGGCGTCAGTTCGAACGCTTCGCGATAATCTTTCAAAAACTGCTGTAGACCTTTTTCCGTCAGCGGGTGTCGAAACACCTGCTCCAAAACCTTCAGTGTCAGCGTGACGATGTGGGCGCCAGCCTTGGCTGCCTGCACCAAGTGCAAGGGGCCGCGTACCGACGCTGCCAAGACCTGCGTTTTGAACTCGTAGTTTTTATAAATCGTCAGGATGTCAGTCAGCACATCGGCCCCCGGTGTACCCATATCGTCGATACGCCCGATGAACGGGCTAACGATGTACGCACCGGCCTTGGCCGCGACAATTGCTTGAGCGGCGCTGAAGCACAACGTGACATTTGTGCGAATGCCGTCTTTTGCGAGTTCTTTTGCCGCCACGATGCCTTCAGAGACGAGCGGAATCTTAACGATGACATTGCGATGAAGTCTCGCGAGGCCGCGGCCCTCCGCAATCATCTCCTTCGCGTCGGTCGCGATCACCTCCGCGCTGATCTCGCCGTTGATTATTTCGCAAATCCGGCGTATTTGATCTTCAACGGGAATACCTTCCTTCGCGATTAGCGATGGATTGGTTGTGACACCGTCAATGATGCCCCACGCGCATGCTCTTTTGATTTCATCAATATTTGCTGAATCGAGAAAAAACTTCACTGAAGCCCCAATTTCCTGATCGTAACAGAGTAGCGTTACTCGTATCGCAAAGCGACAATTGGATCGACGCGAACGGCCCGGCGTGCGGGAATCGCGCACCCCGCTACGCCCGCGGCAACAAGCGCCAGCACGACACCGAACAGCGTAATAGGATCGCCTGGCGAGACGCCAATCAATATTCGCTGAAGAACATGTGCCATGCCGAATGCCACCGGTATTCCCAAGCCTATGCCTATTAACATCGGCCGCATCCCTTGTACGAACACGAGCCGAAGAATATCGCGGCGCGAGCCTCCGACCGCCATCCGAACTCCAATCTCCTGAGTGCGTTGACTCACCGAGTGAGCGATTACGGCATACAAGCCAACTGAGGCCAACACCAGCGCGATGCACGCGAATACGGAGAACAGACCGCTCAAAAGACTGACTTCAAAGCGAAATTGCGCCAGACGATTTTCCAGAGTTCCAACCTGATAAAGCGCCAGATTTGGATCGATCCTTTGTACTTCCCGACGAAGCGCGTCAGCGAGGGTCCCTGGCGGAACGTGTGTCTTCGCCACAATGAAGGCTTGATGCTGCGGTTCCTGGGCGTAAGGCAAGTAAATTAGCGGATCGTGTTCTAACGGATGTTGTGAGTTTTGAAGTATATCGGGAAGCACGCCGATTACAGAAAGCCATTGCTGGGGTATTCGGCCTTTCACTAGCCGCATGCGCTTGCCGATAACATCTTCGCCGGGCCAATATTTTCGCGCGAAACTCTCATTCACCATTACCACTGGCGGTCCGGTAAGGCCGTCGGATTCTGTAAAAACACGTCCGCGGCGAATCTTCACCTGCATTGCTCGAAAATAATCGGAGGTGGCGATAATCGCACCGGTTTGTGGCCAGCTTCCCGTTTCAGCGGGTGCGCCTTCGAGTTCGTAAGAAAATCCAATCCAGTGTCCAAAAGGCAGGTTGGAGGCAACCGACGACGCCTCAACGCCCGGCAGCGAATCGAGTCGCCTCTTGAGCGCGCGATGGAAGTTGATCTCGTCCTCTGGCCGTGGGTACTTGGCTTCGGGAAGATTTATTTGCGCGGTCAGTATGTTCGCGGAATTCACGCCGACCGGCGCGGCATAGAGATTCACGGTGCTTCGAATCATCAATCCGGCTCCCGTTAACAGCACTATGCACAAGGTCATCTCGGCCACAACCAGCAAATTTGAAATAGAAGCCAGACGCCGCCCTCTTCCGCTTCCTTGGCCCCCATCTTTAATCGCGTTATACACATCGATTCGGGCGAGCCGGAGCGCTGGCGCAATTCCAAAAAGAATTCCCGTACCGATTGAGACCGCAGCCATATACGTGAATACCGTTTTATCCATGGACAGCTTCAGCCATACCGGTTTCGCTTGGCTACTCGTCGCCGCGTCGAACCAGCCCAGGTATCCCAGCGCCACAAGCCAGCCGAAGAATCCTCCAGCAACTGCAAGAAGCACGCTTTCGATAAGAAGTTGCCTGATAATGCGGGCACGGCCAGCCCCGATAGCCACGCGAATCGAAATCTCGCGAACACGGCCAGCGCCGCGCGCCAGCAGCATGTTAGCGACGTCTGCGCATGCGATCAGCAGCACGAATCCCACGGCCAGCCACAGTGCAATGAAGATCGGCCGCGAATTATAGACACCGGTGATTTCCGCGATAGTTCGGACATCCGCAACGAAACTCTTGTTCGTGGCCTGATACTGTCTGGCGAGTGGGGCGGCAAGAGCCGTCAATTCCGTTTGCGCCGCAGCCATGCTAACACCCTCACGCAGACGGCCGAATGCAGTCACACTGCGATTCGCGCGGCTTTCCATCTGTGCATCGGGGATTAACGGTATCCACAGGTCCGTTTCTTCGGGAAAGCGCTTTCCTTGCGGCATTACACCGATTACTGTCGACGGAACATCGTTGACGCGAATCGTTTTTCCCAGAATCCGCGGATCTTTGCCGTATCGATCCTGCCAAATGTGATAGGTCAGCACGACCACTGCCGCGGCCCCGGGTCGCTCATCATCTGCGGTGAACGTGCGGCCCAACAGCGGCTTCTGCTCGGAAACGAAGAATCCATTAGCCGACATCTTCACGCACCAGTAACGTTCCGGCAAAGCTTGGCTGTCACTGAGATTGGCTGGTATGAACTGATAGCCCGCCAAGCCGGCAAGCGATTTTGTTTGGGAACGAAGAGCGCGAAAATCCGGATAGGGCACGCCAAAACTTCGTCGCCGCGACGAATCAGTCAAACTAACAAGGACAATCCGGTCCACGTGATCTAGCCCGAAATTCCAGGAGAATGCGCCGTTGACGATCGTGAAGACCGCCGTATCGGCGCCGATGCCCAATGCCAGCGCAATAACGGCGACCACGCTGAACCCGGGCGTCTGGGCCAGTGTGCGGGCCGCATAACGCAGGTCCTGCCACCAGCTTTCGAGCTTCGAAAAGCTCCAGAGATCGCGGCAGGTTTCCTTGAATTGGGTCGAGTTACCGATGCTGCGGCCGGCTTCCGCTCGATCGCCCAATTCCGTGGCTTTCATTTCAAGATGAAAGCGCAACTCGTCTTCTAAGTCGCGATCTAGTTGGCGGCGGCGCCAGAGTGCTTTAAACTTCTTTCCCAGCTTGCTCATGCCGTCTCCATGACGCGAGCAATCGCCTCCGCCAGGCGCTTCCAATTAGTCGCTTCGGTGTTCAGTTGCTTGCGGCCTCTCGGGGTCAAGCGGTAGTATTTAGCGCGCCGGTTATTAGCTGATGGGCCCCACTCGGAATCAAGCATGCCTTCCAATTCAAGCCGGTGCAATGCGGGATATAGCGAACCTTCTTCCACCCTCAAGACTTCCTCTGAGACCTGCTGAATCGATTGCGCAATGCCATAACCATGCATGGGACCTCTGACCAGCGTTTTAAGGATCAGCATGTCGAGCGTCCCTTGGACCAACTCACCTTCAGGCCGTTGCTGCGCCTTTCCCATAGATTCTTGATAGGAGTATGCGCCTGATCTGTAGACGTGTCAAGCCCTATATAAGCTGAGCTCAAGCCAGTATTAGAAACATGTGCGCCTTACGGCAGCAACTCCAGCACAGCATCGCTGGGTTCCAATTCCTCTGCATGCGGCGGTAAAGTTGCGCCAGCTTCTAAAAGCGCCCGAATGGTTTCGACGAAATTTCCTGTGTCGCGGTGCCAGCCGTTGCCGGATCCGTAAACGGCCCACGAAAGCGCGGTTCCTGGGTATTCTCTCGATTTCAGCGCCAAGTCCGGATCAAACCGCAGGATCTCGCGTGTCATCTCGACATTGCCGTTGAAGCCGGCCCAGTGTAGCGCGGTCGCTCCCATCTCGCCAGCGGTATTCACGGGCCAACCTGCCTCCAACATCAACCGCACCGCTTTCGTGTTGTTATTCTGCGCCGCATTGGGCAGCTTCTGCTTCTCCTGTTCAGACAACGCGCTGGCCGCCTCCGGATGTTTTGAAAGAAATTCGTGAAATACGGCATCATCGCCCAATTCGCAGGCCAGCGCCAGCTTCAACTCATTCGGCGTTCGCTCCATGAGTAATTGGAACACCTGTTCGTGACCGAAGTCGCGTGCGACCGTGTGCGCGGTGCGGTATCTCCCGAGTGTCCAGATGTAAATCGTGCCGCCTGCTCGTGGATTCTGCCTCGGGAACCATTCGTCCGATACCGTCATCCCGATACACGCCGGATCGGCATCCAAATGGCGGCGGACCAGGCCAGCGTCACCTAATGCTGCGGCCATCAAGATGTCCGTCTTGCATCCACGAGACACCAGGAAACGAGCTACATCCTGCCGATCCGTCGGATAGTGCCGCTTCTGCATAACACGCAGCATATATTGGGCCGGGGTTGACTCATGATCCACGTCGCGCGCGTCGATTTCAGCTCCGTTTCCCAGAAGAAAATTGGCAATTTCCATCGTCGAGGCAAAGTGCAGCGGAGTTTGCCCATCTCCACCCTTTGCATGCACCACGCCCGGATCAGCGGCGACCAGATCTTGCAGCTTCGACATCATATCCAAGCGGGCTGCCGCATGGGCGTCGATGATAGCGCCACGTTCAACAAGAAACGGGACTAAGCCGGGATCGCAGTCGTCCAACACTCCGAAGCCGCCCGCCCACCATTCAGTGCGTTTATTGATTTCGGCCCCCGCCCGCAAAAGCAAGTCGATGGTTTTCCGGTCGCTACGCTGTACGGCTGCGAACAATGCCTGTTGGCCGAAACCATAATTAGGCAATGGATCGTTAATCTTCGTCCGCAATTCCGGATATCGATCGAGAAGTTCTTGAACACGGTTTGCATCACTGTCGCAGACCGCCGCCTTCAGCGCTTCTGCCGACGTGAGCCCCAACAATTCAATGTGGGATTTCAGCTTCGCCCAGGTAGCAAAACCGTATTCGTTTGCTAACACGCGTTGCGCATCGGTCAATTTATCCGCCTTGCCGCTGCGCAGCAGTTGCTTGGCTTGTTTCTTTAAATATTGAAGATTTGGGTTTTCAGGTAACTGACGAGACATTACTCCTCCTTCTTTGGCCCGATGTCCGCTATGACGGGCAGAAGAGAAGTCAATGACTCCGTTGCAAGAACTTAGTCAGGCGGGATGTTCCCTTTCCGCGGACGGGTTGCAACCTGAATTGCAGTCTCGACTATATCAAATGACTGGTGAGAGCTTTGCGCGGAAACTCAGCCCCTATAATCAGGAACGATGCCCGTACTTTCGGCAGTGGCCGAGCGGCTTACCGCTATCCCGAATCTGACGGTGATTGCCAAGTCACCCCTATCCGCTTATACGCGTTTTCGCATTGGGGGCCCGGCCGCCGTCCTATGCGATACTTCCGACGCACAGGAGTTTGCTCAGGCGCTGCAACTGGTACAAGCGCTCGCGGTGCCCCGCATGGTCATTGGCGGCGGTACGAACCTGATCGTTGCCGATACGGGATTTGACGGTGTGGTTTTGCGTTTCACGGGAGCCAAGATCGTGCGCAATGGGTTCAATCTGACAATAGAATCCGGCGCAGTCCTTCAGGATGTGGTGGACCGCAGCGTCGAACTCGGGCTGAAGGGGATGGAAACGCTGACTGGCATTCCCGGTTATCTAGGGGGCGCCGTTTATGGAAATGCCGGCGCGTATGGTCATTCGATGCAGGAGTTGGTGCAGCGAGTCTGGTTCACCGACGGTAGCCGCGTCGAAGAGTTTAACAATTCAGAGTGCCAGTTTCATTACCGGGAGAGCATCTTCAAAGAACAGAAAGACTGGGTCGTTCTCTCGACAGAATTGAAGTTCCACGAAGGCAATACCGCGGAGTTGGCAAAGATCGCAGCGGACATCCGGACCATACGGGACGCGAAGTACCCGCCGTCCATGAAGTGTGCCGGCAGCATCTTCAAGAACATTTTCTTTGCGGAACTGCCCCCCGCCGTTCAATCCCAAGTGCCGGCTAACGTCGTGCGGGAAGGTAAGGTTCCGTCGGCATGGTTTCTCGAACAGGTTCAGGCAAAGGGGATGCGGCGGGGCGACATCAAAGTGGCGGATTATCACGCCAACCTGATTTATAACGATGGGAATGGCACTGCCGCGGACTTGATCGTCATTATCGAAGAATTAAAGAGGCGTGTGCGGGAACATTTCGGTTTTGAATTGGAAGAAGAAGTTCAATTTGTTGGTTTTGAATACAGCGCGGAGCCCGCGTTATGACCAGGTATTTTTCAGCGGTCTTTGTTCTTGCGATGCTTTTAGCTTCTGGCGCTCTTTTGAACTCTCAAGATGGCATGACGCTGCTGCTGATCAACGGAAAATTTTGGACCGTTAATCCACAACAGAAAGAAGTCGAGGCCGTGGCGATTCGCGGGAACCGCATCGCGGCAGTTGGCACGACGGTTGACATTCTGAAGCTGAAATCCGCGGGTACTCAAGTCTTCGACCTCGAAGCAAAACGTGTTCTCCCCGGTTTCGACGATTCGCACGTGCATTTCTATCGAGGCGGAGCAGCCCTCGCCGGACCGCAACTTCGCTATTCAAAAAGCCAGGAAGAGTTTCGCAATACGCTGGCAGAGTACGCGAAGCACAGGCCGTTAGGAAGTTGGATCACTGGAGGCGAATGGGACCACGAGAATTGGTCGCCGGCGGTTTTGCCAACTCATCAATTGACTGATCCAGTCACGAACAATTGGCCGGTCTATGTAAGCCGCCTGGACGGGCACGAAGGGCTGGCCAATTCTTTAGCCATGAAGCTGGCGGGCGTTGACAAAAACACGAAAGACGTTCCGGGTGGTGTCATTGTGCGCGATGCCGAAGGAAATCCGACGGGCATCTTCAAAGACGCGGCTCAGTCGCTTATCGAGAAAGTAATTCCCGCTCCCTCCCAATCGGAAATCATCGAAGCCATTCGCGCCGCACAAAATTACGCCAACGCGCAAGGCGTCACTAGTGTGCAAGATATGGCATCCGTTCCTTCCAGTTTTCGCGCGTATCAAACCATGATGCATCAGGGCATGCTGCGCGTGCGCATCTCCGTCCATCAGCTTCTGACGCAGTGGCAGCATCAGGCAAGCGTCGGTATCGCGGCTGATTTTGGCAACGAATATTTGCATATCGGCGGCGTCAAATCGTTTGCCGATGGATCGCTCGGCTCGACGACCGCTCTTCTGTTTGCGCCTTATCTCGATTCCCCGAACACCAGCGGCATTACCAGCGCCGAACTTTCGAATCCCGATCAGATGTGGCGCAACATGGAAGGCGCGGATACGGCCGGGCTTCAAATTGCTACGCACGCGATTGGAGACAGGGCTAACGACATCATTCTTGGGATGTACGAACGGCTGGAACGCGAGCATGGAGCGCGCGATCGCCGCTTGCGAATCGAACATGCCCAACATTTGACCGCCGCGGACATTCCGCGCTTCGGACGCGATCATGTGATCGCATCCATGCAACCGTATCATCTGATCGATGATGGCCGCTGGGCGGAAAAGCGCATTGGCCCGGAACGAGCAAAAACATCCTACGCGTTTCGATCTTTATTGGATTCGGGCGCGACGCTCGCCTTCGGGTCCGACTGGCCGGTGGCTCCCATGAGCCCCCTTATGGGTATTTATGGTGCTGTGACCCGGCGCACGCTGGATGGCAAACATCCCGACGGCTGGGTGCCACAGCAAAAGATCACCGTCGAAGAAGCCGTGAAAGCCTATACGATGGGCGCGGCTTTCGCAAGCTTCGAAGAAAAAATTAAAGGTTCGACGGAGCCGGGAAAGTTAGCGGATTTTGTCGTGCTCTCGGATGACATTTTTGCGATTGATCCCGTGAAGATTGCTGACACAAAGGTCCTGATGACAATCTTTGACGGCAAATTTGTTATTCCCGAGCAATCTGAAGATCTTTTCTATAAAAGGTTGCCAAGTGGATTGATTCTTCG
Source organism: Bryobacteraceae bacterium (assembly GCA_035652115.1). Taxonomy (GTDB): domain Bacteria; phylum Acidobacteriota; class Terriglobia; order Bryobacterales; family Bryobacteraceae; genus Bog-105. Next base: position 64,384 of record DASREJ010000239.1, read on the forward strand.
TCCATAAGCTTCCGAATGCGCGGAGACGTCAGCGCCTCCAACTCACGAACGCGCGATTCTTTCAAACGTGTCCGCGCAGCCTTCAGTTCTGCGTTGCAAAATCCTGGATGGCACATGAATTCCGTAGTGCCGTCTTGCAATCCGCGCAGTGCGATGGCGAAACTTTCTTCAGTTAAGTAACCTGTTAGCCGAAATCCGAGAAAATGATCGGTCATCTGCACATTTGAGCCAGCCGCCATTCGTCGGTAATATACATCCGCCACTTGGCAAGCCGCCCCTACAAATCGTGTCGTGTGATCGAGAGGCAAACGAACGTACGGAATAGCGAACTCCTGCGCAAGCCTGACGACCGTTCTAAATACAGACGGAATAATGTGCGTGTGCTTGTGCGAATCCAGATGACTCAAGACGATGCCAACATCCCGAATTTTTTCGATTTGCGCACGAAGCTCGGAATACACATCCACTTGTCCGGAGCCCAATTCCTTCAAAAGCCGCAGGGGTGATTCTGGAAAGGGGCGCCCGGTACGTAATGACGTCCCTTGTACCAGCGCTAAATGACATCCGATATCGAGCCCAGGCGTTTCATATGCCAGCCGGACCGCATCTTCGAAAGCCTCGCCGTTTGCCATCAACGTTGTAGAAGTCAGTACGCCTTCACGATGCGCATGCACGATTCCCGCATTCACATCGGGCGTGAAGCCAAAATCATCGGCGTTGATGATCAGCCGCTTCAAATTAAAAAATGTGTAGCCGGATGGTTAGGAACTTCTTGGGATTCGCACGAAAATCCTTCAGCAAATCGTGCAACTCCCGAGTCGTACCAGTCGCTTGATCGTATAGCGCGGGATTCACCAGTAATTGGCCGATCGTTCCCTGTCCTGAATTGATCTTGTCTATAGTAACGTTCACTTTGTCCAGTGTCGTCGACACCTGATTGGCGATCTTATCGCTAACCAGAAGTTGTCCGGCCGTCCCCTTGCCTTCATTCAGGTTCTTAAGTATCGTGTTGAGCTGGTCAATCGAATGATCCAGATCCGTGGCAATCTTTGGATCTTTCAAAAGTATTCCCGCGGTCCCCTGCCCCTCTTGAAGGCCTTTGGTGATGTCATTTAACCGCGTCACGATTTCTTCCGCCTGGTTATACAGAGTGGGGTCGTTGACCAGATGGCCAATCGTTCCAGTTCTGGAATTAAGAGTCGTGGCAAGTTGTTGAACCTGATTGACAGTCTGCAGCAGGCTGTTGTACATGCTTTCATCGACAAGTAACTTGCCAATCGTCCCCTTTCCGACCTGCACTTGATTGACGATATCCTCAATCTTCTGAAGAATCGACTGCGCGGAATCGAGGACGCCAAAGCCTTGCTGCACAAGTTGCTGGAACTCCTGCGTATTGGCGGATTGCATATATGCGCCCGACTGAACGGTCTCTGTGTTCTTACCCTTATCGATCTGAAGAAACTTTGTGCTGCCTAAGAGATTGTCGCTCGCGATGGACGCAATGGAGTCCTTCGGAATCTGCTTGAGCATATCCTGATCTACTTCGAAGTCAACCTTGATAACCCGCGCTGGATTCGTTTCTCCCGAAAGCGCTACGCCGGTAACCTTTCCGGCCGGTATGCCGTTGATGCGAACCGGCGAACCCTGCGTAAGCCCCGAAGCATCCGACACGTATACGTGAAGGGGAACGGTGTGCTGGAACCAACTGATTCCACCCGTCAACAGGAATATTAGAAGCGTAATAAAAAAGAGCGCAATAATCCCCAGAATTCCAACCTTCAATTGCGCTACACTAACTCGTTCCTTGCTGGGCATAATTAATGTTCGTGTCTCACAAAACGTTTCACGTACGCGTCCTCACATTGTTCTAATTCGTGCCGGGTGCCGCGAAACACGATTTCCCCCTCTTTCATCACAATAAACTTTGTGCGCGTAAGATTCGGATCGTTCTGTTCCTCTTCGCTGACCGGCGCCAGTTCTCCGTTCTGGGCGTCATAGCGATAATTCGCCATCAACTCGCCGTCCTGATAGCGATGAGTAACTATCAATGACGCTGTATTGCGCGTATCGCGTTCCTTCGCAATTAAAGCCATGATGATATTGGCCGTAATCGGGTCCAGCCCCGCTGTCGGCGAATCGTAGAGCACCAGCGGTGGTTCTGTAACTGTAGCGCGCGCGATGCCGACACGCCTTCTCATGCCGCCAGATAACTCGCTTGGGAATTTATCGAACGTATGTTCCAGTTCGACAAAGCGCAGCGTCTCTCTGACACGCTGCTCCAGATTCTTGCCGGAAACGTCGTTGTTGTCCGTTCCAGTTTGCTGGTTGACCAGCGGATACTCGACGTTCTCTCCCACCAGCAGCGAGTCGAAGAGTCCTCCTTCCTGAAACAAAAAACCAGCGCGGCTGCGCAGCGTGTACAGATCTTGTTCCTTCCGGGTTGTGACGTCTTCGCCAAAGAGTTTGATGTCCCCCGAATCCACTTTCACCAGGCCGATCACGGCTTTCAGCAGGGTGGTTTTTCCGGCTCCCGCCGCGCCGAAAATGATGCGCGTCTCGCCCGGCTTCAATGTCATTGATATATTGCGCAGCGCCCACGATTCTTCATATTGAAGATTTACGTCGCGAATTTCGATGAGGGGTGCTCCCGCTTCGGGCATGCTGCTCACAAGTTAACGAAGATCTTGTCGATCAGGAACGTAACGGCAAAGATCCAAATCGAGGCGCTAACTACCGCCTGCGTGGTGGCATGACCTACGCCCTGCGTTCCGCCTGTTGTGCGCAAACCGTAAAAACAGCCGATGAGCGAAATAATCATCCCGAAGAGAAGCGGTTTGATGAGGCCTTGGGCTAGATCGTTCAATACCAGCGCGCGCCAGGAACTTGACCAGTAATAACTCGCGCTAAGGAGATGTAATAACGGAACCGCGATCAGATACGCGCCAAACAGGCCAACCGCGTCGGCGATCACCGTTAAACAAGGAAGCATAATTGCAGTGGCGGTGAGACGCGGCGTCACCAGTTTCTGAACCGGGTCTGTACCAAGCGCGCGCATGGCGTCGATTTGCTCGGTCACCTTCATCGAGCCGAGTTCGCTCGCGATTCCTGAAGCGTTGCGTCCTGCGACAAGCAATGCGGTCAGCACGGGCCCAAGCTCGCGGACCAGCGTCAGCGAAACAATCGAGCCAACCTCGCTGCTGGCTCCGTAGGTATTCAAAGCGCGGGCCATCTGCAACGCGATAATTGCGCCGCTGAAAAACCCGGTTAGAAGCACAATCGGAATGCTTCCGAATCCGATAAGGTCCATCTGGATGACTACGTCGTTGTAGTAGTGAGGCCTTCGGAAAATATTCAGAAAAGAGCGGCCAGCGAGAAAGAGAAATTCCTGGAAGGACCCGATCCAACTCGTCAGGAAGCGGTCCAAACAGCGGTCCCCCGCACCGGCCGAGCCTTCATACCACCGAGGCTACCATATGGTGCGACAAACCTAAGCCTGGTAATTCTTAGAATGCAATCGGCTCAGTGGGCGGCGATTTTGCGCTTTCGTTGGCCTTCTGATCCACGGCGCTGATCTCGTAGCGATAAGATTTTCCGTGCTCCACGGTGTGATCGCTGAATGTCGGCACATTCACCACATCGCCCTGCCGTACGAAGTCGCCGCCGTTGGTCGATCGATACACGTAATAGCCCTTTAAATCAGCGTCAGGACTGCGCGACCACGACACTTCGATTGAGTCTGGCCCCGCCAGCGCCACTATGCTCGCGGGAACATCGGGCGCGAATGTGTCGGCGTGAGTGATGGTGAGTTCTTTCGACGAATTGCTCTGCGCGGTCCCTTTCTGGGCGACAACCGTATAGTTGTACAACGTGTCCCATTGCGATGTTCTGTCCAAATAAAGAGGATCATCGGAAGTTCCGATTTGTACCGGTGTCTTATCCGTGGGGCCGCGTCGAAAAATAAGATAGTGAACGCCCGCTCCCTCATCAGGCCAAGTCAATAGATAGCCATTCTTTGTAGCCTCAACCTTTGTATTCGGGGCAGACAGCGGCGAAATGACATCTAGCAGAACGCGATTCGACCATTGCGAAAAGTGGTCCTCTTTTCTCGTCGAAGTGCGGACGGCAACTACAACATGCTTGCCCACCCATTCGGCGGCAGGCAATGCTTTCGATACTGGCTCTGGTTTCGGCGCTTCCGGGTCGACCGGCGGCGCCGCAACTTCAAAGTGCTGGGCAGAAGCCGACCACTTGTCAAAATCGAACGGCGTGTCAGCCGGGCCTATGGCGAGATCGATCGCGGTGTAATGCTTGATAACGATGCTGTCCGTTGTGCGCGGTGGAACGCTGAACGTAATATTGAGCCGGTCGCCCTTCTCGATAGCTTGCAGATCCGTGACCGGATTTGGAATGTTGGGAGAAGGCGGCAGGACAGGACCGACATACCCGCATCCTGCCAGCATCAAACAGGCCAACAGCAATGCAGCGCCACTCGGCCGCACTAAAGAATATACCTGCTCAAATCTTGATCTTTGACAATATCGGCTAGCTGCTTACGCACATACGCGGAATCGATTTTGATGTTCTTTTTCTTAAGGTCGGGCCCGTCGAAAGAGATATCTTCCAGCAGTTTCTCCATGATGGTGTGAAGGCGCCGGGCGCCGATGTTCTCCGCCGATTCATTCACTTGCGCGGCATTGCGTGCGACCTCCACTATTGCGTCGTCGGTAAAGGTCAACTTGATGCCTTCAGTTTCGAGCAACGCCGTGTATTGCTTGACCAGCGCCGATTTCGGTTCTTTCAGAATGCGAATAAAATCGGCTTCCGAAAGCGATTTCAATTCGACCCGAATGGGGAAACGGCCTTGCAGTTCCGGAATCAGGTCGGCGGGCTTCGAAACGTGGAATGCGCCGGCCGCAACAAACAGAATATGGTCAGTACGCACAAATCCATGTCGCGTATTGACTGTGGTTCCTTCGACGATCGGCAGAATATCGCGCTGCACTCCCTCCCGGCTGACATCCGGCCCATGACCGCCTTCACGACCCGCAATCTTGTCAATTTCGTCGAGAAAGATAATGCCGTTCCGTTCCACTCGCTCCAGCGCGATGCGAGTGACTTGATCCATATCGACAAGCTTCTGCTCTTCCTCTTGAATCAGGTACTCCATCGCCTCGGAAACGCGCATGTTGCGTTTCTTGCTGCGCGGGCCGAACAAACCGGGGATGACATCTTTGAGATTGATGTCCATCTCTTCGATGTTGCCGTTGGTTGAAACTTCAAACGTGGGTCCCCGCTCTTTGACATCTACTTCCACGGTGCGGTCGTCCAACTTGCCGGCGCGCAACTTCTCGCGCAGCTTTTCGCGCGTGCGATCCACACTTTCAGCGGCTTCCGGTTGCGGCGGCATCAGCAGATCGAGTAACCGGTCTTCTGCCTGTTGCTCGGCGCGATCGGCCACTTGTTCCAGCCGTTCCTCGCGCACCATGTCAATCGCCACATCGACGAGATCTCGAATCATCGATTCCACGTCGCGGCCCACATAGCCGACTTCGGTAAACTTGCTGGCCTCCACTTTCAGAAACGGCGAGTTCGCGAGCTTGGCCAATCGGCGCGCAATCTCGGTCTTTCCCACGCCGGTGGGGCCAATCATCAGGATGTTCTTCGGCATGACCTCTTCGGCCATTTCCGGATCGAGTTTCTGACGCCGAACTCGATTGCGAAGCGCAATCGCAACGGAGCGCTTTGCGTCCGTCTGACCGATGACGTGCTTATCCAACTCAGCTACGATCTCGCGTGGCGTGAGTTCGTCAAGCAGAGGTGTCTCATCCGAGGATTGCTGCGGCAGATAAATAACCATTACGACAGTTCCTCATAGGTGACGTTGCTGTTTGTATAAATGCATACTTCGCCCGCGATTTTCATCGCCTTTTCGACGATTTCCCGCGCGCCGAGGTTCGTATTTTCAAGCAGCGCCACGGCAGCGCATTTGGCAAACGGACCGCCCGAACCAATCGCGGCGATCGGACTATCCGGTTCTATCACGTCGCCTGTGCCACTCACGATATACATATCCTGAACGTCGGCAACCAGCAACAATGCCTCCAGGTGGCGCAGCATACGGTCGGTTCGCCATTCCTTCGCGAGTTCTACAACACTGCGAGGTAAATTACCGGTGTATTGTTCCAACTTCGCTTCGAAACGTGCAAATAATGCGAAGGCATCTGCCGTCGAGCCCGCAAAACCGGAGATGATCTTCCCGTTGTAAAGGCGTCGTAGCTTTTTCGCTCCGCTCTTCAAAACTTCATTTCCCATGGTGACTTGACCATCGCCCGCCAACACTACTTTGCCGCCGCGGCGTACGCACAGGATGGTAGTCGAACGGATTTTCTTACTCATTCGATATTCTTTTGCCTGAACTGAAAGGATCAAATCGCACAAAGAGCGTTGAGATCCCCGTGGAACCTTTATTTCATCACAGGGGCTGCTCCGCTAAGACGCCTCGCAAAGGCGAACCATCTTTTAGTTTGAATTGGATACTCGACTTTCCGCCGACGTAACCCATCCAATCCGGTGCTATTCTGTCTCACAAGATACGAAAGTGCTGACACTCTGAATGTTTCGCAAGTCGCTCCTCGGCCTCATCGGTTGTCTTCTGCTTTCCTTCCTGCTTCTCGCCTATCCTCTATATGTCCTTCGCCCGTTTCGCTATCAAGGTCCGCGTGAGCTGAGCGCGGCGCTCGCCGTCATGCGTCTCAGACCGTTTCTCGAAGTGATTCTGGTTATTACTGCCCTGATGTTTTTAATTTGGGTTTGGCGCACGACACCGCGCATCTCGCGCAAGATCGTCGCCTTGCTCTGCTTCCTGGCCGTTGCTTCCTGCGGAGTGCTATCTCGTGTGAACGTTTACGAATTGCTGTTTCATCCATTGGACAAGCCCAGCTTTTCTCCCGCGCCAAAAACGAGCTTGGATGGCCGCGAGCAAGTGATCGCGATCAACGTCAACGGCGCCGCCCGAGCCTACCCCATCCGAATCATCTCCTACCATCACCTCGTTAACGATGTAGTCGGCGGCGTGCCCATCATCGCGACGTATTGAACGCTCTGTCACACCGGTCTGGTGTTTCAAAGAACTGTCGAAGGGGTTCCGCTCAATTTCCATCTGGCTGGCATAAACAACCAGAATTTCCTCATGCGAGATGAGCAAACGGGAACGTATTGGCAGCAGATTACCGGACTTGCCGTGGCGGGGCCGCTCGCTGGTCATCGCCTCACGCTTGTCGCGGCCGACGAACTTACGTTTGCGCTTTGGAAATCGGAACGGCCCGAAGGTACCGTGTTGAACGATGTTAGCCGCTATGTGCACGACTATGCTCCCGAAGACTGGGATGTAAAAATGGCCAGCACTCCCACCGTCATAAGCTACGCGCAAGCGGGTCTCAAACCACGTGATCTGATGTTGGGCGTGCGGGCTTTTGGCGCTAGCCGTGCATTCCCCTATGCGGCGGTTCTTAAACAGAAGTTGATTGAAGATCATGTGAGCGGTGAACCCGTCCTGCTTGTGGTCGGCCCCGACAATCTGTCCGTTCGTGTCTTTCGACGTCGGCTGCCCGGATCGGCAACACCAGAGTTCTATCGCATTCCCGAGGCCAAGGAACAATCGCAATCTGGAGTTCTACTACTAGACGCGCAGAGCGGCAGCAGGTGGAATTTCCACGGATGCGCCATTGACGGCAAATTCAAAGGAGTTTGTCTTGAACCTCTCCAAGTAATAAAGGATTACTGGTTCGATTGGCGCAACTACAATCCGCAGACCACTGTATACGGCATCAAACAACAAATTCACTGAAGTCCGCTCGCGCACCGCGGCGTTTGAAAGCATCGTGTCCCGGCCACCTTACTTGCGTCAAAACCTGCCGATCCTTTTTTCTAAGTAGTTTTGAGAGGTGTTGCTCTGGCCCCGTGTGCATCCACTCAAAAGAACAGGAAGAAGAATGTATCACCACGTAAAAGAATTGATGTACACGGTTCGAGTGGACACGCCGAGCCCTCGCTTCGGCAACATGTTACTGGAGCAGTTCGGCGGCGCCAATGGTGAGTTAGCAGCGGCCATGCAGTACTCCGTACAAGGCATTAATTGCGACGATCCTGAACGCAAGGATCTGTTCATGGACATCGGAACTGAGGAACTCAGTCATCTGGAGATAATCGGCGTTCTGGCGCGCATGCACTTGAAGCCATCGAGAAGTCACCGCACCGCGGCTGAAGAAGATCCTTTGATTGCCGTCGTCGGAGGCGGAGGTGTGAACTTATATAACTCTATGGGTTCGGCCTGGACCGCGGATTACCTCAAAATTACTGGAGAACTCGACGTTGATCTTCGCAACGACATCGCCGCGGAAGCCCGGGCAAAAATCACGTACGAGCGTCTCATGAACTTTTGCGATGATGCCGGCACTCTCGACGCGCTTCAGTTCTTGATGACGCGCGAAATTACTCACATGAAGGCATTTAGTTTGGCTCTGGAAAGCCTGGGTAAGCCGATGCTCTCTATTGGAAGAATCCCGCCCACTCCAGGTATTGTCGATCAGTATTTCAACGACTCTACAGGCATCGGTGATCGGGGCGAGCCCGACGCTCGTGGTCCCTGGAACCAGGGAGATAGCTGGGAATTTGTGGAAGCGCCGGCATTTCAAAGATTCCGGTCACCCCAAAGCGGGGAACGCGAAGCCGAAGAGTTTGCACTTAGCGATGCTTCAAACGGCCATTCGGCCGCGGCAAGGCGAACTGCTAACAAGCAATCCAGCTAAGGGCCTCACTAAGTTCATCGAAAGGAATAATTTATGACACAAATGAAAGAACTCTTGCAAGATCAATTGGAAGATCTGTTGAATGCCGAGGCTCAATTGACGAAAGCCTTGCCAGAGATGGTGAACGCGGCGCACCATCCAAAGTTGAAAGAGGCCCTCGAAAAACATTTGGTGCAAACGGAAGGTCATATAGAGCGCCTCAAGAACGCTTTCGGCATGCTCGGTGAAAAGGCGCAATCCAAGCCCTGTAAGGGGATGATGGGTCTCATCGAAGAAGGTCAGGAGGTCATTGCGAAGGGAAAGGAAAAAAATGAATTGACCGCCGACTTGGCGCTTATTACTGCTGCGCAAAAAGTGGAGCATTATGAAATATCGGCGTATGGAACTGCGAAGAGCTTGGCCCGGCTCCTCGGCGAGATAGACGTCGCAAAACTCCTCACTCATACATTAGGCGAGGAGGAAAGTGCCGATTTCTTATTGACAGAAATAGCGAAGCCCCTGGCGCAGGACGCATTGCGTGCCGATGGCGCGGGCAAAGTCGAACATCACGTTCGTAAAACTGCTGCTTCCGCCAAAGCCGCCTCAAAGTGAGCGTGGGGCGTTTCCGCCCCACAACAACATTCTTTACTGTGCGCCTTGTCTGAGTACGTCGGGCGCCGGTTCTAGTTCCTCATTTAGGGTGCGTGCGGCTCGCCTGCCGAGAGAGGTAAACATATGGAAGGACCAGCCGAACATAGGATCTAGCGAGTGCCCGCCAACGGCATTCTTAGATTCGCCTCCTTCAGGCAAAAGAAAACGGTTGGCGGCGGCCAGCATCGTTCTTGTTGTATTAGGGAGAAGAGCCTCACAGGCAACCAGAATTTTGGCCGGCAATGAGATGGTGCAGACATGTCGGCCATCTTCAACTGCGCGCCGGACGCAGTGAGCCGCATAATTCGCCGCGACAGAAAATCCCGGGAGATTGCCGAAGAGACCAAACCAGGCGAACTCCCGTTTGGCGTCTCCCTTGAATTTTGCTTTAAGATAGGAACCCGTTCGCATCAGCCCGGGCACAATCGTTAACACACGCACGCCTGCCGCGCGCAATTCCGTGTTGAGGCCGGTCGAAAATCCGACCAAGGCAAACTTCGCACAACTATAAGGCAACAGATGAGGAACACTAACGCGGCCGCCGATTGACGTGATGTTAACTATATGGCCTCCGCCCTGTTTCTTCATCTGGGGAAGCACTGCAAACGTCAGCTTCACCGGAGCCCAGAACATCAAATCCATCGCATTCCTGAAATCGGAATACTCAAAGCTCTCAAGCGGTCCCACTTGAATCTCGCCTGCATTGTTGATGAGGATGTCGATCCTTCCGAACCGCTGCAAAACGTTATGGATGAGCGTCGCGATGTCGCTGTCGTTCGTTATATCGCACGGAAAGGGCGCAGCTTCAATGCCTTCCTGGGTCAGAGATTCGCAGGCCTTCTGAAGTTCGTCGGCGTTTCGGGCGCACAAAGCTAGGTATGAGCCGTGTTGACCGAATTCGCGCGCGAGCGCCAAGCCTAGCCCGCGCGAGCCCGTAATCAACACGACCTTTCCAGCTAAGTCAAACTTTGTCTTAGGCGCTTTTCTAAATAGTTGTAACCCAGCCAAAACTCCCGCTGCAGTTAGGCCGATCGTTCCCCATAGCGGCAAATGGCGGGACGTTGTTTTTTTGAGTCCTTGGCGAACTGTAAGCATCCTCATTCAAGGAAGAATTGTTTGGTCGGTCGAAAGTTTCAAGTCGCCCTCGCACGGAAAACTGCCGTCCCGGAAAATTTCGCGTCGGGCTCCTGCCATACCCGCAGTCTGACGGCATGCGTAGCATCGAAAACTCGTGTGGCGTTTGTCACAGATTTGTGATGCAGTAACCAATGTCCGCGGGTAGACGTTCATATATAATTCCGCAATCAACCCAAGCTCCTGCGGCAGAGCCGCTTATAACTGCTGGTAAATGGCTGACAAATATCAACAAGATATCGAGAAGATAAGCCGTATAGAAGCCGTCCCAACCATTCTCGAAGTTGTTCACCGCATCACCGGGATGGGGTTTGTAGTCGTTGCTCGTGTCACCGAAGAGCGATGGGTTGCGTGCCGGGTGCTGGATCAAATTGGTTTTAATCTGGAACCCGGCGGTGAGCTGAAAATCGAGACAACAATCTGCAACAAAATACGGCAGAGCCGCGAGCCGGTAATTTTCAATGACGTCGCGGAAGACGAGTCTTGGTCTAAGCATGCTGCCACGTATGGCTTCAAGAGCTATATCTCTGCCCCCATCATTCTGGCCGACGGATCCTTCTTTGGTACTTTGTGCGCGCTTGATCGACGGCCTGCTCGCGTGAAGGCGCCGGAAATTGTGGGGATGTTTAGGCTTTTTGCCGAGCTTGTTGCTAAACACCTCGACACCTACCGAAAACTGGCCGAAGCCGAATCCGCCCTGATAGAGACATCTGCAATTGCGGACTTGCGCGAGAAGGCGTTACAAACCAGCGAGGAACGATATCGCTGGGTAGCGGAGACCCAGACAGAAATGATCGTTCGATGTCGTCCGGACGCGACACTAACCTTTGTCAATGACGCTTACTGCCGCTACTTTGGCAGGACGCGAGACGATTTACTTGGCAGGAATTTTCTCGAGCTCCTTCCACACGAGGAGCGAACGGCTGTGCGTGCGCTTCTTCAGGCCACATTGGAAGGGCGGCATTCAGGCGCAAGTGAACACCAGCATCGCCAACCGGACGGAAGCATTCGTTGGTCACAGTGGGTGAATCACGTAATTCGAGATGCGGCGGGCGACATTGAAATCCAAGGCGTTGGGTGGGATATCACGGCACAAAAACAGGCGCAAGAGGCCCTACAAAAGAATCAAGAGGAACTGCGATCGAGCCACGCGCAAATTCGCCAATTGGCAGGACGTCTGATGAAAGCACAGGAAGAGGAACGGCGGCATATTGCACGAGAGCTGCACGACGATCTTAATCAACAAATCGCATCTATTTCGATATCGCTGAGTAACCTGAAACGCCAACTTTCACCTTCGGATTCTCTTGTCCATCAAGTAGAACAACTGCATGAACGCACGGTTCACGTTGCAAGCGCGCTGCGCAGCCTGTCTCATGAACTGCATCCGGTAGTGTTGGAATATGGTGGACTGGCTGCCGCGCTGCAATCGTTGATTGCCGAATCAGACACTTCGGCGGGACTGCGGATCGCCTTGCGAGTACCCGAGCATCTCGAGCCAATACCAAACGATGTCGCAATTTGTATCTTTCGACTGACGCAGGAGGCCATCCGCAATATAAGCAAGCACTCGGGCGCCAGACACGTGGATATCGAAGTCACTCACGGCAAAAATTGCATCAATCTGTTAATCACTGATGACGGGCGTGGATTCGAAATCGCAAGTGCTCGCGCCAAGGGAGGCCTTGGACTCGTCAGTATGGCGGAGCGTGTTCATTTGCTGCAGGGCCTCTTTGAAATACGATCCAAACCTGGTGATGGTACTGTTCTCCGGGCAGTATTGCCGCTAGCGCAAGAATCGATCGCAGCCAGTCATCAGTAACCATTCCTTTGCTGGCATAACTGCCAGGGGCATCCCGGCTGACTTTTGCGGTCTACCTAACGTAGTCTCAGATGTCGGCCCCTGGTATCAGTTCTACCGATGCACCAACTCCGCGGAGGGAATTCTCGGCTTCCCCGCCGACAAACCGCTCTAAAGGAATCATTCGGGCCATCGGTCTAGGCCTGATAACTGGCGCAGCGGATGACGATCCCTCGGCGATCGGAACATACGCAAGCGCGGGCGCCAAGTTGGGCCCTTCATTCCTGTGGACAGCCCCGGTCACGTTTCCGATGATGGTGGCGGTCGTATACCTTTCATCCAAGCTCGGTCTGGTCACCGGAGAAGGGCTTTTCGCGGTGATTCGCCGGCACTATCGGCCTTGGTTTCTCTACATGGTGTTAACGGGCGTAATCATCGGCAATCTGATCGAAGCCGGCGCAGATATCGGCGGCATGGCGGCCGCCTTAAACCTGCTCATTCCGCTTCCAATCGGCGCGATTGTAATCATCACCGGCTTGCTTGTTCTGGCGCTCCAGATATGGGCGTCTTATACGCTTATTCGCAATGTGTTTCGCCTGCTCGCAATGGCATTACTCGCTTATATAGGTGCCGCGGTTCTCGCTCATCCAGAAGCTGGCGCGGTGCTGCGAGGGTCCTTCATTCCCACCATTCAGTTCAATAAAGACTTCCTGAGCATGATTGTCGCGGTGATCGGGACTTCTCTCTCGGCTTATTTATACACATGGCAATCGAATGAAGAAGTGGAGGAGAAAATAGCCTCTGGAAAAAGGCGATTGTGGCAGCGAAGAGGCGCAAGCCGGTCTGAACTAAAGCAGTCTATGTGGGACATCATCTTTGGAATGTTCTTCTCGAACACCGTGATGTACTTCATCATTCTTTCCACGGCCGCAACACTTTTCAAAACCGGAAAAACCGACATCAATACCGCAGCGCAAGCTGCCCAAGCCTTACAGCCACTCGCCGGAAACGCAGCGGGTCTGTTGTTTGCGTTAGGAGTAATTGGTGTGGGATTTCTTGCCGTGCCTGTTATGACAACCGGCGCAGCGTATGACCTCTGCCAGAGCGCCGGCTGGAAACATGGTCTCTACAGAAAGCCTGCAGAAGCGAAACGATTCTACGCCGCCATCGCGATTTTTACTTTAATCGCCATCGGCCTGAATTTTTTTGGCATCAATCCCATGAAAGCGCTTGTCCTTGCGGGAATTGTGCAAGGTTTCTCGACGCCCCCTCTGATGCTCTTGATCCTGCGCATGACAAACAATCAAGAGCTGATGGGAAAGCGTGTCAACGGCCGCGCCATCAACATACTGGGCTGGATCACAACAGTTGTTATCTTTGCCGCTTCAGCCGGGCTCGTCATCAGTTGGTTCGTTTAACGGAATTGGAGCAGCCTGGCAGGCCGCGTGGTGCTTGGAAATCAGAATGGAGATCGCTAAAGCTCCGCGCGGCCGTTTGCCGGTTAATTTTAGAAATCCAACCGCAAGCCCATCTCGATCCAACGTGCGGAATTGCTGCGGTTCGGTGGCGTGAACGTGCTCGTAATCACGCCGAAAGTTGCCGGGCTGGTGAAAGTCAGGGCCGGGTTCGCAAAATTGTCGTGATTGAAAATATTGAAGAAATCTGCGGAATAGCCCAGCTTGAACCGTTCCGTAATGTTGGTCGTTTTTCCCACTCGTAGATCCAGGTTCCAGAAAGGCAAACCGTACATCGGGTTTGCGCTGCCAGTGCGTCCGTCTGTCGAAAGCTGGATATACCCAAAGTCGCAGTAAGCTGCTGCCGGATTGGCAAAAATATCCTGTCCGGTTCCCGAAACCGAGGTTGCCACAGCGGAATTCGCGATTCCGTTGCTGCACGTTCCCGATGACACACCGCGGTTCAGTCCCGTTGAGGGGAGCGGTCCGTTCGGAACCATAAAATCGTTCGCGCCGATCACCGATGTTCCGCCGCCCCAGACTTGGCTGCCCTCCAGCACGCGAACCGGTACTCCGGTCCAGGCCGAAAAGATACCGGAAGCATACCAGCCGCCGATGATGTGGTTGACCAGGGAATTACCGTGCACTAAGTGGCCATTGCCAGCGGGAAGGTCGTATTGCGAAATGATGTTCACAACGTGCCGCCGGTCATAGGAGGAAGGCCCATACTGCACGCTCGGATTAAAGCTATTGGAAAAGAATCCTGCATTGTTCTGGTTCGACAATCCATCGTCTAGCGCCTTGGAGTAAGTGTAGTTGCCGATAATCGTGAACCCATGCGAAAGCCGTTTCGTAAGGGTTAGAACGCCGGCATTGTAGTTGCCGTAACCAATATACGTGCGCAGGAATTCCACTTGAGCTTGATCGCTGTCATACGCCTGCAAGCCTAGGCCGCGCCGATAGGTATCCATATTGAGGAACAGACTGCCCACGCTGCCTTGCGTAAAGAAGGCCGAGTTCTTTCCCGCGACATACGCTGTCGCGCTGGCAGTCCCTTGTTGTGCGGCAAGTCCCGGAAACTGGTTCTCAAACCAGGGCTGCACCGGCACAGAGCGGCCCGAGCGTAGCGCATTTGCCACCGCATCATAATCCTGCGCAAAAGACTGTCCTGAAGCCTTGTCCACGAACATGTAGGGCACCGAATTAACATTTACTGCTTGCGGCAGGTCACGCGACATCCGGCCGACGTACGCTGCTTCCATGAGGATGCCGCCCGGAAGTTCACGCTGGAAACTGAAGTCGATGTTGTAGCTGCGCCCAGTCTTGGCGGCAGGATCTACCTGGAACGAAAGTGTCTCCGCCCCTACGCCGGGAACAATCGGCGAAGTAGCTGCCGTCGCGGTTGGCAGTGGCAGCGTGCCGTCGATGCCTACGCGGAAACTCGACAAACCTGGATTCGCGTTGCCCGCCGCCGCGTTGCAGCCCGCTCCCCCAGCACCCGTGGCGGTGCACAGTGGAGCCGGCACAATCGCGTTCTGGTCGAAGCCGATGCCGAGCATGGGAATCTCGACGCTCTGCACGGTATTCGAGCGGTCATACACCATCGCGAATCCGCCCCGGATCACCGATTTTTTGTCACCCAGCAACTTGCCTAGAAATCCGCTGGTTGCTGACGGATTCCATGCCATCGCCACGCGCGGCGCTATGGCGCCGTAGTCGGGGTGGTAGACAGGAAGGTGCGATGAGCCAACCGTCGCAAATCCAAACGTCGGGTTATAAATCTGTCCCTGCAGCGCGAAGTTTTCTTTCTGCTGCATAAACAATCCTGTGATCGGTTGTCCCGTAGACGCATCGATCATGACCGTCTGCAGATTGTGCTGCTCAGTCGGTGAAGTCTGCCATCCATACGACAAGCCATAATACAGAGTTAAATTCGGCTTGATGCGCCAGGAATCCTGTGCATAAAAATAAGGTGCCCACTGATTCGTCACGTCCCGTAAGGGTGTCCCGAAAGGCTGAGGCTGCAGATTGTTGTTGCGTACCGCAAGCACGCTGACGTTATCCACCAAACCCAAAAGCGACGCGTAATAGCGATCCCAATTCGTAAGTTGACTCGAAGGAAGACAATTTGCCGTCACGGTTGACGAACAGGACGCCGGTCGGTCTGCTGCGGGAATGGCCAGATAGGTCTGGTCCCCATCCACCTGCGCGATCAGCGATGTAATGGACCCGATCACCTTGTCCGCGCGACCATGGGTAAAAGGAAGCTGGAACAACTGCCCGCCGAACTGAATCTGGTGTGTGCCCATGACCTTGGTCACGTCGTCGTAGATTTGCCGGCTTTGTGTCCACGATCCCTGAAAGCGTGCCCGCTGGGTATCCATATCAATTGGCGAATCGATAAAGGTGCTCACGCCGCTCCCGATCAATAACGCGATCGGCCCCGCCGACGTTTGCGTTCCCGGAATATTCAGAGTCCCGGCTGCTTGAGTGGGCGAGGCTACGTTAGCTTGTGTCGTATCTCGAATCCATCCAACCCGCGTCACATTTAACCACGTCGGTGAAATCTGCCACGTCAATTGTGCCAGCGGAACAATGGCGCGCGCCGGTGACGTCGCGATATCTTTCGGAGTTCCACCCAAAAGGGAAATTTGGGGTGTGCCCGTGTTGGCCTGATCGATTCGGTAATAAGTGAAACTCGTATTTAACGTGAACTTCTCGTTGAAGGTATGATCCAGACGCATCACGCCGTAGTCGGTTTGAATAGGGGTCGGGGCATTGACGAAATAGCCGCTCGTGTTTAGTCCATCGCCGACTCCTGGTAAGTTCGGCAACGGCATATCCGCAAACTGCGCTGCCACCGAGGGATTCAACCCGATCCCGCGCGGATCCAGGCTCTTTAAATTGAATTGTTCGACTCCGGTCGGGCCTGGAATCTCAATGATGCCCTGACGCAACGTCGCAGTGGGGACTGTGCGGGTCGTCTGCAATACGCTGTCGAAACGTCTTGCCTCATAATTTGCGAAAAAGAAAGTCTTGTCTTTTTGAAGCGGGCCGCTTAGGCGCACACCGTAGCGGTTGTCGCGAATCGAAGCTTTCGGCTGGTGTACGCGGTTGTTATCCCATGTATTCGTATTCAGCGCCGTATTCTGCAGATATTCATACAGAGCGCCATGAAGCTCGTTGCCGCCGCGCCGTCCGATAAGCGTCACCTGCCCGCCGGAGGCGCGTGTCAAACTCGCCGTCGGATTCGCGACGTTTTCGCGGAACTCCTCCACACTGTCGGCTGGCGTTGGAATGGAAGTGTTGGTCGCAACAATATTCTGCGTAATATCGATCCCGTCCAGCGTGACCGTATTCTGATCGTCAATCGCGCCGCTAACCCGCATGTTGAGTCCGCTTGTGCCGGATGCGCCGGAAGCCACTACTCCAGGCTGCAGATTCATTAGCTCCGTCGCATTGCGCTGCAGAGTCGGCAGGCGCAAGATGTTGTTCGTGGAAATAACGTTTCCGATTTGTGCATCCTGCGTTTGCAGTGCGGCGGCAGCCGCGGCCGTCACTTCGACAACCTGATTCTGCCCCCCAACTTCCAGTTGGACCGGCAAGTTCAAGCTCTTATTCACTTCGACGGTGCCGTTCTCGACCATCGTGCGAAAGCCGCTGGCGGTCACTGTGACCTTGTAACTCCCGGGAGCAACGTTCGGAAACGTGAACCCGCCGTCGTTATTGGTGGTCGCGTTAGCCGTCGCGTTGGTGCCCGTATTCAGCAGTTGCACGTTCGCGTTCGGTACCGCCGCGCCGCTCGGGTCTGTAACGGTTCCGACAACAACGCCCGTTGTAGATGTTTGAGCGAGCGAAAGACTCGGGGCGACGAGGCCAACTAGAGAAACAAACAACAGACACAGCACGAGCGAACGCTTGTCGATGTCCATGCACTACCCCCTCGGTGGTGTTTAGCGAAGACTACCTGTTTCGAAATACTACCACCGCGGGAGCAGATGTCAATAGACTTTCTAGGCTTCGGATGCTAACGCTTTGTCAAAAATTAAACTTGCCGCTGACCACCAGTACGCGACCCGACACCGCCGAGCCTTGGAAAGACCCATACATGCTCGTCGGCGGAGGGGCGGTCGAAGTAATCCGGCCAAAGGATCCGGCGGTTACGCTACCTGACGGATTTAGGAAATTTGGATGGTTGAGCATGTTATACGCTTGCGCTCCCAACGTGAACTTTACTCTTTCATGGATAGTGAAATTCTTCAGCAGTTGCGTATCGATATCAAAGTAACCGGGCCCATAAAACGCGCCTGGCGCCAAATTGCCGTAGTCCGTCTGTATAAAAGGATCTTTATAGCTATTCCCCGGCGCGGCAGCAAACTGCGTGTTAGCGTAGCAGGCAGTATTGATTGTGCTCTTGCCGCAGTTCGTCGTCACGGACGGACTAACTAAGTCCGCCATTATAGTAATTCCGGTGGTGTACTTACTATTGATTTTCCCCGGGATCGCACTGTTCGTGACGGAAAATGCCGAGCCGCTGTAAAGATATAGCTTGGTTCCAACCGTCCATCCGCCTGCGATTAGATTTAGCGCTCGATTCTGGAATTTCCACGGTGCGTTCCAAACCAGATCGCCGGTCACTTGGTGGCGTGTGTCGAATGGCAGATTGCCATAGTTTGCGTTAATGTTGCTGGGATTCACCAGCGGCGTGCCGCCGTTCACAGTCGTGAATGTGGCAGTGCCTAGAGCATGACTCCACGTGTATCCAATCTGTCCTTGGAATCCGAAGCTGAACGCGTGCCGTACTTGAGCACTCAGGCCGTCGTAATTCGAATAACCGTTTGTCAGCACCTGGTCCACGGCATAGAATCGTGGATCGAGCGGCGCAAGCGGAAGACCCCCATAGCCGTTCGGATAGCTCGCCGTGCCCGTCAGATAGAAGTTGGGCCAATAATTCGACATTGCCTCGTTGTATCCGTGGTTGCCTGCGTACGTGACGTCAAGCACGTTGTGAGCGGTTAGTGGCTGTTGAATTTCAAAGCTCCACTCCCACACCTTTGGCGCTTTAAAGAGCGAAGGCGGCGAATAGTAGCTGGGCGGTGTAAACGCTACTTTGCCCAACCCGGCCTGAATTTGCGTCAAGGTGTAACCCTGCGAGAAACCATTCTCAAATGCCTGTGCCGAAGAAATGGCCGTGTACAGCGCACTATTGGGATCGGCCGACAGTCCGACCGTGCCGGACGGAACCGTTGGCGAAAACTTGTTCGGTGAGTTGTTAAAAACATACGAAGCCACGCTTCCCGCGAACAGGTTGGCAAAAAGTCCGACGCCGCCGCGAAAAACAGTCTTACTCGGTCCGAATGGAGTCCATGCAAACCCAACCCGCGGTTCGTAGACCATCGATTCCAAGCCCTGGTAAGCATTCGATAACCCGGTGGTGATGGTGGAATTGTATGGAACATTGGCGCCGCCCTGGTACCCCGATGTGCCGAACTGCGTGTTCATGCGCGCGAAACATTTGTCCACGCATGAAGGATTGCCGTCGCGCTCGAAACGCATGCCGTAGGTCAATTTGAACGACTTAGTAACTGCCCACTCGTCTTGAAGGTAAAAGTTCAGCGAGTACAGCCGGATGTGCGCCGCATAGAGTAGCGGAAACGATTGGCTGAAACTGCTGGCCAACCCCTTGGAGCCATTCACCGAGGCTACCTGTCCGGCCGCGAAATCGGCAAGATCGCTAAACGCATAAGTGCCCTCGTACGCGCCGCTCGCAATGCTGGTGTCTGTAACACGGTTGTATCGATAGTTTGCGCCAAACTTCAGCGAGTGCTTGCCAAGGGACCATGACAAATCATCGATAAGTTGCGCCTGGCCCACATTTCGGCCCGTCGGAAAGCTTGCGCCGACCGTCGCGAAACCAGTGCCATTGCTTCCATTGGCGCCTCCGTCGGTAAACGTGAACCGTTCCGGCATCAGCGACTCCGCCTTTGGGAAATCGGCAACACCAAATATCGCGCTATACCAGCTCGCACCGCCAATAAAGCTGTTCACCAGAGTAGGCGTAATCACATAGGTGTAATTAAGTTGACCTTGATGCTGCGGTTGGGTGCTCTGGGAATTAAAGACCGGATTAATGGGACTCGCGGCCGTAGCCTGCAGGCCCCAATCGTACTCATATCGGAAATTGATCTTTTGTTTGCTGCTGATGTCCTGGTCTACCCGAGCGATCAGCAATCCTTCCGTGTTCAACTGTGAAACGTTAGTTGAAAATGCACGAGCACAGGGAACGCTTACGCCAAAGATACCGCCTCCCGGAGCTGGTGTCCCTACAAACGAGCCCTTGCTCTGACAGCCTAAATTGCCGTTGGCATCCTGAAGAATTCCCGGGCCGTTCGTCACGTTTTGTGCCCGGCTGATCCCGGGCGCGCTGTTATACAAATTGAATGCATCCTGGTACAGAGGCGCGGAAGCTGCCGGAACATGCGCCAGCACATAATTCTCAAATTGCTGCGTCGGAATAGACACCACGCCGCTGCTGGGCAGCACATAGCGCAGTCCCTCGGTATCGAAGTAGAAGAACGTCCTGTTCTTGCCGTTGTAAACCTTAGGAATCCAAACCGGCCCTCCGATCGAACCGCCATATTGATTCGCAATCGCGATGCCTTTCGGCGTCCCCGAAATGTTATTGAAAAAGTCGTTCGCGTTCAGGATGCGGTCGTTGTAGTTATACAGCAGATTTCCATGGAAATCATTGGTTCCCGACTTACCGATCAGGTTGACCTGCCCGCCCGCCATGCGGCCGTATTGCGCGCTATAGGCGTTTAGCACCACCGCCGCCTCGGCGATTTCATTCTGCCCCAGTAAGTTGTTGCTCGCGCCCGAATTGTTCAGATTATTGTAGGGGTCCATAACATCGGCGCCATTCAGTGTGAACAGCATCGATGAACCCGGGATGCCCTCGGCATTCATATTCCCCGATCCGCCTTGAATGTTGACCCGAATCCCAGGGGTCGTCATCGCGAGCGTCGTCAAGTCGCCGCCCGCTGCGGGTAACTCCACAACTTGTGCGGCATTTATGGACGTAGTGCGATTTGCGTTTTCCGTCTGGACAATGGAAGCTTCTCCCGTGACCTGCACAACTTCCTGCGTCTGTTGAACTTGAAGAACCAGATTTACCGGCTGTTCCTGCCCCAGCAGCAGATTGAAACGCTGAATGCTGGATTTCAGCCCTGTGCGGTCTGCGGAAATCTCATATTCCCCCGGCTGCAGCAATGAGAATCGGTACACGCCGTTCGAATTCGACGTCGCCGTTCTGGTCTCGTTTGTCGAGATAAAGCGAAGCGTCACCTGCGCGCCGGGAACAATGGCTCCGGAAGCGTCGGTAATTGTGCCCGTTACGTCGCCGGTGGTGAGCGTCTGCGCAGACAGCACGGACGTAAAACAAAAGAACACAAAGATAAACAGCATGGGTGCAACCCATACGCGAAAAGCCCTCATAACAACTCCCCTGTTGCGTACACTCCGGTCTTATGGAGCCAGACCGAACGGGTAGCTTACATCGGCGTTAGCCGTTTGTCAATTATGTAATCTCTCTATGATTTAAGGCGTTAGCTCGCCTGACTGGCCCGCGCCTATCAAGGCGCGATAACGAATTTACGCCGTCGTCAGTGGGGCCGCTGCTTGCCGTGCAACGATACGGATTCCCTCGAGAGCGGTCCACTCTCAACAATCCCGATCAACCCGTCAAATGGGGAAACGAACTTGAGCAGATTGTCGACAAAGTCGATACCTTTGGGTGAACCAAGGCCGGTAGTCGGATCCCAACCTGGTCCTGCGTTGAAGCCCGCTATCGAAAGTGGGTTCCCGGATGCATCGGTGACCGTCACGCTGTTGTTTCCGCTGGTAATGTCGTGGAATGAGGCGGGATACGCTTTTCGACTAAGTTCTATAAGATACAGGCCTTGATTGATGAACCCGAGATCGAAACCCGCGCGCTGGTCAGCAAGCGTAAGGAGAGCCGACCATTGGGGCGAGCCCGCGCTCGTTCCCCCAAAGATGAAGATGTCGCCTACATTGGCGGGGACGCCCTGGCTCCAGGCCACTAACACACCGTTGTTCACATCCCCGTTGTATGCGACGTCCGGTATGCCGCGTTTGCTTCCCTTCACGGCGAGAAGCTGGTAGAAGGGTTTGTTGTATAGGACACTATACCCGCCACCAGAAGCGCCAAATTCGTCATTCCAGACGGTCTCTCCCACGTAAGTTCCCGTCGGCTGCGTCGCTCGTAATGAAGTACCCCCCACAGCCACCACCAGCGGATCAACGGCAGGGCTCGAAACTGCCTTTACAAAAGAGGTCCCATCGCACGTCTCTTGGGCAGCGCCATTGTCGCCTGACGATGCAAATAGCGTCATGTTTTTCAAAGTTGCTTCGATAAATACTTGGTGTTGCTTGCTGGCGATGGATGGATCTACGCAGCTCTCGTTCTCCCCGAAGCTCTGTGAGATTACATCGCCCAGGTGATGGTCGACAGCGTATTTCGTGGCGCTCAAAATATCTGCATCGGCATCGGACTTGGCGATCACCAGATCGATAGTCGCTGCGGGTGCGATCGCGTGTGCCATTTCCACGTCGAGCGAGATCTCGCCGGACCAGCCCACCTCGTCGGCGTTATTGGGATCAAAGACCGGCTGCCCGTCCGGATATATGATATTTAGTTTTGCCGCTGGGAGCCCAAAGACAGTGTTGAATACGGTCAGATCATCTGTGATAGTTGGATTCCCGAACGCGTCGATAATGACGATAGTTTTTCCCGCACCGGTAAATCCCTCATCTAGCAGCGGCTGAATGTTGTACGCGGTCAGTATCTCGGAAGGAGCGTAACAGTTCAGGGCTGCACCTGGAAGCTGGCATGCGAAAGTTGCCCCTCCCGGGACGTCAACCCGAATGGCTTTGGGTCCAATCACGAGTAGCGGTGAAACACGGTGAGCACGCGCTGCGTCCTCGCCGCGCAGCAGCGGTGTAGACGTGATCAAAAATGTAGCCATAGCTGCAACTAAAATTCGCATCTTCAGAATGTCTCCTTGTAAGGTCGAGCTGCTTCAGGTGTGGCGCTATGGGTATAGGGCCCAGCCGAGCATACACTCTCATCAGCACGTTGTCCAGTGTTGATTTGGGTATTGGAGTGTTGATTTGGCAGTGTGCTGATTTGGCGGCTGTAATCTCTCTACGATTTACGGGCGTTAGCCGCCTGACGTGAGCAGCTCCGGTTGATATATTTCGCATCCTTGCGGCACTACCGCTCCGAGCAATGCCTCGTTTGATTTCGATTCGCCGGTATTTACTGAGTTTGTGCCTCGCGACTGTCGCTGCCGCCCAATCCGTTACTCCTGCCAGCCTCAGCTTCGGATCTCAGGTCGTGGGGACGACCAGCGCTCCCCAGTCAACTACGTTCACCAATACAAGCGGCCAAACGCTAGTGATACCCGTTGGCATCTCGATTAGCGGCGACTTTCAGTTTTACGCCACCACCTGCAATACCATGCTCATACCGGGCGCTTCGTGCTCTATCTCCGTCACTTTTGAACCATCTGCAATCGGCAGCCGAACCGGAACGCTGGAAATTTTCGAGACGCCGGGTGCAACTCCATTCACCGTCCAGCTCACGGGAACCGGAATA
>DASREJ010000240.1:0-5633 GCA_035652115.1 Bryobacteraceae bacterium
CGCTCACCGCCCATTCGTTCGAGAATCCCTCCTCACGTCCCTTCCGCTGTTTACGAAACACCTCCATGTCTTTCGTCTTCTGCTCGTATTCATTGGCCAGTTCGAGAGTCCGCGGCTGAAGGAATGTGGTGTCACCAGTAATTACTTTTTCGTCCGCGGCTCGTAGCGGTCCAGAATTGGAAGCATCGGGAACCGTCGAGGCTCGGTCAAAAGGCGCGGCACGATTCACATCTTCAAAGAACAGCTTCGTTCCATCGAAGCCGAGTATCTTGCCCGCCTTCTGATAACTCAGCAGAGCGATCGTGGGTTGGGTATCAAGTTGGAACGACTGTCCAAATGCAAGGAGCTTGATCGTTGCGAGTGAGTCCAAGGGCGTCCACGCGCCGAAATTTGTCAGCTTTAGTGCGGCATATTCAGGTGGCAGCGCGTGAGACGCGACATAGGCGTTTACGCCGTCTGCATATGCCTGAAGGATCGCTTGCATACGTGACGATTGGAGCGGCAGCGAGCGTTCGGCAGCTCGGCGCAGTCCTATCGTCCGAAGCTGAACATCCTGTGCCAACGCAGCAGGACCGAGAAGTTCGGCCAACGTGCCGCTGGCTTGACGGCGGCTTACATCCATCTGAAATAGGCGGTCCTGCGCATGCACATAACCTTGGAGAAAAAAGAGGTCATGTTCATTGCCAGCCTTCACATGCGCAATATCATTGACATCGCGAATGACACGGGCAGCGGCTTGCAGATTGGGCAACTGAACTACCGAGCCTCCCTGTCCATCTTCAGTCTGGAGAGTTGGCCTGTCTTGCGCCGCGCCTAGCGCCACAAGGCCCAACACGACCATGATTCTAAAAATCAGTTTCGACACACAGAAAATCTGCGGGTGAGTTGCAATATTCCGGCATCGTGAAAGCAGTGCAAGCTGTGATGGCTTTGAGTGCGCCATAAGCACCTCCAGGCTCGGTCACAGTAGCGGCACACTCTCGGGAAGTCCATGCGTTAACGGTTTCTCTGGAGGGAAAATCGGGTTCTCTCTGTAAGCCGTTGCCCAAATCGGACTTACAACGGCATATCTCTCAGGCGGGTAGGTCTTCACGCCGTCTGTTCACTTACCGTCCTTGGGACAACGCTCATGTCTGTTGATACCGCGCCGTTTTGAGCGGTTCGTTAAACACTGACATTGTCTGTAGTCAGAACCTTCGGCACAATGGGTGTCTCGCGCGGGGACAGAAATGGCAAAGATTGAACTCAACAAGGCTTCCGCGACGCGTCCTGTGCTTGTTCTGGTGCTGCTTACCGCGCTCAACTTCGCCAACTACATTGACCGCTACATTCTGTTCGCCGTGCAACCATTAATTAAGCGCGAGTTTCATCCGTCGGACGCGGCTTTGGGTGGGCTCACGAGTGTGTTCCTTGTTTTCTATATGTGCTGCGCGCCCGGCGTTGGCGTGCTTGCTGATCGAAGTTCACGCAAGGCGCTCATTACCGTCGGGGCACTGATCTGGAGCGCGGCTACTTTGCTTACCGCGGTGACTCATAGCTTTACGTCTTTGCTGGTGCGCCACACAATTGTCGGAGTGGGTGAGGCCACGTTCGCGCTCATTGCGCCAGCCTACATTGCTGATCTCTTTCCGGAAAAGAATCGTGGACGCGCGTTGTCGATCTTTTGTCTGGCACTTCCTGTTGGAGCCGCACTGGGATACATCATCGGCGGAGTTCTAGGGACGCGTTATGGATGGCGCTCGCCGTTCTACGTTTGTGCGGCATCGGGATTCCTAATAGCGCTAGCATTTTGTTTCGCCGGCGCGGAACCTGCGCGCGGCGCACAGGAAGTTGCTTTGCATACGATCGAGCGTACAAGTTTTCGCGGACTACTGCGCAATCCTGCCTTTTGGACCGCGACAGTTGGTATGGCAATGATGACCTTCACCATCGGCGGCATTGCCGTGTGGATGCCGACATTCCTCGAACGGGAAAAAGGCATTCCACTTGATCGAGCCAACTACTATTTTGGAATCATCACTGCTCTTACTGGTCTTTCCGGCACTGTTATAGGAGGCTGGCTAGGAGATCTCTGGTTGCGTCGCTCGCGGTCGGCTTATTACGGAGTATCTGCACTCAGCGTAGTGTTAGCACTTCCTGCTGCGCTTTGTGCGTTTTACGCCAGTCCGTCTTGGATCTTTCCGGCGCTCGCTGTCGCCGAATTTTTCCTTTTCCTAAATACAGGTCCGCTCAACGCGGCGATCGTCAATTCGGTTGCGGCTCCGATTCGTGCGACGGCCATCGGACTGAATTTACTGATCATTCACTTGCTGGGCGATGCGAGCTCGCCAACAATCATTGGAGCGATCGCCGATCACAGCAATCTGCGCACAGGGTTTTCTGTCACGCTCGCGGCAATGCTTGTATCGGCAGTCGTCTTGTTTTTCGGAATGCGATTTGCTCCACCCCGTGCGAATGAGCGGCCAGAGCAGGCAGTCGCCTCCGTTTGAAACTCAGTTTTTCCTGAAAATAAGTTCCGAATGCCCACGCAACACGTGCTTAACAGGCGATGGTTGGTCACAGAATTTTCATGCTTCAGTTGACGGAAACAGGCATAAACTCCAGTGCCTATGTCACACATGAACTCTGTTTTGTTGTTCTGCCTTTTCGGGCTGGGCGGCACTGCTTTTGGTCAGTTTGATACGGCCGAGGTGCTCGGCACGGTGCGCGACACTTCGGGATCTGTAGTTCCCAAGACAGCGATTATTCTCATCAATCAGGACACTGCTGTGGCTGTGCAATCGACCACCGATGAAAACGGCAACTACACGTTCTTTGATGTGAAGCCTGGACGGTATGAGCTCACCGCGGAGATGACAGGGTTTGCCAAGTTCACTGCCCGAGAAATCACCGTCGATGTGAACGCTCGACAACGCGTAGATGTCGCATTGAAGGTCGGTGACGTAAGCCAGGCAGTAGAGGTGGTTGGCGTAGCCTCGGTGCTCGACACAGATTCAAGCGAAAAGGGCCAGGTCGTCGGCACCAATCAAGTGGTCGAGCTTCCGCTCAACGGGCGCAACTACTCGGATCTTGCGCTGCTCGCGACCAATGTCCACACATCTCCGATCTCCACATTTCCGGTTGTTGGAACTCCGCGCGAAGGTGCCTTTATCGCAAACGGATTGCGCAGCACCTATAACAATTTCTTGTTAGATGGCGTTGATAACAATGCTTACTCCACAAGCAATCAGGGATTTTCAAATGAAGTCGCACAGCCTTCCCCCGATGCGATCGCCGAATTCAAAATCATCACCGCCGACTACAGTGCGGAGTACGGACGAGTTGGAGGCGCGGTAGTCAATGCGGTGATGCGTTCGGGCACAAATCAAGTTCACGGGACGGCATACGAGTTCCTTCGTCAAACGGATTTGAATGCGATTGGATATGCCTTTTCTCCGGTGCTGCAGAAGCCTACGTTTCAGCGGAGCCAATTTGGAATGACAATCGGTGGTCCGGTCAAGAAGGATCGCGTCTTCTATTTCGCCGATTACGAGGGCTTCCGCCAGAAGTCGCACACTCTCAACTTCGACTCCATCCCCACCGCTACTGACCGAACTGGGATTCTGCCCGTTACGGTCGTGAACCCGTTGACCGGAGCCGTATATTCGGCGGGCACGACAATTCCTATGAACAGCATCGCGCAGAAAGTGCTCAGCCAATTGCCACCCACAACCAGCGCGAGTGGCCGTTCTAACGATCTTCAGGCGCTGCTGCTCAGCCGGGATTTCAGCGATAAATTCGATGTAAAACTCGACGGCAACTTCAATCCCACGATGACCGGCTTTCTGCGCTTCAGTCAGCGCAAGGACAACCAGTTTTATCAGCCGGACATTGCAGGCCCTTCCGGCGGAAATGGGAATGGGCATTTGCGGGTGCTCGATCAAAATATGGCTGTGGGTTACACCTGGACGGTTACGCCCAAGTCGTTGCTCGACGCACGCTTTAGCATCACTCACCTGCTGGGCGGAAAGTTTCCGGTATTTCTAGGCACAACCAGCGCTCTTGATCAATACGGCATTCCAGGTCTTTCCACGGCACCGAATCTCACCGGTGGATTGCCTACCGAGGGCGTGAGTGGATTCAATCAATTCGGACGCCAGGCGACAAATCCACAGTTCCAAAATCCAACCAACTTCGGACCAAAAGCGAATTATTCGTTGATCGTGGGCCGCCATTCGTTCAAAACGGGCGGCGAGATCGCGTTCATTCGGACCGAAGTGATGGACATTAATCCCGTTTACGGACTGCAGGCATACGCAGGCCAATTCAGCAAGCCTACTTGTGCACAACTGGGCCGGCCCGCAGGCTGTGCTGTGCCCTCCGACTCGGGCAGCTACAATCTGGCGGATTTTATGTTCGGATTGCCCAGCCAGGTGCAACTCGCGAACTACCTTGTTGGTAATTATCGTCAGCATATTTATTCCACATATTTCCAGGATGACTTCCGCTTCAATTCGAAGCTGACACTCAACCTTGGTCTGCGGTGGGAGTTTGCGACTCCCCGCTGGGAGCGCGACAACGTGCTGAGCAACTTCGATCCCAACACCTTAACGATGGTGAGGGCCAGTGGCGGAGACTTATTCCAACGCACTCTAGTCCATCCCGACCACAAGGATTTTGGTCCTCGCGTCGGCCTGGCGTGGAATGCGCTGTCAAACACCATAGTGCGCGCAGGCTATGGCATCAGCTACGCGTTCCTAAATCGCTTAGGCAGCGCCGACGAACTTGGCATCAACGGACCTCAGGTCGTCATTGGCACAATCAATCAAACGCCGCTCGTGAACGGAGCCGTTAATCCGGCGTTCCTGACCACACAAACGGGATTCCCCGCGAGCCTTGATAGCCCCGCGAGTTTCAATCCGGTAAATGCCAATGTGAGTTACATTCCGGCAAATACGCGCTGGCCTTACGTTGAAACATATTTCTTATCCATTGAGCGGCAGTTGGCCAAGAACACAGTTCTAGAAATGAGCTACACGGGAAATCATGCGGTACGCTTGCCGATTATTAGCGACTACAACCAAGCTGTTCCGAATCAGGCCGGACAAAGTTTGGGAATACAAGCGCGCCGTCCAATTCAGAGTTTTGGGGCGGTCACATGGGTCGATCCAGCCGGGCAGGAAAGCTACAACGGCCTATCCGCTCGTTTCGAGCATAGAGTCTCTGCCGGCTTGTACTTCCTGAACAGCTTCACTTACTCGAAAGCGCTGGGAAACTCAGAACAGGCGCTGGAATACGCTTCGGGATATTATGCCGCCAATCCACAAAATATTCGCAGTCTGCCGGCGGAACGAGGGCCTTCCAGCTATGACGAGACCTTGCTGAACACTACCAGCCTGGTTTATCAGCTTCCATTCGGCCGCGGACGACGTTTCGGCTCGGACATGAATCGGGTCATGAATACTGCGCTTGGGGGCTGGGAGCTGAACAGCATCCACACTGCCCATTCAGGGATTCCGGTCGACGTGTCTTATACCCCGGCGGCGGCAAACGATGTAACCGGCCGCATCCCCGATTTTCGTGGAGAAGCGATCATGCGGCCCAATCTCATCGGAAATCCGTATGGCGCTGGCGGTCCAAACGCTTATCTGAAC
>DASREJ010000241.1:0-13419 GCA_035652115.1 Bryobacteraceae bacterium
AACGAGTAAGTGACAGATTTTAAGGAAGTTAGTTGGTTCAATAGGGCGGTTTTCCACAGCAAAAGCAGAGTTTTTGCACAAAACGTGGAAAAACATCTTGCGTGGTAAATGATTTGTATCGCGGTACTTACGGCGTGCAAACCAACTGAGGAAAAATGCCCTTGACTTCACCCCCCGCTGGCCCTACACTCCAATCACAAACAGGTTTTGATGGTTGTGAAACCGTCGAATCTGATTCTCCCATCAAACGTAACCCTTGGTGCGCCGAGGGCCTGGTAACAGGAAGACAAATGCTCATTCCTAGGAATGAGCATTTTCTTTTCGAACAGACTTGGCCCTTTTTACCGGTTTTATGAGACCGCGTCCCACAAAGGACACCGAGACGCCGCAAACTTGGCGCGAGCGTCTGGAGGCGCTAAAGAATGTCCCGCCTTTGCTCGGAATGGTCTGGAACACCAGCCCGTTGCTTAGTGTATTTACCCTACTACTTAGGCTGATTGCTGCGCTATTTCCGCTCGCGACTCTTTGGATTTCGAAGCTCATTATCGATCTGGTGGTCCGCGCAATCCGGCATCAGCCGGTGGATCATGCCGCCATCTGGAAGCTGCTGATTCTGGAGCTGTTACTTGCAGTTGCAGCGGACACAACGGGGCGCTTTATTTCGCTGGTGGATAGTTTGTTGGGCGACCGGTTCACCAACCACGTCAGCATCAAGCTGATGGAACACGCGAATTCGCTCGATCTAGTGTCGTTCGAAGATCCCGTGTTCTACGACAAGATGGAGCGAGCGCGGCGGCAAACCACCGCCCGTCTAGGCATGCTAGGAAGCCTGGCCGGCATGGCGCAGCAGTTTATTACACTTCTGTCGCTCATTTCTGCTGTCGTCATTTTCTCCCCTTGGCTGCTACTTCTACTGGCGGCCGCCACAATTCCCGTGTTTTTCGGCGAGACGCGCTTCGCGATGCTGAACTACTCCATGCTGTACCGCTACACGCCGGAACGGCGGGAACTTGACTATCTGCGATGGCTAGGCGCCAGCAACGAGAGCGCCAAGGAAGTGAAGATCTTCGGACTAGGTTCATATCTAGTTCAGCGATCGCGCAGGCTTTTTGAGCGTTTCTACGTCGAGAACAAGCATCTGGCGGTCCATCGGGCAATCCACGGAACACTGCTGAACGTCATTCCCACCGGCGCCTATTACGCCGCCTATGCCTTGATCATCGTGAAGGCATTGGCCGGAGCATTAACCGTAGGAGACCTTACATTGATGGCCGGGGCATTTTCCCGTTCTCGAACCATAATGGAAAGCCTGGTTTCGGGATTGACGGGTGTTTCCGAACAAGCCTTGTTCGTCAAAGACCTATTCGATTTTTTCCAAACAAACCCAACTATCGCCTCCAAAGCGGACGCGTTGCCCGCTCCACGCCCCATCCGGTCGGGATTCGAATTCCGTAATGTATCGTTCGCGTATCCCGGTTCCGAAGATCGCGTTCTAAGCAACATCAGCTTTCGGTTCTATCCACAGGAGCGGATCGCGTTAGTGGGTGAGAACGGCGCGGGCAAAACGACACTTGTGAAGCTGCTGGCGCGGCTCTATGATCCCATCGAAGGCACCATCCTGCTCGACGGCGCAGATCTTCGCGATTATGACGTTGACGACTTGAGGCATGAGATCGGAGTCATATTCCAGGACTACATGCGATATGACATGTTAGCCTCTGAAAACATTGGTTTTGGTAGAATCGACGAACTTCAAGATCATGAGCGCATCACGGGTTCGGCAGAGAAGAGTCTGGCAGCGGGAGTCGTCGCCAAACTGCCTAAGAATTATCAGCAGATGCTGGGAAGAAGGTTCGAAGGCGGAGTGGATTTGTCCACTGGTCAATGGCAAAAGGTAGCCTTGGCACGTGCCTACATGCGTGATGCCCAGATTCTGATTCTGGATGAGCCAACCGCCAGCCTGGACGCGCGCGCCGAGTTTGAGGTCTATCAGCGCTTTGTGGATCTCACTGCCGAAAAAATGGCGGTTCTAATCTCCCACCGCTTCTCTACAGTGCGTATGGCAGACAGAATTCTAGTGCTGGAACATGGCCGAATTGTCGAGCAGGGATCACATCGTCAACTGGTTCAGCTTGGCGGAAAATATGCTGAATTATTTGAATTGCAAGCCGCGGGTTACAGATAAAGACGGTGACACCATTCCCTTTCTGTGATTTACTGGACCAGAACCATCTTTCAGGGAATAAAAGCTGATATGACGCGATTTTTCGTGCTTTCTCTTGGTGTGGCTGCGCTGGGAACTGCTTCCGTTTTTGCCGCTGCGCCAGGAGCCGTCGGGCCCATCGGGATTGCGATGGGAACGGGAACTTTTTCCGTCGATAGCGCGCTGGTAACGGGCTCTGTCGATCTAGCCAATGGCGCTGAGTTGCAAACCACGGTGGCGCCCAGCGACGCACATCTTGACAACGGTGTCGAGGTGCGGTTGGCAACGCGTTCCACTGGCAAGTTGTATCAGGACCGCATCGTGCTGGAACAAGGCGCCGTGCGCGTCAGTCACTTTGACGCGCTTCCCGTGCAGGCAGGCAATCTCACGATTGAAGCCGATTCATTCGAGACCGAAGCGATTATTCGTACGACACCGAAAACCATTGAGATTGCATCTATCGGCGGCACTGTGCGCGTGAGCGATGCTGGCGCGATGATGACGCGCGTGGCAGCCGGAACAAAGATGGCGTTTCAGAATACGGGCGCCAACCCCGGCGCCCAAAACCCGCAGACCCCGTCTCAGACCGGCGCACCTCCGGCAGAGAAAGGACCGATGTCCGATAAAAAGGCCATTCTTTGGGCAGCGGGCATTTGTGGAGTAGCAGCTATCGTTATTGGTTCAGTTGCGGCTGCTCAAGGAAAGAACCCATTCTAAAAAATTTCGAAAAGCCTAATAGCCGGGCATGTCTGTTCCTGCTTTCCGGCCTCACTCTTCTTCTGACATCTACTGCCCCAGGCGCGACGCTGCTGCCTCCGCTCATGCCGTGGCCGGCGAATATTTCGGTACAGCCCGGGAGCGTTGCGATCACGTCTGATTTCTCCGTCGCTCTTTCGGGAGCAGGCGCCAAAGATCCGCGCGTTGTCCATGCGGTAGACCGGCTGTGGTTTCGGTTGGCGCGTCAAACTGGCCTAATTCTCAAGCAAAACGTGCTTCCAACCAGCGAAGGAGCGACGCTTTCGATCGTGGTCGAACAACGCGATCACAAGGCACCGCAGCGTTTAGGCGACGATGAGCGTTATTCGTTGTATGTCGCCGACGGCCGGGCGCGAATCTCGGCGGATTACCCGCTTGGCGCGCTGCGAGGTATTGAGACTTTCCTTCAGGCTGTGCAGCAAAACACCACGGCAACAGCACCTACACCCGCAACGCCGGGCTTTGCACTAACTAATATGCAAATCCGGGATGAACCGCGCTTTCCCTGGCGTGGTTTGTCGCTCGATGTGTCGCGGCATTTTATTCCGGTTGAAGGAGTCAAGCGGACGATCGATGGTCTGGCAGCCGTTAAGTTGAATGTTCTGCACTGGCATCTCTCCGATGACCAGGGCTTCCGCGTCGAAAGCAAAAAATATCCACGGTTGCAGGAATACGGCTCGAACGGGCAGTTCTATACGCAAGCCGAGATTCGCGAAATAGTCGAATATGCGCGCGAGCGCGGCGTACGCGTTGTCCCAGAGTTCGATATGCCCGGCCATGCGACGAGTTGGCTGCCGGGATATCCCTCGCTGGCGGCACGGACGGGCTCATTTCAAATCGCGCCCGGCTATGGGATTCGCTCGGACCTGATGGATCCCACGAAGGAATCGACTTATCGCTTTCTGAACAACTTCATCGGCGAGATGGTGAAGCTTTTTCCGGACGAGTATTTTCACATCGGCGGAGATGAGGTAAATCCAAAGCAGTGGAACGACAATCCCCACATTCAAGCATTCATGAAGAAGCATCATCTGGCAGACGGCAAAGCACTCCAGGTGTATTTCAATCAGCGGCTGTTAAAGATTGTCGCCCGCCATGGCAAGCACATGGAGGGATGGGATGAAGTGCTGCAGCCGAACCTGCCGAAGTCAGTCGTGATTCAATCCTGGCGCGGGCAGGAGTCGCTGTGGCAGGCCGCGCGCGAAGGCTATCAAGGCATTCTCTCCGCTGGTTATTATCTCGACTTGCTGCGTCCAGCTTCTTATCACTATGCAGTGGACCCGCTGGTATTGCCCGAAGAAAGAAAGGCGATTCTTGTAAAGCAAGGCAAGCCGCTGCCAGCACCGCTGACACCGGAAGAACAGAAATACGTCTTAGGCGGCGAAGCCGCTATGTGGGAAGAACTTGTCGCCGCAGAGACGTTGGATGCGAAGCTTTGGCCCCGGCTTGCGGTTATTGCAGAGCGATTTTGGTCGCCACAATCCGCCACGGACGTTAACTCCATGTACGCGCGATTGATACCGGTTAACCGGTGGCTTGAGTGGATCGGGCTTACCCAACGCTCAAATCTGGAATTGATGCGGCAGCGCTTGGCGGGCGCTATGCCTTATCAACCGTTAGATCGCTTCGCCTCCGTCCTTGAGCCGGTTCCAGGATATGAGCGCCACGCCGGAAGATATCAAACCAATACGCCGCTGAACCGCTTGGTGGATGCGCTGCCTCCGGAGAGCGATGCGGCGCGTGAGTTTCGAAATGCCGTAGACGCGTATTTGGCGGCGCCACCGGCGCAGCGAAACAGCCAAGAACTGCACAAGCATTTGAGTCAATGGGCGGATAATGCCTGGAATGTTCGACCGATGCTTGAAACGAACTCGCTGTTGAACGAGAATCTGCCGGTAGCAGACGCCGTGATAGCAGTTTGCGAGGCGGGACTGGATGCCATTGCAACGCTGGACCCCGCGACGCAAGCCGCTAACCCGCGCGATGCTGCTTGGAAACAACGGACTCAAGCAGCAGTGAATGACGCAGCCACGCGGAAGGGCGATATTTTGGTTCAGATCGCGCCCGGCGTGGCAAAGCTAGTGGACGCGGTAACAACAACGCCAGGCCAATAATCGAAAATTATTTTCGCCATTTCAAGCAACGCCAACCGTAAACGGCCAGATTAGTCACGCAAATCGCGACCCCGGCAATCACGAGGGTAGACTCGGGAAGATCGGGATACACAAGCCGGTCAAGCCAACGCGCCAGAAACGCGCCTTGATACGTGCCGGTGCCCGCTCTCTGCTCAAAGAACTGTTCGGCCAGAGTTAACGGGCACGGCAGCGGCGACAATTCCACGATAATTCCCCAAATTAACGAAAGAATGTGAAATCCGGTGAGATATGATCGACCCCGCGTCCAGAACGCTCCGAAGATGACCCAAAGTATCCAGAGCAGATGAATGGCGAGAACAAAGCTCGCAAAAACATTCATTGCGGGCGCCAGTATCTACGGCCGCCGGGCCGCTTTTTTGGTGACGTATACAGCTACAAAATACACGACAATCCCAAGCGCAAAAACCATCATGGCGACTGTGCCGTTCAGCGTGATCGTGAAGGCTAACATCGCCAGGCCAAATAGCCAAAACATCGACTCGCCCGCAAAAGCCTGACCCCAATGTGCTCTGGCGCTGGATGGAGGCACACGGGCGCTCACTGCCGGCCAAAGGCGAGGCACCGCGTTTTTGTACCGTTGATAGTCCTGGCCCTGCGTGGCCGTTAAAACTTGTTCTTCACGCAGAATCAACCGGTAATCGAACAGCCATATCGCAATCACGATGAAGAACCAACCTGCGCGGCTGGTCATTAGGCCGATGCCGGCGGCCATGAACAGATTGGCAAAATACAACGGATTGCGCGAATAACGGTACGGGCCGGCCGCGACGATGCTTTCCGAATGCAGGCTCATATCGTGAACGATTTCCGTCCGCAGATATGCCGTGGCCCAAGTCCGATAGGCCGCCGCGAAAAACACCAACAGCACTCCAATTGCAAAGATGAGCCGCAGTAAATGGCCGCCTTGGCTGCTGTCAAGATTAACTGAAGGAGCCAGCAGGCCGAGCAATGCTGCAGCGGCGTTCAGGTGGTCGATCTGATAGAGAAAAAAGCCAACAAAGAAAATGGCTCCAAAAACCCAGAAGCGTTGCTCAAATTCGAATTTTGTAGCGCACATGGGGTTAACTCGGTTAAGCGGGTCAGAGTTCAGCTACCCGAGCGGCTGCCATAGCTCAACGCGATTTCCTTCAGGGTCCGTAAACCAGCCAAAACGGCCGTAGTCCATCGTTGTTTTACCCCGGCGCGCGGAGACGCCGGAGTTCTTCGTCGGCTGTCTCGATATTATGGGTTAGTTGCTCACGTTCTGCCAAGAGCTGTAAAGTGCCGCTGATATTCAGTTGGCTGAGAACGGAGTAAAGCTCCGATCTTTCGTTAGCCAACAAACACTCTAACTGGCTGCTCGCTTTTTTCAGCAGGCCGGCGATGCCGCTCAGTTCGGAATTGATGAAGGCCAGTCTCTGACGGTCCGTTGCCTTGGAGCGGTAAATGCGACCGATCATCTCGTCCCTACTTGCAGCATTCATGCACGAATCCTCCTTAATTAATCGCGCGCAGCCGTTTGGGAAATCAATTTTTTGTCAGGCCGCATCCAAATTGACCCGACAATCGTCCTTTTATATGACGCTGACCAGCAACAAATACGCATCTTTGTTCGTCCCTTTTATGTATGGGTAGTGGAGTGAGAACCGGGAGATGACAAGTTCCCCGACCATTCGGCTGCTGCTGGGCCTGTTAGTGACTCTGGCTGCAGTGACGGGCTTTTCGTCGTATGCCCTCTACCAGTTAAAGCACCTTCAGGCATTGCAGAACCAGACCATCGATTTGAACCGGCACGACTCGTTGTTGCTGCTGCGCATTCAAAACGACATAAACATGGTTGGCCTGAAGCTGCGCGACATGACGCAGGCTTCGCATCCCGGCGGGATTTACCGCTATCGGGACCAATTCGCGCTGCTCAAAGAAGATTTGAATAGAGCGTTGCAAACTGAGACCCGGCTGGGCCGCAGCTCGCATCCCACTCCGAATCGGGATGCATTGATGGAATCTCTGAAGCAGTTCTGGCGCACCTCGGACGATGTCTTCAACGAGGCCGGCCAAGGCCATGAAGAAGCGGCGAGAGAGCTAGTGGCCACGCAGCTCTCCGTCCAACAGACGGACCTCGCAAACCGCGTTTCACGGCTCCTGGAGCGAAATACCGAAGAAGAAGAGCAAACGGATGAAAAGGTGGCCTCTATCTACACAGGCGTTGAGCGCGATGTGTACGCTTTTCTCGCCGCCACGATTTTCGCGATCGCCGTAACCAGCTTGTATCTGATCTATTCGAACCGGAGAATCTTCGAAAAGCTGGAGTCGCTATCGAGGCAGCGCCGGGTGCTGGCAGCCAAACTAATTACGGTACAAGAAGAGGTGCTGCGCTCGGTATCACGCGAATTGCACGATGAGTTTGGCCAGATCCTAACCGCGGTGGGGGCCATGTTGGCGCGGGCCGAGAGAAAGGGTTTGCCGCCCGATTCGCCTTTGCGCAGTGAGTTGACCGAAGTGCGCGAGATCACGCACAACACGCTCGAGAAGATGCGCAGTCTTTCACAGATGCTTCACCCCACCGTACTCGACGATTACGGACTGGCGAACGGAATTGAATGGTATGCCGGTGTGTTTCAGCGGCAAAATGGAATTGAGACTGACGTGCGGATTACAGGCGAGCCGGTGCGCATCACCGGGCAACCTGCCATCCATTGCTTCCGTATCGTACAAGAGGCGCTGACGAATGCGGCAAAACACTCCGGATCGAAGCGGGCCGAAGTGCAGTTGAACTTTTTGCCACGCTCACTGAAGCTGACGGTCAAGGATTTTGGCCGGGGTTTGGCGATGCCACGAAAAGGGGACAAGCCAGGCCTCGGGTTAATTGCAATGCGTGAAAGGGCCGAGTTGCTGGATGCCACATTGCGCATGTCGTCGGAGCCGAATTTGGGAACAACGGTGTCGATCGAGATGCCGCTGAAACCGGAAGAGGTAATGACCGACGAACTACAACTTGAATCGAACGACGAAGAGGTAGTTACCCGAATATCATGAGTGAATCAATAACTGTTCTTTTAGCAGACGATCACAGCCTGGTGCGCCGAGGGTTTCGGCGAATTTTGGAAGACGAAGAGGGCATGCAGGTTGTGGGCGAAGCAAGCAACGGCGTGGAGGCGATACGCAATGCGTACGAGCTGAAACCCAAGGTGGTGGTCATGGATCTTTCCATGCCCGAACTGGACGGCGTGCAAGCGACCAAAGAGATCGTGAAGCACTTGCCGGGAACGGAAGTGCTCATCCTGAGCATGCATTCAGACGACAATTACGTTCGCAATGCTTTAGATGCCGGAGCCAAGGGCTACCTGCTAAAGAGCGGAATTGACGTAGATCTGGTAGGCGCTATTAAAGCGGTTGCGGACGGAAAGCGTTTCATCGGCTCTGGACTCAAATACGTTGCCCAGGAGCAGGAAGATGAAGTCAACAAGCTTACCGGGCGCGAGAAGCAAGTGCTTCAACTCATCGCGCAGGGAAAGTCAAACAAAGAGATTGCGCGTCTGCTGGACTTGAGCGTCAATACAGTCTCTGTTCATCGCGCAAACCTGATGGAGAAGATGAACATCCACCGTACGGCGGAATTGGTCCTTTTCGCGATCCGGAAGGGATTAGTAGCGCCTCAGTAAGACAACAGTAGACGGCTAAAAGCCGTCTACCCACAAGTTATTGAACTTTCCTGGCAGCCTTGGCGTCGGTAGCTGCTTTCTTCTGAGCCTGAATCTCGCGCGCCTTGGCGAACTTCTTCTGGAAGCGATCAACGCGTCCTTCTGTGTCTACTAACTTCTGCCGACCGGTGAAGAAAGGGTGGCAACTAGAGCAGATTTCAACGCGCAGGTCGCCTTTGTGAGTTGATCGGGTGCGGAAAGTAGATCCGCAGGCGCAAATCACGCTGACTTCGTCGTAGGCGGGGTGAATCCCTGCTTTCATTTTCTATCGGAGTCCTTTCGAAAAAACGGGGTGGGTACCTCTAAGTCTAACATGCAGAAAGCCCCGTTGGCGCGACGAAGCGCTCCAACGGGGCTCTATACTCTAGCTACGTTACGCGCGACGGGCGGCCGGTCCACAGGAACTGCGGCCTCGTCACTGAACGAAACCTGAACGTACGAACGGCGACTCTAAGAGTCGGCCACCTCGCGCGTGGATTGTATGCTACAGTCACTACCAGAATTCATTTCGACTGGACCACCTCCTTCCTCAGTGATACCTCGATTGTATAAACCAGCTTCGGAACGTGTCAACGAACCGCTCTGAAAATCCGGCGAATTTCCCTCAGGAATGTGGCGCGCGCGAGTGGATTAGCGGGTTTCTCCTACTCGGCATTCTCGTAGGCTTGCTAGGATCCCTGCTGGTTGCCTGGCAGTATCACATTGATGCGGACCCAAAACTGATTGGGCTTCACTTCCTGGCGTTGAGCGTGGGATATGTGATCGCGGGCGCGAGTGCGCAGCGACTACTGCCTCATATCGCGATGCGAACCATGGCGATTGCAAGCTGCTGCATCGGCATCGCCAGTCTTGGGGTTCTTTCGGTCGCCGTCCCACCCATTCCGGTAGCGTGGCGCATGCTTGGACTGGGTCTCGTCGGCTGCGCCGGCGGGTTGCTGGCAAGCTCGCTGCTTTATATCCTTGAGCCGTATTTTTCGCGATCGCCCGCTGTGCTTGCGAACCGGGTGGGGGCTTTGTTCGGCTGCGGATGTCTAGTGTCCACCATCATGATTGGCGCCACCTATTTCGCCGGATCTGTGCAGATTGAAACCGGGTTGCTGGCGCTTGCGCCGCTCATCTTCTTGATTGTTTTTTCAACGAATAAATTCCCCGGTGCGCGGCGGTGCGTTGAGGTGCGCGAAGAAGAAAATCGCATCCGTGAGATGCTTCGTGACTTACGGAGCATTGCGGCCGTATTGTTCAGCGTGCTGCTGTTTTTTCAATTTGGCAATGAATGGGCGATTGCAGGATGGCTGCCGCTGTTCTTGATTCGCCGGCTGGGGGCAAATCCGGTTTGGGCCATTTTCGCGCTTGCGGTGTACTTTCTAGCTTTATTAGCGGGCCGTTTAGCCGTACAGCCGTTTCTGCGCCGGGTCAATCATCGAAGGCTTTTATTAGGGAGCGTGTTCGCCGCAATGGCCGGATATTTATTGCTCAGTTGGACTCCAGGGATGGTAGCCGCGTGGATTGCCGTCGTAATTATCGGCGCTGGCTTTGCACCCATTTATCCAATAGTTGCCGAGACTTTGGATGATCGGTTTTCTTATCATCCAGGCTTCTATAATGGCTTGTTTTCGATAGCGATCACGGGAGCAATGTTCGCGCCTTGGCTGCTCGGCTACGTGGATAGTTACCTGGGGATGCGGTACGTAATGCTGCTTCCAGCATTTGGTTCGATTGTTGTTCTGGTGCTGGCTCTTTTGATCATGTTGGAAGCCCACCTGATGGGTGAAAAGCGCGGCAATCATGGAGACTCGCAACGTGCGTTGGCAAATCGTGCCAGCGCCGGTAAATGAAGACTTGATTTTGAAGCACGAGCGCTTGGCCATATTGGTAGCTGCCCTTGCTGCTGCGAACCTGGGTGTTGTGGCGACATCGGCCGCCGCAACCATTCCACAGCAGCGAAGTTTAGATGCTCGCATAGCGACGTTGATGGCGGAGTTTCCAGCGGTCGAGCGAGGACGGACCGGCTTCCAATTCATCGATCTGACGAACGGCACCGTGCTGGCAGAACGAAACGCGGCGGAATTTTTCACTCCGGCCTCGAATGCCAAGCTCTATACGACAGCCCTAGGGCTAGTGAGGCTGGGTCTGAATTATCAATTTCAAACCGAGTTGCGAACAACGGGACCATGGCGTCCAGGCCAAGCGACTTTGACAGATCTGCAGCTTGTGGGCGGAGGCGACCCCAACTTGTCCGGCCGTGTGTTGCCGTACGCACCAGATGCCAAGCCGGGCGACGCGTTGACCCCTCTACGCGATCTCGCGAAGAAGCTGTCAGATGCTGGCGTGAACACGATCACGGGTGATGTTGCCGGAGTCGCTACCAGATATCCAGGCGATCTTTATCCGGACGGATGGACAATCGACGACAGCATTTATGACTATGGCGCGCCGGTTTCGTCGCTGACATTCAACGATAATTCGGTGTCGCTCAAAGTGTATCCAAGCGAATCCGGCGAACTGGCGAATATCGAGACACAGCCGGCAGTTAATCCGCTGTTGTTTCTCAATCAGGTGATTACCGACGATTCCGATCAGGCGCATGTGCATGTGGTCCGCTCACCGGCTACCAATGAAGTGGTTCTGTGGGGCACGATCGGAACGCGCGCGCACGCATGGGAGGAAGATCTGGCAGTAACCGATCCGGCGGCGTGGACGGCGAGCGCTTTGATAGCCGTGCTGCGGGAACAAGGAATCACCGTGCGTGGTCAGGCAGTTTCACAATACGAGTCTTTAAATGAATTGGGCGAGGGCGCGGAAACGAACCACTCCGGGCCTGCCGGGACTTTGCTGGCGGTGCATCAATCGGCACCGTTATTCGAAGACATCACAGTGACGAATAAAGTCAGTCAGAACCTGCATGCGGAAATGCTGCTGCGGGAGGTTGGTTACGTTGTTCATGGCATAGGGACGCTAAGTGCCGGAGTGGACGAACGCACCAAGTTTCTAAACGAACTGGGAATTACGCCGGATGGCACTGGATTGGCTTTGACGGACGGTTCCGGGTTAGCGCGCCAGGATTTGACGACCCCTGAATCAACCGTGACTCTTCTGCGCGCAATGTGGGACCGTCCTGAGCGCGAGACTTGGATCGCATCGCTGCCGATCGGCGGCGTTGACGGCACTTTGGAGCATCGTTTCAAGAAGATTCCCGGAGCCGCGCGAGTGCATGCGAAGACGGGATCGATAGCGCACGTCAATTCACTGAGCGGCTATATCGAAACAAAGGACCACGGCTGGCTCGCGTTTTCGATCATGGTCAATGGCACGACGGCCCACGATAGTGAAGTAAGAACGTTCATCGACCGCCTCTGCGCTTTGTTTATCGGCGACTGACTACGAACATGCAGGTGGAATTTCACGAGTCCGGCATCTACTTGCCGGAGATTGATCTTTGGCTCGATAGCACCGACCCTTGCAGCACGACCTGGATCTCCCATGGACATAGCGATCACGCGCGTGGTTGCCACGGTCGAGTGATTGCAACATCCACCACCTTGCGCTTCTACCGGATGCGTTTGTGGCTTGAGCAGGAACAGCAGGAGCCGGATATGCACGTTTTGGAGTTCGACCAAAGCATGTCGTGGAATGGGGCGCTCCTCACAGCCTATCCGGCAAGCCACATCTTAGGGGCAGCGCAATTATTAGTGGAGTATCGAAATGAGCGCGTGATCTATACGGGTGACATTAAGTTACGAGCGCCGCTTTGCGGAGATACAACTGAAACCGTTCCTTGCGATCGGCTCATTATTGAATCGACATTTGGATTGCCGATCTATCGCTTGCTGGATCGGGAAGCAGCAATTGAGCGCATTTTGAATTTTGCGCGTGAGTGCTTGTCTGACGGCATCTCACCCGCGTTCATTGGATATGCGCTGGGACGGGGTCAAGAGATTGCTCACGTACTATGCCGGGCGGGGATTCCCACGGCGGTACATGGAGCGATTGCGAAGTTTATTCCGGAATATCACGCGCGAGGTTATTGCTTCGATGGCTGGGAACCCTACGACGCAAAGGCCACGTCGGGCAAAGCGCTGGTTGTAGTTCCCTCGCACGGCAATGTTCTTGAGGCGAGCGGCAAGAACATTCGACTCGCGTACGTATCGGGATGGGCCGCTCTGGATAACGCGCGAACGCGAAGCAGGGCGGAAGAACTGATTTCTTATTCGGACCATGCAGATTTTTCCGAATTGCTGAAGATCGTGGAACACTCAGGCGCCAAGCACATCGATGTGGTGCATGGATACACTGCGCCGTTCGCGCACATTCTGAATTCACGAGGTTTCAATGCGGCAGCGCCTTTGCGCGGCGGTGAGCGAACCACGATCGAGGCCGAAGGCTGATGGACGAATTGGCGATAGTTTGCGAACGCATCGCAAGCTATGCCAGCCGTTCGAAAAAGATCGCGTTACTGGCCGACTATTTAAGGAACTTGGATGACGACGATCTTCTGCTTGCTGTTCAGCTTTTGAGCGCCGGGCCGATTTCAGAGCGTCCATCGAATCGCACGTTGTTTGAAGTTGGAGAAAGCGCAAAGTTATCGATCGGCTACAGCGTTTTGCGGGCGGCGTTACAAAAAGCA
>DASREJ010000242.1:0-39109 GCA_035652115.1 Bryobacteraceae bacterium
CTTTACGACATGCAGAAGACAAATGTAACGCCCGCTGAATTGCAACAGGCGAAGGCGCTTCTGCTGAGGCAAATTCCCCTTGCTGAATCGAGTGAGGACGCAGTGGCGGGCGGCTTTATCGGGCGCGCTCGAATTGGCCTGCCGCTTGATGAGCCTACGCGCGCAGCCGAAAAGTACTTCGACATGACCGCCGATCAGGTGCGCACAGCGTTTGCGAAATATATTATTCCGGGGAACTTTGTTCAGGTCGTGCGCGGGCCCGCGCCACAATAAATCTCTGTAATGAAAATAGCCGAACTGGCGCGCTCGCTTCGGGCTCATGAACTGACCTGCGTTGAGCTTATTGAGAAGACGCTACGGGAGATAGAAGCTCGCGATATTTA
Organism: Bryobacteraceae bacterium; assembly: GCA_035652115.1. Lineage (GTDB taxonomy): Bacteria > Acidobacteriota > Terriglobia > Bryobacterales > Bryobacteraceae > Bog-105. The sequence goes on from DASREJ010000242.1 coordinate 384, forward strand.
TCGCAGCTTCATCACGAAAACTCCTGAGCTTGCTCTGGAACAGGCCGCCCAACGGGATCGCGAACTCGCCGCGGGAATCGATCGCGGGCCGCTGCACGGTATTCCTATCGCCCACAAAGATCTCCTTTACACGCGGGGAGTGCGTACCACGGCGGGTTCGCTGGCTTATCGTGATTTTGTGCCAGATCGCGATGCGCCTGTTGTTACAAAACTTCGCCAAGCAGGTGCAATCAGCGTTGGCAAGACGAACCTCCATGAGATTGCTTACGGCATCACTTCGAAGAATTCCCATTTTGGCTTTGTTTTGAATCCGCGCGATCGCAGCCGGCTCGCCGGTGGCTCCAGCGGCGGCTCTGCAACGCTTGTCGCGGCTGGTTTGTTGCCTCTCACGACTGGGACCGACACAGGAGGCTCCATCCGCATTCCGGCGTCATTTTGCGGAATCGTGGGACTAAAACCCACCTATGGCCGTGTCAGCACCGAGGGCGTTTTGCCGTTGTCGTTCAGCCTGGACCATATAGGACCATTGGCATCTTGCGTGGAAGATTGCGCACTTGCCATGAATGCAATGGCCGATGGCGATTTCAATTTACCTGTACCCGAAATGCTTTCCGGTGTGCGGATTGGCGTGCCAAAAAACTTCTATTTCGATCGTGTTGACGACGAGGTGGCGAAGTCGGTAAAGGATTCGGTTTCCTTGATGCGCGGGCTAGGAGCTTCGGTCGTCGAAGTCACGGTGCCTGACCCGGCAGAGATAAATGCGGCCGCGCGCATTGTACAGCTTTCCGAAACCGCGGCTGTTTACGCCGATCACGATGACCCCTCTCTGTTTAGCGCGCAAGTTTGGGATCTCCTGCAGCAGGGCCGTTTGATTGCAGGACACGACTATGTCAATGCACAACGCATTCGGGCAGTATTTGGCCGCGCCTGGGATGCACTTTGGACAAGCATCGACGTCCTCGCCACGCCCACAACTCCAACCGCCGCTCCCTTACAGGATCAAGTGAAAGTGAAGATCGATGGAAAAAATGAGGATGTGCGCATGGCTTCTACTCGCTTGGTGCGTGCCATCAACTACATTGGCGAGCCCGCGCTCTCCATGCCCTGCGGGCAGACGTCGCTTGGTTTGCCCATCGGCCTACAACTTATTAGCGCGCCGTTTGCCGAAGCGCGCCTTCTGCAAATCGCGAAGACGGTGGAACGCGAATTAGGCCTTACGTTCTAATGGCAATCCCGAAGCTTCTATCGCCCGCCAGCCGCCGTCCAGCGAGATGACGTTGGTGTAGCCCATCTTCTGCAGATTGTCGGTGGCGAGTGCCGAACGGTAACCGCCGCCGCAGTAGAGCACCAGCTTCGCTTGCTTATCGGGAAACGTCTTTTCTACATCGCGCTCGATGATGCCTTTACTGAGGTGAATGGCGCCCTCTGCATGTGCAGCTTCGAATTCATGATCTTCGCGCACATCGATTAGCTGTCCCGCTTCGTCCGCCGCCACCAGGCGCTTGTATTCTTCAATATCGATCTCGCGAATGCGTTTCTTTGCATCGTGCACAATCGCGAGAAATCCTGGACTATGGTGCTTAACCGGCGTGCTCATGTTGCTGTTTACTGTACTCGTTCGATCTTGGCGCCAACGGCAGCCAGCTTCTGCTCGATCCGTTCGTAGCCGCGATCCATATGATACACGCGATCGATTGTAGTCTCGCCATTTGCAATCAGCGCCGCCAGCACCAGCGATGCGCTCGCCCGCAGGTCGGATGCAATCACCTGTGCGCCAGTCAGATTTTCTTCACCGGCAACAATGGCTTGCCGCCCCTCAATGCGGATATTCGCGCCCATGCGTGCAAGCTCTTGCGTGTGCATAAAACGATTCTCAAAAATGGTTTCAGTCACAAAACTGATTCCCTGGGCGACGGTCATCCAGGCCATGTATTGTGCCTGAAGATCGGTGGCGAATCCCGGATATTCCTCGGTCGTCACGTCGGTTGCTTTCGCGCGGCCGGAAAAGCGAACGCGAATCGCATTACCGTTTGTCTCTTCGATCTCAGCGCCGGCTTTCTGCATCTTCACGGTCAAAGCCGCGACGTGCTCCGGATTGCAATTCGTTACCAGGACGTCGCCCTGAGATATTGCACCGGCTAGCAGAAACGTTCCAGCTTCGATTCGATCGGGAATAATCGTGTGGTCCGCTCCATGCAGGCGCTCGACGCCGTGGACGCGAATGATGGACGTCCCCGCGCCTTCGATTTTTGCGCCCATCGCAATCAGCAACTCGGCCAGATCTTTTACTTCGGGTTCGCGTGCGGCGTTGCGAATAACCGTCTCCCCACGCGCTAGTACGGCCGCCATCAAGACATCTTCGGTGCCCGTAACGGTAATGCGATCGAAATGGATGCTACCTCCGCGCAGGCCTTCCGGCGCCTGCGCTTCTACGTATCCGTGCGATTGTTCAATGGTCGCGCCTAGCTGCTCCAAGGCGGATACGTGCAAATTAATCGGACGGGCGCCGATTGCACAGCCACCGGGCATGGAAACGCGCGCGCGGCCCGTGCGGCCGACCAATGGCCCCAGCACTAAGCTGGACGCGCGCATGGTTTTAACGACGTCGTAGGGGGCCTCAGGACAACCCAAAGATTTTGCGTTAATGGTGACGGTACCGTTCTGATCGTTAATTTGAGCACCGGTATGCGACAGCAACTGCTCCATCGTCACAATATCTTTTACCTGCGGAATGCGCCGCAGCGTGACCGGTTCGTCCGTCAGTAAACTGGCGGCTAATGCGGGAAGAGCCGAATTCTTGGAACCGCTGACCGGCAGTTCGCCATGGAGCGGAATGCCGCCCGTAATTCTGAATTTATCCATTGCAATATTGCGTCAGGCCGGAGAGCGGCCTTTAAAGCTGAAGTGCGGTGCGGAGCCGGCCTCTCGCCATTTTCAACTTTTCTTCGGCAGCCGCGCGAGAGAGCTTTCGCTTTGACATCAAAATGGCGGTTCGAACTGAGCCCGCTTCCGCCAGCAACTGCGAAGCTTCATCATAAGACACGCCTGCAATCGTCGCGACGATGCGGCGAGCACGATCCATCAACTTCTCATTTGTCGGCTGGACATTCACCATCAGATTGCCGTACACGTAGCCCAAGCGAATCATCGCGCCGGTGCTCAGCATATTGAGCACCAGCTTGGTAGCTGTTCCCGCACGCATACGCGTGGAGCCGGTGATCACCTCAGGACCGGGAACTGGCGTAATGGCAATCTCGGAAGCCTGCGCGAGTTCCGAGTTTGGCGTACAGCTCAGACCCACCGTCAGAGCACCCAGCGAGCGCGCGTAAGCGATTCCGCCTAACACGTAAGGCGTTCTGCCGCTGGCTGCAATGCCAACTAACACGTCGCCGGAGCCGAAGTTTCTCTGGCGAAGATCCCTTTCCGCCTGAGTTGGATCGTCCTCCGCCCTTTCGATCGACGTCCGCAACGCCCCGTCGCCGCCAGCAATCAGACCCTGCACCAGCTCGGGGGGCGTATTGAAGGTTGGCGGACACTCGGAAGCATCTAGTACGGCCAACCGTCCGGAAGTACCCGCACCGATGTAGAAGAGCCGCCCACCGGCTTCCAGCCGTTCCACTATGGCGTCCAACGCCTGCGCAATCTGCGGCATCTCGCGCGCAACCGCTGCCGGTACTTCCTGGTCAGCCTCGTTTATGACCCGCAGCATCTTCGCTGTGGGGAGCGCGTCAATTTCCCTAGAGTTAGGGTTTTGGGCTTCGGTGACGAGATCTTTCATAGATTAAAGGGCATAGACTAAAAGAGCCAAAGGAGCGATGCCCCTTTGGCTCTCTTACGAAATTAACTTAGCTCTATTTTTATGCGCTGAACGAGCTCCCGCAGCCGCAAGTGGACTTTACATGGGGATTATTGAACTTAAATCCAGATCCTTCCAGCGTTTCGATGTAATCGACTTCCGCGCCGTCCAAGTACAGCATACTTGCCTGATCGACAAAGACTTTTAGGTCTCCGAATTTATATGTCTTGTCCAGCATGTTGGGCTGGTTCTCAAAAGCCATCGAATAGCTAAATCCCGAGCATCCGCCGCCCACAACGGAAATCCGTAAGCCGGCGGGCTTGGGCTCCTGCATGTTCAGGATTTCATTGACCTTAGTGACGGCCGTCTCGGTAAGCTGAATCATTTGCGTCTCCTTACAAACTTGCTCTTCCTCATTTTATAACCAAACTGCGCTCGAAGTGGCGCTTAACGGTTTTGTATGATCCAATACTTCGATGCGCGTCGTGCGTCCTACGCTTCGGGCCGGTCTTTCTCCAAGTTATTGCAACCCGGTAAGAAGGCGGTGCGTCGGGTGCAGTATATATTATGAGCGGGTTCAGTGCGATTCTTCCCTTTCCCGTCATCAGCCCTGGAGAGGCGACCCGAGCAAAGGCGAAATTGGACCATCGAAGCACCGAAGAAGCGGCGCTAGTCCGGCGGGTACAGGCTCAGGATGAAATCGCATTTCGCGAGATAGTTGAGCGCTACCAGGCCAAGGTTTTTTCAATCATCTACGGTATTCTGCGCAACCGGAATGACGCCGAGGATATCGCCCAACAGGTCTTCGCCAAAATTTACTTTTCCATTAAGAATTTTGATTTTCGCAGTTCGTTGCTCACCTGGATTTACAAGATTACCGTCAACGAATGCTACGACTACCTTCGCAAGAAACGTGTCCGCAAGCTGGTCTACGAAAGCGATTTTTCGGCGGAGGATTCGCTGCGAATGGATAACTCCGAGCCCGCCACGGACCAGAGTCCTTCCGTGGATCGCCGGCTAGCGCAGCATGACCTGATTTTGAAGCTGTTGTCGAAGATTTCGGAAGAAGACCGGTCATTGATTTTGCTGAAAGAAGTGGAAGGCCATTCGGTTGAAGAATTGTCGGAAATGACCGGCATGAACGAAAACACCATTAAGGTGAAGCTGTTTCGCGCCCGGCAGAAGCTGGTCAAGGCAGCGCAGAGGCTGGAAAAAGGACCCATTGCGCCTCCAATATCCCAGGATTGATATTGGGTTGGAACGGCGCAAGACAAGTGGTTCGTTTTTGGCCGTTTGGGTGTAGATTTAATTTAAGCGAACACCAGATTCGCTAAAGTTTGTGGGGCTTTTTTGAGGGAAATATGCACAGGTCCATTCGGGATCGGCTAGAGGATCTGCTCGCGGCTAGGGGAGCCGCGGCAAAAGACAGTAAGCTAAATGCCCACCTGTCGTCCTGCGCCGAGTGCTCGTCAGAATTGTCGTCCATGCAGGCACAAGCGAAACTCCTAAGTTCATTGCGCGCTCCGGAAGAAGTGGAGCCGGCGCCAGGCTTCTACGCCCGTGTCGTGCAGTTGATTGAAGAACGTGCAAAGGAATCGATGTGGGGCGCGTTCCTCTACTCGCCTTTCGCCAAGCGCTTAATATACGTGTCGCTTAGCGTTGCTGTCATGTTGGGTACTTACGTAGTCACGCAAGAAGCCCGGGATGGACATTTGTTGGGCCGGCCGGCGGTGGTTGCGCAAAGTTTGCACTACGACGCGCCGGTTGTCGGCAGCGAGGCTCAACAACGCGACGCGGTCTTGGAGAACTTCGCCGTTCACGAAGGGTTGCCCCGATAGTTACGTCCGCTCGAGTAAGGCGCCGACCGATGCTGCGGCAAAAGGATACCGAATGGTGTAACCCAAAGGTTCTCGGCATCCTTGCGATTATTTTCGTGTGTGGCTTAGTATGTGGCTCGGCCGCGACACGCGCCTTCATTCATTACCGGATAGATAGCGGTTCCTACTACCAAAGTATGGAGCGCGCCCGCGGAATCGGTCTGCAGAAGTTGAAAGAACAGCTAGATCTCAGTCCTGCTCAAGTGCAAATTGTCACAAAAGAGCTCGATGACTACGCTAAGTACTACCAGAACATCGAAGACCAGCGGGAAGACGTAGCGGAATTGGGCACTCAGCACATTTTGAATGTGCTGACTCCGGACCAAAAACAACGGTTTTACAAACTACTTGGTATACGCGCCGCCGCTGCCGGCACCGCTCCAGTTTCCGCTGTTCCGTAAGTTTCTATTCTTTTACAATCACGCCACAAGCAATGCGCGGCCCCGAATTGCCAGCCGGGTCGCTTTTCATGTCGTCCGGACCGCCGTGAATCACTAATGCCGTGCCACCGTTGCTAAAAACAGAATTATTACCCGAACCCAACGTGACATTAGTAGCCACAACCGTAGTCTTGACTGCCCCATCCTCCCCGACAGTGATGTTCTCCATATCTCCGGCATGTGGCCCTTGCGGGTTCTGCAAGCCGTGGTGCTTGCTTTCTGGATTAAAGTGACCACCGGCTGTTGTAAAACCGGGGCCATCGCACTTGGCGTTTTGATGAATGTGAATGCCGTGTGCTCCCGGCGGCAGATTCTTCAAGTCGAGTTGAATATTCACTCCCTGCCCGCCACTTACCCCTGTCAGCGTGGCAGTACCGACGCTCTCTCCCGAAGCGTTCTTTAATTCAACACGCGCCTCCTGGGAAAAGGCAAGCAGCGCGGAACAACTGATGCTCATGAATAGCGCGATCAATCTGGTCCCCATTAATTATCTCCACCACATAGTAGCTTTTCAGGTGCCTGTGGTTTCGCACATTGGAGTGCAGGAAGACTATGGCGACTCTGAAATGTTTACGCCGGCTTGCTGTAGACAATGCAGCGGAGCGGCTTCGCATTTGATTGTATTTGCGTTGTGCCTTTGCCGTTGTTATTTTTGTTGTCGAAAAATCTGATGAGATCGGATCGTTCCACCGTGGCGTAAATGGCATGGCCATAGGTGCCTGGATCCTGAAGCATCGTGTCCAAAATAGTGCTGCCTTCAATGTCGAATTGCTTCTTGTGCCATGTGCCCTCGGTCCAATACTTGACCGGAATCTTGCTGGTGGTTTGATAGACCGAAATGATAAGTTCGGTCCCGGGAGCTTTATAATTTGCGAGAATTTCCTCTCCTTTCATCGGAGACCATTTCGTAAATCCGTATTTGAGCGCCATATTTTTTATGCATCGGTCGTCATCGTACGCGAGATCGGCGACAATTCGTTCGGTCTTCCATTGCGTGCAAAGCACCAAAGCGGACCGTTGCGGTTCCGGAACCGCTGAAGCATGCGAGAAAGCGTGATAAATGCACAACGTATCGTTGTCCGTCTCTGGAATGTTGTCCTTTCTATACGAGGCGATTAGTTGCTGGGAGAAAAGATTGAGTTGAGCGGCTGTTGCTTTTCCTTTCTGCGTTGGATCTCCCGCCTGCGCATCAAAGATCGATTGCACCTTTTCATCAAGATGACTACCGGGAAGCATCACTTTCGGTTGAGCATTTTCAAATGTTGCATGGCAGTAATCCCGCCACATCCATTGCAATCTCGCTAGTACATCTTTTTCATGCACATAGTTGTTTTGTCTGGGCAACGCGGTGACCCACTCTTGGAACGTATTCACACTTCCTCCTGCATTTACTGAAAACCTTATTCCTGAAAATCTGGCATTTCGCCTGTCGTATATTTTGTCCCAAAATAAATGCGGTGATTGCAGCTAATTTTGAGAGATTACAAACTGAGATCCGGTACATCCTGGTTTCGAAATACAACCGCTGAAATCGACTTCCGGGCTCTGCGAGTTTTGCCAGAGGAACAGTTAGTTGGGTTGCAGCATCTTTGTTGCAGAGTACGCCACATTACGGGGAGTTGTTGAATGAGCGAGGGCCAAAAGACAGATGTCCCTGGACCGGCAGGGAAGCCGCGCGAAGAGCGCCTTGTGTATGCTCTGCGACTGCTGCGTAGGATCAAATGGGTGCACATCAAAACGCTGCTTGTGGCCAGCTTCGATGGGTGGAATAAGCAAAACGCAACCCGGCTCGCGAGTTCGCTCGCGTTTTATTCGTTGCTTTCCATAGCACCGCTGTTGCTGGTCCTTATCTCGATTGTGGGAATGGTTCTAGGCCATTCGACAGCTCAACAGAAAGTGACGCAACAGGTAACGGCGCTAGTAGGACACGCGGCAGGGAGCGCCATGGCCGCCTTCGTCAACGGATCCAGGAACACCGCGCATGGTGTAGTCGCGACCATCTTTGGATTAGTGACGTTACTGTTCAGCGCGTCGGGCGTCGCTATTGAGCTCAGAAGCGCGTTGAATGTGATCTGGCACGTTCCCGAACCACCCACGTCGGGTTTTGCCATGGTGAAAACCTTCATCAAGGAACGTCTTTTCTCGTTCGGAATGGTCTTGGGCGTGGGATTTCTGCTGATTGTTTCTCTGGTGATCAGCACCTGGATAACCGCCTTTGCGAGTCTGACTCCATCGCTCTTTCCGGGTGAGGCCTTTCTGTTTCACATCGTAAATATTTGTTTCTCTTTCCTGGTGATCACCTTCCTGTTTTCCGCTGTTTACAAAGTCGTTCCGGATGTGCGCCTGGAGTGGCAGGATGTCCTTCTGGGCGGTGCAGTGACATCATTGCTGTTCACGATTGGCAAGTTTCTTTTGGGCGTGTATCTGGGCCGTGCGAGTTATGCCTCTATGTATGGCGCGGCTGCGTCGGTGGTGGTGCTGATTGCATGGGTTTATTATTCCGCGCAGATCTTCTTTTTCGGTGCGGAGTTCACTCGCGAATTTGCGTGCCGCCACGGTTCGCAAAAGAAGGCGGCAGCTAAATCTCCCCTGCCATCGGCTGCCGGCGCGCGCGCTTGAGCGCGTGCAATTTCCGACCGGGTCAGGTAATATTTCGAAGAATGAGCGTCCACTTGCAGCAACTGAGTTGGATTTTATGGGCAGTTTTGCTTTGGCACACTGCCAGCAAATCTTTGCAGGCGCAAGTTAAGCCTGCGGCAGTCGAGCAGACCTCAACGACGCCCGAAATTAAGTTGCGGATCGAAGGGGAAGGCGCTGAAAAATCAAAAGACAGCCGTTCTGAACTGCTCAAATCCATAGCAGAATTGATCTCGGCTTTGACATGGCCAGCGATCGTTCTAATCTTGTTTGCCCGATATCACACGCAGATCGGAGAGGGGCTGGGCGCGCTCGCCAGCCGAATGAAACAAGCGGAGAATATTGAGCTCGGCCCGCTAAAGCTCGCCCTGAGCAAGAGCGCCGACTTGGCGGCAGAGATTCCAACAAGTCCTAATCCGCAGGATCAGCGAACCGCAATCCAACAGCAGACGAGACTTGCCGAAAATCTGCGCGCCAAAGTCGCCCTAGATCCGGAAATGCTGCCTGAGGTTCGAAAAAAAATGGACGAACTTGCCAGGCAATATGAATTGCTTCGTTCAGCGCGCGACAAACAGAGCCGTCAGGCCTCGCAGATAGAAATTGTTGCGATGAACAAGGTTGTATCTCAGATGAGAGCCCTCGCCCTATCTTGCTTGCCCTACTGGGATGAATATGCCCAGTCAGATCGTCCGGGCGATCGGTTGGCTGCCGTCGTAATCGTGCAGATGTCGCCAGATCCTAAATACCTGAATTGGCTGGCAAATCGATTCCAGACGGATCGGCCTTTTATTTTCTATCACGCCGCAGTAGCTTTACAAAACATGGCAGATCAATGCTGGACAGAAGCACGCGATCAGATTAGAAATACTGCGCAGCAGGCCCTGAAACAAGTCAGATCGTTTGACGGTGTGCCCGACCCCAAAACGGTCGATATCCTGGAAGGAATTCTGCAGCGATAAGCCAAAAGCTGGCTGTTTCTGAAGACGCCTACGATGCCGCCATCGCTGCCGCGGATTTATGAAGAGCCTGGATATTGATCTGAGATTCACCTACTTCGGTGAGTTTCGCGTCGGCTTTTTTCTCTTCATCCAAAGTCTTCTGCAGAATGCCGATGGCCTCTTCATGACCAAGTAATTGCGCAAAGGTCCGCAATGATCCGTACGCCGACATCTCGTAATGCTCCACTTGATTGCCGACGATAATCAGCGCGGCATCACGCAATTCCGATTTCTCGATGTTTTCGATCATTTGCTGCGCTTCTTGGCGCAGTTGCTTGATGACCGCATTCGGTTGAGCTTGGGCCGGCACGCCAATGCTTTTAAAGGTATCTTCGATTCGCCGAACGTGCTCTTTAGTATCTTGTAGATGCTGCTCAAAGACTTCGCGCAACTGGGGGGCGCAGGCGGCTTGAGCAAGCTCGGGCAAACTTTGGACGAGCTGCTGCTCAGCCCCGTAGATGTATTGCAGTTCGACTAGGAACAGATCTTCAACGCTTTGTATTTTCATCGTATTTCGCCTTGCATTAAGCGTCTTTCATCTGAAGTGGGATGCAACTGGTGAAATACTGTTTCGATTCTAAAAAGAAGAACGTTAATTTGAGATGCCCACCTGGCTAAGTAACCAAGCGTATTCGAAGGCAGTGTCCTTTAGCCGATCGTAGCGGCCCGAAGCGCCGCCGTGACCCGCAGGCTCCATTTTGATCTTAAGAAGCAGCGGGTTAACGTCTGTTTTTAACGTTCGCAGACGGGCAACGTACTTGGCCGGCTCCCAATACATGACTTGACTGTCGTTGAAGCTGGTTGTCACCAGAATCGCAGGATAATCGTGTTTGCCGAGATTGTCGTAGGGGCTGTATGTCTTCATGTAGTCGTACGCCTCTCGTTCATTCGGATCGCCCCACTCGAGATATTCCTGGACCGTTAACGGAAGAGAGGGATCCATCATTGTATTCATTACGTCGACAAAGGGAACAGCCGAATGCACCGCGCGGAAGAGATCCGGACGCATATTGACCACGGCTCCCATCAATAGACCGCCCGCGCTGGCGCCCTCGATAACCAACCGGTCCGCTGACGTCCATTTCTGGTCAACCAAATACTGCGCGCAATCGATGAAATCGAAGAACGTGTTTTTCTTCTTCATGAGCATGCCGTCTTCGCGCCACTGCTCGCCCATTTCATCGCCGCCGCGTATGTGAGCAATCGCATACGCCATTCCACGATCAAGCAGGCTAAGCCGATTGCTCGAAAACGTGACCGTGGTTCCGTAGCCGTACGATCCGTATGCATACAAGAAGAGAGGATGCTTACCGTTTCTTTCGAAGTTTTTCTTATAAACGATGGAAATCGGTACGCGGACGCCATCGCGCGCGTTAGCCCACAGACGCTCGGAAGCATACTGTCCAGAATCGTAGCCGCCCAGCACCTCCTGCTGTTTCAACAGATGAGATTTTCCGGTTGGCGTGTCGTAGTCAAAGACACTCAACGGAGTGACAAAGCTTTGGTACGTATAGCGGTAGGTAATTGAATCAAACTCCGGTGTGGCGCCGGGACTTACCGAATATATCGGCTCCGAGAACTCGACTTTGCGCCAGGAACTCGTTTGGAAATCGTGAATCCGAAGGTGGTTCAACGCTTCCGATTTCTCTACGGAGACTGCGAAAGTTTTGAAAAGCTCGATGTCTTCGAGCCGCACGCCCTCACGCGGTGGAATAAAGGAGGCCCACTTGTCCTCAGTAGGTTCGGCCACAGGCGCTATCATCACCTCGAAGTCATGGTGATTTTTATTAGTTCGTATGTAGAAAAGATCTGCCCGATGCTCAACGTAGTAACGATGCTTGATACGGCGAGGGAGGAAGACATCGAAACTGCTCTGTGGCGTGGTTGCCGGTAAATATCGGCATTCGGTCGTGTCCTTGCTTTCAATGTTCAGGAACAGAAATTTCTTGTCACGTGATCGACCTAGCTCAATATCGTAGCGTTCATCTTCTTCGTGATAGAGCAACGCCGCGGAAGACCCGAGGACATGACGGAAAAGCTTGTCGGATCGTTTTGTAACGGCATCTTCGGTAGTGAAAAATAGGGTTTTGTTGTCGGCCGCCCATTCGACGCTTGTTACACGTTCGGCCGTGTCGGGCAACAATACTCCGGTTGTCAGATCCTTTACGTGAAGTTGGTATTGACGAAAACCAGTGTGGTCAATGGTGTAAGCCAGCAACATTTGATCGTCGCTAACGACGAATGCCTCAAGTCCCACAAAAGTGCGCCCGAGAGCAAGCTCATTCAGATCGACAAGAATCTGTTCAGCGGCATCCATGGCGCCTTTTCGACGGCAATGAATGGGATACTGCTTACCTTCTTCAGTGCGCGAATAGTAGAGATAGTCGCCCCGGCGGACGGGCACGCTTAGATCGGTCTGCTTAATGCGGCAGAGCATTTCGTCGTATAGCTTGGCCGCGAATGGCTGAAGGTGTTTGATTGCCGCCGCGGTGTAGGCGTTTTCTGCTTCTAAGTACTTCGCGACTTCAGGATTCGATTTTTCACGCAGCCAATAATAGTCATCCACCACCGTTTCGCCGTGGCGGATTTCGTGATGCTCGATGCGCGGCGCAACCGGTGGGTTGGGCGATTCTGTAGGCAGATCGCTATTCCATGTACTCAGGCGGCGTGATTCCTTTGGCGCGCAAGTACATCTCAGCCGATGCGCGATGGTGCGCGGTGTGTTCCAGCATAGCGATTACCAGATCGATCCCGGTGGCGCTACCTTCTGAGCTTTTGTACTCTTTGGCAAGCTGGGCTGGCGTTAATGCCGACACAGTTTCGATGGCCTGATCGAACGCAGAGCGCATATAAGCTGTAACATCCGATTTCTTCAGCGAAGCCGGATTGGGCGGGTTTGGCTTCTCACCTTTGAAACCAGCCAAGAAATAAGTAAGCGCCTTCGACAGATGGACCATCTGTTCGGCAAAGCTCATCTGGGGCGGCGTCAACTTGAAATTGTAATCGGCCTCCGGCATGGCTTCAGCCACTTTAAGACTAAAGTCGCGGGACACTTTTAAGCGCTTTACAGCCGCCGCTTTGCAATCCTCTTGGGCGTGCAGAGGAAGCGCCAAAGCCGCAGCTAAGGCGAGGAACAACGAAAATTTGTGCATAGACCCCTCTGGATAAGGGTACTGCAATATTTTCGAGGTGGGGCGTCTTTTATAGCAGTCGTCCAATGTCGCGGAGGTACTTATGCCCGAACAGAAGAAATGCGCACATCCCTCTTGTGGCTGCAAGGCTCGCGAAGGAAGCGACTATTGCAGCACATTTTGTGAAGGCGCCGGGAACAGTCCGGATGTGCAGTGTAAGTGCGGTCATCCGGAATGCTCCTCGGCTGCGAAGGCGTGACTAGCGTTTTGGCGCCGGACAACGAGCCGGTGTTCCGTTGGGCTGTGTGGCGGCTATTCCGTCGGTTGAGCCGGATTGATCGGCTGCTGACGTTTTCAGCGGAACTGACGGCCTGACGGGCAACGGTCCGCCGATGATTCCGCCGCCGGGCGGATTCGGGTTGATAAGAATGGGATTACTTCCAGCAATGCTTCTCAGGTAGTTAGGCCAATTTGCATAAACGGCGGCAGCGAAGTTCTCGAGTTGAGAATAATCGTCACCCCACGTCGTATACATCAGCCCGAGTAGTCCTGGAATTCCGGAAGCGGCGGCAATTTCCTGCTGTGCTGATCCGGCTCCATCGCCTGAATCGTAATAACCTGCAATGATCTGCTGGTGCGGTGTCGGCTGTTGCAGATTTTTTCCTGCGAACCAATTAAGGGAATTAGTCAAATTCCCCAAATTCCAGTTCAATACGATGACGTTCGAAGGAACGCCAGTCCAAGAGCCGGAAAGGTCGCCTTCGACGTTGTAATAGTGCGGCACGGCATTGTGATATGGATCGAACATGTCGCTCCATATCCAAAGTGGCGAGTTCGAGAAGACGGACGTGTAGGTTTGAATGCTCTGACCGACACTCCACGCCAGCAGTTGGCCGGGTGTCATGTTCTTCGCCTTGCAGAGCGCGCATGAATTCATCTGCCGAATTTCGTCGTAGCCCATCAGAATGGCGGTACGCGGAGGCACCACATTGTTTAAAGCGATGGCGTTCTGCTTTACATAATTCTGGACATCAGGATCTGTAAAACACATGTTCTGTCCCCACGCGGTAGGAATCGGATCCGCCGAATAGGAATCAATGGCCACAATTTGTCCGGCGTGCAAACTCGTAGACGTGGGAAGCGTCACGGTAGGCGGTGTATGCCAGCTACCGTAAGTACTGAAAGGCATCAGTTCGCTCATCACCGGGTCTGAAATGTAGTTGTAGTCGGCTCCTTCCTGAAAGACCACATTAGGATTATTGGGATCGTACATCGTTAAGGGCGTGCCGCTGCGGCGCGTAAGGTAAATCAGGCCTGTTTCTTCAATGGAAATGTCATCGAGCCAGAGGCTGCCGGTGCTGCCGCCCCAAACTCCGGTATACAGCCAAGCCTGAGTAGTGTTCTGGCTGTTAAACGTGTAATCCATTTCGGTCCAATCCTGGTCTTCGTTGACATGGACAAATGTCGTAAACGGGGCAATGTCGAAGTTGGTTGCATCGAGAATGGAAGCCAAAGTTTCACCTCCATACGCTTGGGTTTTCGCGAAGAAGCGAAGGTGATACTGCCGCCATGGCTTTAATGTGAACTCCTGGCGAATTCGTCCATTACCACGCGCATTGCTGATGACAGCCGAGTTTCTGCCGGTGTGCGCCACTGTCGTGTCGACCCCAACTCCCGCATCGCCGATGTCGAACCAGTTCACAGGCCCGGATTCGAAACCTGAATTCAGGAGCCCGGGAAAACTGTTCACAACTTGCAAACTGGACCTGGTCGGGCCAACCCGGTACTGGGTTCCCACCAGGCGCTGCGATTCAGCCCAATTGGGATTGTTTTCGAGCACATCGTTGGAGTAGCCGTATGGCATTCCCGGAACAGCCACTTGCATTCCTCTGCTGCGGGCGTAAGCCATCGCCTGCTTGTAATAGCTGGAAGCTCCAGGCGGCCAGATTGGGGAATTCAGGAATTCGGAACTAACATCCCAAAAAGCGACCCCTGTATAACCGGCAGCAACGGCGCGGTCAATCAGGGCTTCGCTCGATGCCAAGTTCGCGGGACTGTTTAGCAGACTGTGGTGCCAATACCAGAGCTGCGGCTGGCGGGTTTGTCCGTATAACGAAACAAACCCAAAACAGCACAGCGAACAAAAGGCAAATCTGGAGAATGAAGAAATTCTCATCCGTCCATCATAAATAGAATTTATGCGCGGTTATAGATATTGCACAGCGGAAAAGTGTGGAAAACCTGAGGTTTTTTCTAGGGTCTCGTTTGACGAAGTGTCACCTGATATCGAGCCCAATTCGCATGCGCAGAGTCTGCAAAGCTTTGCAATTGCGAATAATTGTCGGACCAGGAGAAGTACATCAATCCAAGAATGCCAGGGATCCCTGCAGCCTGATCCAATTCTTCCTTCGCTGCCGCCGCGCCGCCACCAGAATTGTCGTAATAACCCGCGATCAGTTGTTGGTGGAATACGGGCCATCGCGGGTCTTGGCCGGCAAACCAGGAAAGCGACTTCTTCAAATTTCCCAGATTCCAGTTAAGGACGATAACGTCGGGAGGAACTCCGTTCCAGCCGCCGGTAAGATCTCCCTCAACTGAGTAGTAGTGCTTCTGCGCATTATGATACGGATCGATCATGTCGTTGTAGATATAAAGCTGCGCGGCCGGTGTCACGGAGCGATGTAACTGAATAAGTTGCTTGATGCTCCAAGCAAGTAGCGCGCCGGCATCCATGTTCTTGGCTCGGCAACTGGCGCAGGAATTCATTTGCCGGATCTCGTCGTAGCCAAGCAGAATACCGGTGTTGGGCGCCATCTGCTTCTTGATCTCCTGGGTGTTTTGGACCACCCACTTCCAGGCGGCTGGTTCTGTCATACACATGGAAATGCCAAGCGTGTCTGGTAAAGGAAAAGCCGCATAATAATCCATTGCGACGATTTGACCGGCCTTGAGATGCGTATGCGGCGGCAGCGTGACAACGGGGGAAGCGTGATAACTGTCGTGAAAAGCAGCGCGTTCGGACATCCGCGGATCGGCGATAGCGTTGAAATCGGTGCCTTCTTTGAACACCGTTTCGGGCTGGCTTGGATCGTAGACCCTCAGCGGCGTTCCGGAACGGCGAGTCACATAAACGAGGGACGTTTCTTCCAACGTCAGATCATCGAACCAAATGGTTCCGGTGCTGCCGCCCCAAACACCCAGATACAAGATGCCCTGGGTGGTGTCCTGGCTATTAAACGCCAGATCGACTTGGGTCCAGTCGTGAGTTCCGCTGACATGAAACGTCGAGCCAAGGCGATAGAGGTCGTAGTTCGCAGAATCGAGAACTTCGATCATGGCGTTTCCGGCAAAATTCTCTGTTTTGACCCAAGCGCGCAAATGGTATTGACGCCAGGGCTTCAAGGGAAATTTTTGCCGCAAGCGAGCATTTCCGGACGCGTTCACGATAACCGCGGCGTTTTTCCCCGAGTGAGCGTTTGTACTGATGCCCGTGCCCGCGTCGCCTGTATCGAACCAATCGGACTTACCTTCTTCAAAACCGGCATTTTTCAGTCCTGGAAAACTATCTTTGAAAATCAAATGCTTGCCGGAGGGGTCCACTTGGAAAAGAGCGCCTATAATGCGCTGGCTTTCTGCCCAGTTTGGGTTCGCGTACAATGCTTCGTTCGAATAGCCATATGGGCTCGGCGTCGCCATGGTCCGCAGGCCCTTTTTTGCGGCATATTTCATCAGCTCGCCCAGACGAGCTTCGTTCTCCCATGGCCAAAACTCGTCAGACATGAAATTAAAGCCGCTATCCCAAAACATCACGCCGTTGTAACCGAGTTCCGCGGCATGGTCGACCAGTTTTTTGCTTGCCGCGAGAGCATCATCGTTTGCCAGATACGAGTGATTCATGTACCAGAGCTGAGGACCGGCAGCGTGTGGTTGCGAAGGACGCTCGGCCGGAGACAGCGCCTGGCCCGTCAGGAACAAGGATGCGGCCAAAAGTACCGCGGCGTTAAGACTGCTTTTCCATCTCAGGGAATTCTGCACGAATGACGACTTCCTCATGCTGACACAGATACCGTCTGCTATTGATAAGTAGGGCGCGCCCACACCTTCATGCGTTGGTCGTTCAAGCTCGGCAGATTTGCGGGTATCGACCTCTATATCCATGCCACGTTCTTCTTGCTCATCTTATGGGTGGTGGCGCTGCACTGGCTGGGATCTCACACGCTCAATGGCGTGGGAAGCGGATTGTTGTCCATCCTGGCGCTGTTCGCCTGCGTGGTGCTCCATGAATTCGGGCATGCTCTGACAGCGCGGCACTACGGGATTGTCACTAAAGACATCACCCTGCTTCCAATCGGAGGGGTCTCGCGTCTCGAACGCATTCCAGAGAAGCCGTTCCAGGAACTGATGGTTTCCATCGCGGGACCAATCGTCAACGTTTTAATTGCGGGCGCGATTTACCTCTATTTATTTCTGACGAGCGGGTTCAAGCCAGTTAGCGGACTCAGCATTACAAACGGGCCCTTTTTGGAACGATTATTGGTTGCAAATCTCTTGCTGGCTGGATTCAACTTGATACCGGCATTTCCAATGGATGGCGGCCGCGCGTTGCGGGCGCTGCTTGCCACGCGTATGGACCATGTTCAGGCAACTCAATTAGCGGCGGCAATCGGCCAGGGACTGGCACTCATCTTCGGCTTGGCCGGCCTTTTCTTCGATCCGTTCTTGCTATTCATTGCGTTGTTTGTTTGGATAGGCGCGGCGCATGAATCGCAGTCCGTCCAAATCAAAGACGCTTTTTCCGGGACGCCGGTGCGGGCGGCAATGCTTACCGATTTCAAAACTCTAAGTACAAATAACACGCTCAACGATGCGATGAAAATTGTCCTCGAAGGATCACAGCACGATTTTCCAGTTATTTGGGGAGATCGCGTAATGGGCATACTTACTCGCGCCAACTTATTAGCGGGCCTATCGCAACACGGACCGGAGCAGTTGGTGACGAGTATCATGCAACGCGAATTCGAAGTCGCCGAGCCGAATGAAATGTTGCAGAATGCGTTGGTGCGAATGGCGGTGTCGCCGACCAGGATCATGCCCGTGCTTCAAGACGGCACCCTGGTGGGACTCATAACACAAGAGAATCTGGGCGAATATTTGATGTTCCAAAATGCACTGCATCGCAGGATAAAGCCGGCTTAGACCGATAAACGCAGAACCCCTACTTCCGAAACGGCGGTGGCACCGCTAGTTTTACTGATAGTAAATTTCTGTTGTAAAAAAAACAGTTCGCCGCCATCCACTCGGTATGGTCATCGAGACCGCGAAGGAGCAATATGGCAACAACTCAGTCAACATTGGTCGCCGTTTTTCGTAGCCGGGGGGAAGCGGAAAACGCCGCCAACGATCTAAAGGCAAATGGCTACGACAACGACCAGGTCTACGTAGGTTCTTACACTGAGCCCGCAAACGCAGGCGCATCCCGTGAGTGGAGCGCAACTCGTCATCATGAAGGTGGCATCAAGGGATGGTTCAAATCTCTCTTTGGGCAAGACGACGATGCGACGGAGTACCGAGACTATGAAAATGCTGCGAATAGTGGCGCCGTAATCGTAAGCGTGGAAACTGCCGAACAAGATGTGGACCGCGCAATGCGCATTTTAGAGAGCCACAATCCTCTTGACATTACAGAAGATAAAGCTGCCGCATCGTCAGCGCAAAGTACCGAGGCCGGGCAGCAGGCGAGAAGCACGCCGGCAGTAGCTGCGTCCGGAAAGCGAAAATCGGACGATCTACCTGCCTCGCTTTCAGCAGTCGAGGAGGATATTCGCGTTGGCAAGCGAAGCGTTCGGCGAGGCGGGGTCCGAGTGTACTCGAGAGTAACCGAAAGACCGGTTGAAGAGACGGTCAATCTGCGTGAGGAGCACGTGCGGGTGGAGCGGCAACCCATAAATCGATCCGCGACTGCGAACGATTTAAAACCCGGGACACAGCAGGTGATTGAAGTAGAAGAATTCGCCGAGGAACCTGTTATTCAAAAGCAGGCCAGAGTAGTAGAGGAGGTTCGCGTCAGTAAAGACGTCTCTGAACGTAACGAAACTATACGCGACACCGTTCGCAGCCGTGAAATAGAAGTTGAGGATTTGAGTAAGAGCGACTCAGGGGCCAGTGGCGCGGATACCTTGGACAGTGACTTTCGACGGGATTTTGAAAGCCGTTATGCAAGTTCCGGCAGTTCTTATGCGGATTACGAGCCGGCGTACGCCTATGGCTACAACGTGGCGAACGATCCTCGATATCAAGGACGAAGTTGGGACGAAGTAGAATCGGATCTCCGCAGTGAGTATGGGCGCCGTTATCCAATCAGCACTTGGGAAAAGATGAAGGCGTCTGTTCGTTATGGCTGGGACAAAGTGACAGGACGCACGCGCAGCGCTGCAGCTACACGGTGAATTCGTTTCTATGCCCGAGGACAATCCTAGCGATCGCGATGTAGTTATTCCGGTCGTTCAGGAACAAGTACATGTGGACGCCAAACCGGTTATAACGGGGGGCGTCCGCGTGACTAAGCACGTGGAATCGCATGATGAACTCATACAACAGCAACTGCGGACGGGCCATGCCGATATCAAACGCGTGCAGACGAATCGCATCGTGGATGGTCCCCAGCCGGCTCAACGCGTCGGGAACACGTTGATCATTCCCGTTGTCTCTGAAATTCTTCGCGTGGAAAAGCAGTGGGTGGTCACCGAGGAAATTCACATCACGCAGCGAGAAGAACTAAGGACGGTAGAGCAGACGGTACCGGTAAACTACGAACGAGCAGAGGTCGAGCGGTTAGACGAAACCGGAACTGTCACACAAAAGGAGAAACAGCAAGCCGGGGAAGCACGCGCTGCTCATTCTCTTCTAACGCCAGCGGCAGGAGTGAACAGCGCATCATCGGCCAAGCTCCCACTCTCCGAGGAGCACAGTATCCTGAAGGGCAGACGGCCTCCGGTTAGAAAACGCTAGTTGTGCCGGCTCAAGCGGACCAGGGCTTCACGTCAATAATGCCCCTATAGCCGTTCTTCATACGATCTTCAATAACCGCCCAGACTTGAGGATCGCAGCCTTTCCACTCGGCCACCGCAGTGTTGCCGAGATAGGGCAGATCAGCCACGCCCATTTTGCTCGAGAAAAAGCCGCTGACCGTGAGAGTGCGAAATTCGCTGAAGAACATCGCCCAGGGATGGTCGTCCTTAGACACTTTCTTCGGATACGCGATGCGATCGAGAATCTGCCTTTGCTGATCGGGTGCTGCGCTGGCGAAGTCCTTTTCAAACAGACGGTTTGATTCGCGATCCAGCCACATCAGGCCGCCAAGAATCTGAGCCTGCAGATTTTGATTCAGATCCTGATCTGTGCGGAACGCGATCCAATCATCAAGAAACTCGGGAACTCCGGCTTGACTGGCACTGCCGCTGCGGTCATCGGCAGGGATTATCAGATCGCATAAAACCTGAACCGTGCGCCACTGATGATCGTTGAAGACTCTACGCTGGTAAGGACCCTTGTTGCCGTCCGACGCAGGCGCAACGGGATGATGAGCGGCATGCGTTTCGGCTGCGGCTGCGACGGTCGCCATTACCGGAACCGCACCGATGATGTTGAAGAGATCGCGACGGCTTACCGCGGGTTTCTGCAATTCATTGATATTCTGTTTTTCAGCCATTATCCGTTCCTCAAACCTTCACGTTCAGTTTTTTCACTTGATCCGCGATGTACTCGGAAGTTCGCCACCCGAGCGCTGAGATAGTGAGCGTGGGATTCTTGTCAGCGTTGCTGACGAATGGGGCGGCGTCTGTTATGAACAGATTCTTCACATCCCAAGCCTGGCAATACTGATTCAGAACCGAGGTCTTAGGGTCATTGCCGATCTTGGTGGCGCCAACTTCGTGAATGATTTCGCCGCCTTGAGAAATGCCCCAATTTCGATCTGCGCCGACGCGGTGAGTTACCGTGCCACCCATTGTCTCGATAATTTCAGCAAACGTATCCTGCATATGCTTGGCCTGCAGAATTTCGTCTTGACTCCATTTGAAATGGAAGCGCAACACCGGAATGCCCCATTGGTCGACAACATTGGGATCAATCTCGCAATAGCTGTCTTCGTTAGGAATCATCTCTCCGCGGCCGGAGAAGTGAACTTCGCAGCCGTAAAGCTTACGTAGATTCTGCTTTAGTTCAACACCGTAGCCGCCACCAAGCCATCGTTCCGCATAGCCGCCAAGCGCGCCCGCGCCGGGCAAGCCGCGACCCCCCCCGATTTCGATATGATAGCCACGCGCAAACGGCAGCTTGTTCGCTTTTTGCTCTTTGTACAGCCACCACGGCATGTAGAGATGCATGCCGCCGACCCCGTCCTCGTTGCGCGGAGGGAGATCCTGCAGCAGCGGAAGGAAGCCACTGACCGCGGAGCCCACCGTATCCATGATGTAGCGACCGACTAACCCAGATGAGTTGGCGATGCCGTTCGGAAATTGGCCGCTCTTGGAATTAAGCATGATGCGAGCCGTTTCACAGCAACTGGCCGCCAGTACCACAATTTTGCCGCGGACTTGCACTTCGTCGCGAGTCTTCTTGTCGACGTAGGAAACGCCGGTGGCAAGCCCATCTGGACCCACAAGAACTTCTCGCACCATGGCGCTGGTACGAATCTCCAGGTTGCCGGTTTTCTGAGCCGGGAATAAGTGAACTCCAGGCGAGTTGAAATTGGCGTTCACCCCGCAGGAGCGGCCGCACTCTGCGCAATAGTGGCAGGCAGGACGCCCGTTAAGAGGCCGCGTCAGAATGGCAAGCCGGGAAGGAATGCAGGGAATTTTGAGCTTGTCGCAGGCCGCCTTGATGACCTTTTCGTAACCACGAGGCGCGGGAGCCGGCTGGAACTTTCCATCGGGAGTGTTTTCGAGACCTTCTTGCGATCCGAATACACCAATGAGTTGTTCGGCCTTGTCGTAATAGGGCGCCAGATCCTCGTAGGTAATGGGCCAATCGAAGCCCTTGCCATCGCGGCTATACGGCTTGAAATCGTAAGGCCCCATGCGAAGCGAGATGCGGCCGTAATGATTGGTGCGGCCGCCCAGCATGCGTGCGCGCCACCAGAGCCAATCCGACCCCGGCGCATTTGTGTAAGGCTCGCCTGGGACTTCCCAACCGCCGACAAGCGTCGCATCGAAATAACCCCACTTGTGGACGCGGTCGCCGGCGCCGCGGTGCGGCACGCTGTAAGGCCACTCAAACATCTTCGACTGCTTGGTGCAATCGAACCAATCGCCGGCTTCGAGCATGCAGATTTTCGCACCTGCATTTGCGAGAACTTGCGCGGCCACGCCGCCACCGGCTCCGGAACCCACGATAACGACGTCGTAAGTTTTTGGAGTTGCCTTTACTTGGGCCATATTCTCCTGATGTTTATCATTGTGACACTCGATATTTGGACAAAGAAAAATCCCGCGCAGTTTGTCGCTGCGCGGGATACTTGTTGCTTAACCAGTAGATCTAGAACGAGTAGCGCAGCGAGAGCTGGAGGTTTCGAGCCAAGCCAGTCTTGCTGGTCACTTCCCCGAATGTACCGGACGTCGGATTCAGATTTGGCGTGCTCCAGTTGGGATGATTGATGAAGTCATACGCCTCAGCACGGAATTCGAAGGCACTCCGTTCATTGATAGCGAATTTTTTGAACAACATCAAATTCCAGTCCTGGAAGCCAGGCTGATAGATGGAATTGCGAACGCCCTGCTGCAAATTGATGGTTCCAGGCGCAGGCTGCGAAAAGACGCTCGTATTAAAGTATTTGGGCGATGAAGAGTTGGCGTTGAGACCGGAGGCGAAGTTGCCGAGAATGGTCGGTGTGCCGTTCATTACCCAGAACTGGCCTTCAGATCCGCAGCCCATGCTGCCCAAATCGGTCGAACTGACTCCTGCGTAATCGGTATTTGCGCCGACTCCGCAGGGAGCCCCCGTCTGGAACTGAGCTGTACCGCTAAGTTGCCAACCGCCTAATAGCTTGCCGGACCAGTTCGACGTGTTCTTGAAAAATGGGAGCGCGTAAATGTAGTTAATGACGATCATGTGGCGTGCATCGTATTCGGACGGCCCCCACAGATTGCTCGTGTTGTACGTATCTTGAACAATGTCGCGATAGTTCGAGCTGTTGTCCTGGCTCTTCGACAGCGTATATGAGAACTGGAACATGGAGCCAGAGGTGAAGCGTCGCTGCCAGGTGATCTGTAAGGCCTTGTAGAAAGAGTTGACCACGCTCTCCTCTTCCTGAATCGCTGCATAACCTTTGTAGGGTCGATTTTGGTTGACTAATGCTTGACTAACTCCCGGCGGAAGAACTCCCACAGGAATCTGGTTAATGTCATACACATCCCAGCCGTTATATCCGCGGTGTCCAACGTAGCCAACCGATAACAAGGAATTCCAGAACATCTCGCGCTGGAAGGTAGCATTCCAACTCCAGGAGACCGGCTGCTTCAAGTTTGGATTGAGAGACGTAGCCGTAATGGGAGCCGCTGTGCCCGTAGTAACTGAAGCTCCGGGATTATCCACTCGGACGTTAGGCACTGTAACGAACGGCTGGAACGGCGAGTTGCCGCCGGGGAAGATGTTATCGAGCAATGGCATGCGAGTGACGAATTCACCGGCTCCCGCTCGAATAACAGTCTTGGGATCAATCTGATAGGCGATCCCCAACCGTGGTTGCCAGTTATTTGAATTGGCAATGTAAGTTCTTCTCAAGCTGGGATTGAACAGACCATTGCAAGACGCACCATCACAGATTGGTTGGGTAGCTGCTAACACGCGTCCCTGTGCGGAACTCGGGAAGCCGCTAAAGCCGGGAATAACCATTCCGTTGTAAGGATTACCGGTGCCGAGCACCACATTACCCGCCGAGTTCACAGTAACGGCCTGCGCCGGATTGTACAGTTTTCCGTTGAAGTAATCCGCGTTGGCCCACAGCGGGTAAAAGCCCGTGATGGTGCTGAACCGTAAACCGTAATCGATGTGCAACTTAGGAGTTACCTTCCAGGAATCCTGCGCGAATTCTTCTATATCCCAACCTCGCCAGATCGTGTAAGCGCGAGGTCCGATTTCCGTGTAGCTATCGGCATATCCCAGCGCGAGATTGGCAAGGCTAACGCCTGAAGTTGCTCCAGTCCCGCCGTCTGAGAACGTGAAATTACCGTTCTGGTTGTTCGCGCCGCCGGGCACCGTGCTGACGTTGATCTGATCACCATCGTTTTCGCCAGAATATTCGAAGTAGATACCGGCTTTGATCGTGTGATTGCCCAAAACCTTCGTGATGCTGTCCGTGGCAACATAAATGGGCCCGGATGAGTGCGACGGATACGGACCACCATTCAAGTTGTAGAAGCTATCGTTCAACGTGGCATTGGGAATTTTGTGAGCAATATCCTTCCCACCGAACAGGTACGGGAAGTTGATGCCCAACTGGTTGGCATTGAAGCCGATTGCGGCCGTGTTCACGGGAATGTAAACATCATCCAAGCTGACGGTCGCGCGGGCTTCGTTGACTAAAGTAGGGCTAATCGTCCATGTCCAAGCCAATGTATTGGTTTGATTCGGGCGATTGAAGTATTTCGGCGTTTCCCCGGAGCCGCCATCGAATGGCTGATATTCGAAATACGCAAGATCAGACTTCCGGAATTCAATATGATGTTTTTCACTCGGTAAGATGTCGAAATTCAGATTCTCTTTGCGCTGATTGTACGGATGCGCCGCTTGAGCGATCCAGTTCTGAGTTCCGCTTTGATATCCGGGGGTCGGTGCAGGATAGGCGTTGAGAATCGCCATACCATTGGGGCTTTGAAAGCTGGTCGGAATAATGTTGCCCGGAATAGGCTGGCAAGTGGAAGCACCTAATTTCGGACAGGTACCCGGAAAGTAAAGTTGGTGAGTTCCGCTATACCAAGGGTTAGAGGAAAGCAACTCACTAAAGTTGCCTTGACGCATCAAAGCTGTCGGGACGGCCTGCGTCTGGGTATCGGTAGCGCGTTTACGGATCCAATCTTCCGCCACAAACCAGAAGAACTTTTGGCGCCAGGCATCCCACTTGCCGGGAATCGCTACTGGCCCGCCGACGGCAAATCCAAAGTTGTTATAGCGGTACGGAGAGGCAAAATTGGTGGACGCACTCAGGTTTCGACCCCAGGTATTCGCGTTCATGTCCGAGTTCTGGAAGTACTCGTAGAGAGCGCCATGGAAATCGGTCGTTCCGCCCTTCGTCACGATGCGAATCTGACCGCCGCCCGCGCGTCCGTACTCAGCCTGATAGTCCGAGGTCAGAACCTGAATCTCTTGCGTGGAATCGACGTTCGAGATACCAATAATGGCGCCATTGGCGCGTGTGCGCATGGCAGGTGCACCGTCAACCGATACCAACGTATCCTGCGAGCGCGTGCCATTGATGGAAAACGGATTGCCGCCCGGTCCAATGCCGTTTTGATCGCCAAGGGTCCCACTGCTGCGGACGCCTGGCAAAAACTGAGCCGAATAGATCGGGCTGCGGCCGTTGAGTTCCTGATTCTGTATCTGCTGGCCCGTAACCTCAGCCTGAACCGAACCCGATTCAGTCTGTAGGACCTCGGCAGTTGCGCTGACTTCGACTGTTTCGGTCGTCTGACCGACAGCAAGATCAGCGTCGAGCGCTATGGTTGAGTTCGACTGCAGCGTGTTATGACTGCTGGTGAACTTTTTAAAGCCGGCAGCTTCTGCACTCATTGTGTAAGCTCCGGGCAGAAGATTCGGGACAGTGTAGTGACCGGAAGCATCGGTAGTAACTGTGTGCTTTTCCTGCGTCGCTTCGCTGGTGATGGTGACTGTCGCGTTCGGGACGACAGCCCCGGTTTGATCCCGGACAAATCCGGTGATAGTACCGACGTCGGATTGAGCCAACCCGACAATCGAAAATATGATGCAGATCGCAAATAGCAGGCCGACTGAGCCCAGCATCGCGAGAATGCGTTTCCTCATAGAAACTCCTCTAACTTAGAGAATTTGACCGCTACTAAAGGGCAGGAGAAATCTGGACGCCCCTGTGCGCCAAATGCAAAGCTACCTGCCCACCATGGGAGAGTATATCGATGAAAAGGCTTTTATGCAATCGTTGGCACGAGGTCCCGCCCAATAATTTGCTCATCAACGGCGATTGTGGAAGTTACGGTACGTATTGGTTTAAGTACCGTTTCGCCATGATGAACCCGGT
This sequence comes from Bryobacteraceae bacterium, assembly GCA_035652115.1. GTDB lineage: Bacteria > Acidobacteriota > Terriglobia > Bryobacterales > Bryobacteraceae > Bog-105. The sequence goes on from DASREJ010000242.1 coordinate 26,530, forward strand.
CTTAAAATCGTCACTGAAGTCGGGGCCCGGATTGTTGTCCGCGCCGTACAACGGATCCTCCTGTTCGATGCTCATCGCGCCCGTATAGCCGACATCTTGCAATACCGTGAAGAACTCCCGCCAGTTGATGGAGCCCATACCGGGAATCCGGTAACGCCACCAGCGTGCGTTATTTACCGGATTGATGCCGCCAGCACGGAGGATAGGCCACATGATTTCCGTGTCCTTGAGGTGAACATCGTAGATTTTCGTGGCAAAATCGCGTGCCGTCTGAATTGGGTCCATGAACTGCCGGACAAGATGAGACGGATCGTATTGAAGGCCAACGTAAGGTGTATCACCAAAGGCTTTAAACAGCGCCTCGAAGCCGACGGGACTGGTAGCTAGATTGGGCGACTCCGGATACGGTTCCCAAAGAATGGCGACGTGGCTGCGCTCACAGGCTGGAAAATATTTTTCGTGGTAGACGCGCACGATTTCGTCCACCTGCTGAAGGAACGGCTTGGAAGTATCCTTGCCGGATTGCGTGCCGATGTACGGCACGTTGAGCTTGCGGGCGAGATCGATGGCCTTTGCGAAAAAATCGTTCTGGCGCTCGCGGCGCTGCGGGTCAGGATCGATATGATTGCCATCAATTTGAAAAGCGGAGACGTGCATCTCGAACTTCGCGAGAGTGGCTTTGACGTCCTGCACCTGGGCGTCGGTAATTGTGTTCGCGTCTAGAGTGGAGCGCATTCCTGCGCTCAGAATCATGTTCGTAAAGCCCTGTGTTTTGGCAAATTCGACGTTGGCGGGCGTATATTTGCCCAAAACGCCCAACCGCGGCTTCCATTCGGTATGCGGTTGGCGGCGTGGCCGCGGCTGAGGGGGCGTGGCTGTTTGCGATTGTGTCGATTGCGATTTAAGAGTCGCTGCCAAAGCGAGCGAGCTCACCAAAGTGCGTCGGGTCATCGGTGACAGTGTATATCGGGGGCGAGATGAATAGCGCGAGACGCGATCGTCAATTTAGTTCCGTACCGCGCGTTTCCGGAATCCAGAACGCGGTGCATGCGGCCGCGGCAAAAGCAATCCCGCATAACGCAAAGCCCCAGGTAAGCCCATGCGTCTCCCCAATCGTTCCGATCAGGAAGGGCGCAAATGCGCTGAGACCGCGAGCGGCGTTATAGGAAATCCCTAGGGCGGTGGCGCGGATACTTGTGGGGAACAACTCGCTGCCGATGATTCCGGAACCTGTGAAGAAGCCGGTTCCGAAGAATGCGGCGATGCAGGCGGTGAACAAAATCCACCCGGGCTTGCGCGCTGCCGCAAAAGCAGGAACAGATAACGCAGCAAGAATAAGATACGCAATCAGGGCTCGTTTACGGCCGAGTTTATCCGCAAGTACTCCGAATAACAAATAACCCGGCAGCATGCCGCAAAGATTCAGGATGGTAAGGAAGGCCGTGAAGCCCAAGTTCCCAAAATCGCGGCCACCGTTTGAAGAAGGAAGCGCCAGATATGCGGGAATCCAAGTGAAGAGCCCCCACCAGGCAAACATCCCAAACGTATTCATGCCGAGCAGGACGAGAAGTCTGGGAAGCGCGGCGCGCCACTGTGCGCTTTTTGCCGTTACGGACGATGATGCCTTCGATATTTGCTGACGCCAGATCTCCGGTTCAGGAACACCGTGTTGAATCCAGACGACTACCAAGGCGGGCAACACACCGACGAAAAAAACCCATCGCCAATTGGCATGCGTCAGCACTAAGCCAGCTACCAAAGCCGCCAGCGCGTAGCCGATGGCCCAACTGCATTGCACCAAAGCGAGCGCCCGCCCGCGCCAGGCGCTCGGCCAAGTTTCCGCCACCAGAGTCGCACCGGAATTCCATTCACCGCCCATGCCCAGCCCGAGCAGAAAACGAAATACCGCGAGCATTGTGATGCTGGTGGAGAATCCGCACGCGAACGTAAAGAGGGAGTAAGTAAGAATGCTCAGACTCAACATGCGTCGCCGGCCCATGCGATCCGCAAGAACGCCAAAAATAACGCTGCCTATGGCGGACGCGATCAGCGTGAGAGTATTGAGCATCCCCGCTGTGCCCTTGCTCATTCCAAACGTGCGCATGAGCGTCGTAAGCACGATGGAATAGAGCATGACGTCGAAGGCGTCGAGCATCCAACCGAGCCCGGCGGCAACGACGGTGCGCCGCTGAGCCCTCGTTGTACTGCGCCATCGAAAAGGCGGGGGCGCGGCTTCTACCACAGTGGAACTGCTGGTTGAGCTATTCACGTGCGAAAGATATCGAGCAGACACGCCATAGAGAATAGGATAGGCACGAACCTATGTGGGCATGCGAATAGCGATCGATACTGGCGGCACGTTTACCGATTGTGTTTTTGTTTCCGAAGGAAGCTTGCGTGTTTTAAAAGTGGTGTCGACGCCGGCCGATCCAAGCCAGGCGGTACTCGATGGCATTGGACGAATCGCTTCCGGCGGAGAAGCTGAAATTCGTCACGGCACCACGGTGGGGACGAACGCGCTGCTGGAACGAAAGGGCGCGCGCGTCGCATTTGTCACGACCGCCGGTTTCGAAGACACAATCGCGATTGGCCGGCAAGCCCGACCTAAGCTATACGATTTGTTCTTCACGAAAGAGCCGCCGTTAGCACCGGACCATATGCGATTCGGAGTTGCCGAACGCGTCGGGAGCGATGGAAAAGTTCTGCAGGCGCCCACGGTTGCGGAACTTCAGCGATTGCTTGGTGATGTTGCGGCGGCGCGGCCGGAAGCAATCGCGGTATCGTTGCTGTTCGCGTTCGCAAATCCTGCAAACGAACGCGTCGTGCTTGAAAAGCTGCGCGACATTGGCGTACCGGTTTCACCATCGCACGAAATTCTGCCGGAATTTCGGGAGTACGAGCGCGGCTCAACAGTCCTGATTAACGCCTATCTTGCGCCTACGATGCAGCGCTACTTACAGAAACTAGATAGCGCTTTGGAATCGAACGGTTCCCGGCTGCACGTCATGCAGTCTTCAGGCGGAATCATTCCGGCAAAGACTGCGGCGCATGAAGCTGTGCGGACCATTCTTTCGGGGCCCGCGGGAGGAGTTGTCGGGGCACTCACTGTCGCGAAAGCGGCGGGATTCGAACGCATCTTGACGTTCGACATGGGAGGAACTTCGACCGACGTTGCCTTAGTGAATGCCGCAACCGGGCTTCGAACATCCACTGAGTTCCAAATCATGGAAATGCCGGTTGCGGTGCCCATGCTGGACATACATACAGTTGGAGCCGGAGGTGGATCGCTCGCGAGGTTCGATCGCGGCGGCGCGTTGAAGGTGGGGCCGGAATCAGCAGGCGCCGATCCAGGACCGATCTGTTATGGGAGCGGAGAGCAGCCCACTGTCACGGACGCCAATCTGTTGGCTGGCCGGCTGGATGCGGATTCGTTTCTGGGTGGCGTCATGAAGCTGGATGAAGGAAGATCTCAAGAATTTACCGAACGCGCGAAAGGTAAACTCGCGACTCTGGCAACATTTGCCGAAGGCATCATTCAATTAGCCGACGTTCACATGGAACGGGCACTGCGTAAGATTTCTGTCGAGCAGGGGCATGATCCGCGCGACTTCACTCTGGTCTCGTTCGGCGGCGCAGGGCCTCTGCACGCTTGTGCATTGGCGCGAGCTCTAAAAATTCGGACGGTTCTGGTACCGAACATGCCAGGCGCGTTATCGGCATACGGAATTCTCGTGTCCGATGTAATTCGCGATTATTCGCGCACGTTGATGCTGAAGCCCGCGGACGGATCGATAGGTCCTCACTTTGAGGCCCTCGAGGAGCAAGGACGGCGGGAGATGAGTGCCGAAGGACTGACGGCTGTTGCGGTGCGGTCATTAGATTTGCGCTACGCGGGACAGGGCTATGAACTGTCCATTCCCTGGTCCGACAGTTTTGTTGCAGACTTCCACCGGACACATGAGCAGAGGTATGGCTATGCTGATCCGCGACGGCAAGTAGAGGTGGTGAATGCGCGCGTACGGATGATTGCCCGCACACAACCGATCGAGTTTACGCGGCGCGAGTTGATCCCGGGCAACGGAGGGCAAGCGGTTATCAAGGAGAAACAGATTTACTACGCGGGCGAGTGGGTGAGGGGCGTTGTTTACGATCGCGAGAAGTTGCATCCGGGGGACCGTTTTGCGGGGCCTGCCGTGGTTGTGGAGTATAGCGCGACAACGTTTCTGCCGCCTGGTTGCTCGGCGTCGGTTGATGCCTATAGCAATCTGATCATTGAGGTGGAATCGTGACGGATCCTATTGAACTATCGATATTCAAAAGCGCATTTCACTCAATTGCTGAAGAGATGGGAGCGGCTTTGCGGCGCACGTCATTTTCACCCAATATCAAGGAACGGCGCGACTATTCGAGTGCCGTGTTCGATGGGGCTGGACAGGTAATCGCAATGGGCGATGACATGCCGGTGCATTTAGGATCTATGCCAATGTCGGTGCGGGCGGCGCTCGATCAACTCACTCTCGAAGACGGCGATATCGCGATCCTGAACGATCCGTACGATGGCGGCACGCATCTTCCGGACATCACTCTGGTTGTGCCGGTGTTCGTTCCTAGCCGCGACAAAGCAGCATTTTTCGTCGCCAACCGCGCCCATCACGCCGATGTCGGCGGCATGTACCCGGGCTCAATGGGCTTGTGCCGTGAAATCTATCAAGAAGGCGTGCGCATTCCGCCGCTCAAACTATACGCAAACGACGTACTCAACGAGGCGCTGCTGCGGTTGATTCTGAACAATGTCAGAACACCTCGCGAGCGCGAAGGCGATTTGACGTCTCAGATTGGCGCTTGCCGAATCGGCGCACAGCGCGTGAAGGAACTCGTCGATAAATATGGATTCGAGCGAGTGCAAGACAATGTTGCCGGATTGCTAGATCATTCCGAGGCGCTGATGAAAGCCGAGCTGGAGAGCTTTGCGGAAGGCGAATTCAGCGCCGAAGATTTTCTGGATAGCGACGGCATCAGCAATGAGCCGGTGAAGATAGCGGTGACAATCCGGACACACCCGCATGAAGGCCGCATCGAAATGGATTTCACGCGCTCGGCTGACCAAGTTACGGGAAGCCTAAACGCCGTTGCCGCAATCACGTATTCCGCGACGTTCTATGTGTTGCGATGCCTATTGCCGGAGGAAGCTGCTCCGACGGCTGGTTTGATGCGGCGAGTAACCGTGACTACTAAGCCGGGAACAATTGTCGATGCCGTTAGTCCGGCAGCGGTCGCTGGAGGAAATGTAGAAACGTCGCAGCGGATAGTCGACACGTTGCTGCGCGCCTTCGCGAAAATTGTGCCCGCTCGTATTCCAGCCGCAAGTTCCGGAACGATGAACAACGTCACCATTGGTGGAATCGATCCGCGCAACGGCGAACCGTACACCTATTACGAAACAATAGCGGGTGGATCAGGCGCGCGGCCCAATGGCGACGGTGTATCGGGCGTCCATACCAACATGACGAACACGATGAACACGCCGGTTGAGGCGCTCGAATACGCGTACCCCTTCCGCGTTCGGCGTTATGAGTATCGTCACGGCTCCGGCGGCGAAGGGAGATTTCATGGTGGGGACGGACTAGTTCGTGAAATCGAATTGCTTGGCCCGGCGCAGGTCACCTTACTCGCCGATCGGCGTAAGTTTGGTCCTTATGGGCTGCACGGTGGGAGCCCAGCCAGTAAAGGCCGCAACATTTTAATTCAAAATGGCGCTGAAACCGAATTACCCGGCAAATGCAACATACAAGCCTGCGCCGGAGCCATCCTGCGCATCGAAACTCCCGGCGGCGGCGGCCACGGCGAGAAGCAATAATCGTCAGACTTGCGCGCGGTCGAGCGGCACCCGGCGAACGAATTGAATCGCCGGATTTTGGAAAAGCTGAGCGATGACGTCGTCTGGCACCAGTTGATCCGACTCGATGATAGAAATGGCAGTGAGCGGTTGCGCAGGATCATGATGATTCGAAGCCGGATCTTGTCGACCCAGCGCGAAGTTCGCAATATTAATCCCGTTCTTGCCGAGCACAGTTCCGATGTAACCAATCACGCCGGGCACGTCCTGGTTTTTCGAATACAGTAAATTGCCATCGAGTGTGGCTTCGCACGAGATTCCTTCCACTTGAAGCAGACGTGGTTTGCTGAGAACGATTGCACCGACTGCAGAGAACGAGCCTGCATCGGATTCGAGCTCAATCCGAATAGAGTCCATTTGAGCAAGGCCGGGCTCGCGCTGCTCAACCACTCGAAATCCACGCTGCGTGGCGATTTGCATCGCATTCACTAGGTTTGCGCGATGTTCGAGCGATCGGCTCAAGACGCCGGCCAAACCTGCATTGCGCAGGATTTGCGTATTGCCATCAGCCAGGCGGCCGAAATAAATGAGCCGAATAGTGTGCGCATTCCCAACTGCGATGTGGCTGAGAAACAATCCCAGGCGTTCCGCAAGGTTGACATACGGTCCAAGCGCGCGATACTGCTCGGCTGTAAGGGCCGGCATATTGACCGCGTTGAGCGCGACACCGGTTTTCAAATATTCGATTAGCTGTTCTACGATGCGAATGCCGACAATTTCTTGGGCTTCTTCGGTCGAGCCTGCGATGTGCGGAGTGGCGACAATGGGATCGAGGCCGAACAGCGGAAGTTCGCCGGGCGGCTCTTTTTCAAATACGTCAAGCGCCGCACCCGACACTTTCCCAGATTCGATGGCAGCCTGCAACGCCGCAGGGTCAATCAGTTCGCCGCGTGCGCAGTTCACGATGCGGACGCCCTGCTTCATTTTGGAGAACGCTTCCGCATTCAACATGTGATCCGTTTCGGGCGTAAGCGAAACATGCAGCGTGATGTAGTCGCTGGCTGCATAAAGATCGCCAAGCGACATTAATTCGATGCCGAGATCGTGCGCAGTTTGGGAACTAACGTACGGATCATGGCCGACGATGCGCATTTCAAACGAACGAGCTCGTTTAACAACTTCACGCCCAATACTGCCTAGCCCGACAATACCGAGCGTTTTCCCACGAAGCTCATTACCAAGAAACTTTTTCTTATCCCATTTGCCGCTCTTCATGGAAGCACTAGCCTGAGGCACGGAACGCGCCATGGATAGCATCAGAGCCAGCGTATGTTCGGCGACCGAGACCGCATTGCCGCCGGGCGTATTCATCACTAAAACGCCTGCTTCCGTAGCAGCAGGAAGATCGACATTGTCGACGCCGACGCCGGCGCGGCCCACGACACGCAGCTTAGGCGCTTTCGCCAGAGTATCCGCTGTCACTTTGACGGCGCTGCGCACGATCAGCGCTTCGCAATCGGCCAAATGCGGTTGGTAATTCTTGGGATCGGATTCGATAATGGTCCATTCCGATTGGGCGCGCAACATTTCCAGGGCCGCCGGCGCGAGCGGTTCAGCAACAAGAACTTTCATTGATATGAGTGATTAGACGGACAGGGCTGCTTCTTTCGGCAACGCAGCTTCGGCGTAGACGTTTTGAACCGCGGCTACACCCGAACCAAAACGTACGGGATGACCTTGCGCGGCAAGAATGATCTCTAATTCCGCAATTACCGCGAACAAGTCATGAAAGTCGAAATAGCCCAAATGAGCCAAACGGAAAATTTGCCCTTTCATCGAGCCTTGTCCGTTGGTAATGATGGCATTGAAGCGATTGCGAAATTCTTTAACGATTACGCCCGAATCCATGCCCGCTGGAGGCCGCACCGCGGTTACGGAGGAGCCCGGCGACTTCGAAAAGAGTTGCAGGCCCAGGGTCTTCATTGCTTCACGTGTGGCTTGCGCAAGCAACTGCGCGTTTTCCACCAGTTTGTCCATGCCAATCGACTGGATGTACTTCAACGCCTCGGCAAGCGCGAGTAATAGGGACGTATTCGGGGTCCAGGACGATTCGCCACCGGCGGCATTTTTCTTCTCTTTCTTGAGGTCGAAGTAATAGCGCGGAGCGCTGGCCGATTCAGCTAGCGACCAAGCCTTCGGGCTGACGCTGAGAAACGCAAGCCCTGGCGGAATCATGAATGCCTTTTGTGAACCGCCAATAACGATATCCAAACCCCAGCCGTCGATATCCAGCGGCATTGTGCCCAATCCAGTGATGGCATCAACCACAAAGATAGCGGCGGTCTTTTTGACTGCAAGGCCCATCGCCTTTACGTCATGCTGAATACCAGTAGAAGTTTCCGACGCCTGGACAAATACCCCTTTGATGTCCTTGTTTTGCGCTAGGGCCTGTTCAACTTCAGAAGGTTGAACTGCATCTCCATAGGGTGCGCTGAGCACGGTGACGCGAAGACCGAACGCTTTCGTCAACTCCACCCAACGTTCGCCGAATTTTCCGGCGGAGCAAACCAGAACTTCATCACCAGGCGAGAAAAAATTTTGAACAGCGGCCTCGAGACCGCCGGTGCCTGAGGCCACCAAGACCAAAACATCGTTGGAGGTGCCGAGAACCGATTTCAAGTCGGCGAGAACGCGCTTGTAGAGATTGCGAAAATCCTCGGTTCGGTGGTGAATATCCGAACCCATCATCGCGTGCAAGGCTGCAGGCAATAGAGGGGTGGGACCGGGAGTTAGAAGACGTTGTTTTTTTATGTGCATTGGCAGGAGGATGGCCGGAAACGACGCGGTTCCGCGGGCTTAGTTGGAACTTTCAGGATATCAATAGCGCCTTTATTGAAAGGCTCCGCCGTCGCTTGGTTTTACACTGAAAAAACTCGATGGCAATTCGTTCTTTTTGGTTTGTCTGCTGTTTTACGGCACTCTCAATTAGTGGCGCCGCACAAAGCCCGACACCGGACGCTCACCAGCAGATTCAACAACTGATTGACGGGCGCAGCGCGGAATTCAGCAGGATATCTAAAGAGATTTGGGGTTACGCCGAATTGGGCTATCACGAAGAAAAGAGTTCGGCGCTCTTGCAAAACCAACTGAAGAGTGCGGGCTTTCGCGTGGAAGCCGGCGTCGCCGATGAACCAACTGCTTTCATCGCCAGTTATGGCGAAGGGAAGCCGGTAATTGCGGTCCTGGGTGAGTTTGACGCGCTTCCCGGTTTATCGCAGGCTGCCGTGCCAGATCGCAATCCGGTGACAGCAGGCGCTCCAGGACATGGATGCGGACATAATCTGCTGGGGTCAGGTGCGGCGCTCGCAGTGGTGGCGCTGAAACAGTACATGGAGACAAATCACGTCCATGGCACGCTGCGATACTACGGAACTCCGGCAGAAGAGGGCGGGTCGGGCAAAGTCTATATGGTCCGCGCCGGGCTGTTTCGTGATGTCGATGTCGTACTGCAATGGCATCCGGCAGACCGTAATTCTGTCGCCAATGGTGGCGCGCTTGCTATTACGTCGGCCAAGTGCAAATTCCATGGCATTGCCGCACATGCTGCGATGGCGCCAGATAGAGGGCGATCTGCGCTGGATGCCGTAATGCTAATGGGCAACGGTATCGAATTCCTGCGCGAGCACGTACCGGCCAATACTCGCATGCACTACATCGTCAGCAACGGAGGATTGGCGCCGAACGTTGTGCCGGACACGGCGGAACTCTACTTGATGGCGCGAAGTCCAACCTTGCCGGGGCTGGATCTCATTTGGGCGCGCATTATGAAGGTGGCGCAAGGGGCGGCGATGATGACCGAAACGACGCTTGAAACGCACATCATATCGAGCGATGCAAATATCATTCCCAACGATGTGCTGGCCAAAGTAGCGCAAAAGGATTTGAATGAAGTAGGCGGTTTCCGTTACACGCCTGATGAGATGCATTTTGCCGAGGAGTTGCAAAAGAGCTTGCCGCCGGAAGCGCGGCGCGATTTGCATTCCACTGAAACCGTGCAGCCTTTGCGTGCGTTTGATCCGAATGCGCCGTCAGCCTCGACGGACGTCGGCGATGTGAGCTGGAATGTGCCCACCATCGGCTTTGGCTCTGCGACATTTGTTCCCGGTGTAGCGGCCCATACCTGGCAAGCAGCCGCGTGCGCCGGCACCACGATCGGCCAGAAAGGTATGGTGGTTTCGGCCAAAGCGATCGCACTGACGGCAGCTGATTTATTCGCGAAGCCTCAACTAGTTGCCGATGCAAAAGCAGATTTTGTGCGGCAACTGCAAGGCAAGACTTACGAAACTATGATCCCGGCAGATCAAAAGCCGCCGCTGGATTATCGGAAGCAGTAGCCGGCGTTAAGCACCTCAGCTATCGTTTCATTTTCCAGAGCATCGCTGTCAATCCAAAGATGCCGGCCGCAATCAGTGATACAGGCACGCGACGCAAATTGATCCAATTCTGACCGCTGAACGATTTCGCGACATCCGTAAAAATCCCGTTCGCCGCGTAGTCGGCCGCTACGGGCTCAAATAAGTTGTCTGGCCTGTCAGGTGAAACGGGCTGTGAAGTCTGCTGAGCAGAATAACCGGTTTGGCCCAGATACCAATCGGCAAACGCCGGCGCGACATCTTGGCCGTAGATAGCTTTCATGGTCGATCCCCCGACGAAGACTTCCCGGCGCTTGTGGTGTGCGGCCCAGTAGATAGCACGCGCCGCAACCTCGGGTTCGAAAATGGGAGGAACTGGCTGTGGATGACGCGGCAGCCGCGTGCGGCACCAATTAAATTGAGGTGTGTTGAGAGCGGGCAAATGAACCGCCGTGACATGGACTTTGCTATGTTCGTGAATCAACTCACAGCGCAGGGAATCGGTGAAGCCCACAATGGCGTGCTTGGCCCCACAGTAGGGCGCTTGCAACGGAATGGACCGGTAAGCGAGCGCAGATCCAATCTGAACGATAGTGCCCTTGTCCCGCGGAAGCATGCGCTTCAGAGCGGCCATGGTGCCATAAACGCAGCCGAGATAGGTGACCTCTGTCGCGCGTTTAAATTCATCCGGCGTAATCTCCGACAGCGGCGCGAAAATCGTTGTCATCGCGTCGTTAATCCAAATATCTATAGGGCCGAACTCGTTTTCAAGTGTTTGGGCGGCGCGATCTACGGCTGCAGAATCGGCGACATCAATCGGAAAAACAAGCGCACGGCCGCCCTGGGCCTCCACTTCGGCTTTAGCCGCCGCCAGACGTTCTTTGCCGCGCGCAATTAGGCCAATAGACGCTTGCCGCTTTGCGAATTCGCGCGTGATTGCGCGCCCGACGCCCGCCGACGCGCCGGTGATCATGACCACCTCAGTAGTGCCGTTCAATTGTCCGCTTCCTTTCACCCGAGTCACTTTTCCTCCGCTTGAATGATGCGCGAAATCCGAACGTGTTACGCGGTTTCAGAACACTGTAACTAAGTGCAGGTAATGCTAGAGAGAACGGCACGGTCTTTTAATTAGCAAGGCGCAGTTGAGTTTCGACGTTTCCGCGTTTTGGCGAGATCGCGTTGTAGCGACGCGCCTTGCGCATGCAAAGGGGAAAGCAGTATGTGTGATTATTCGCTTTATGCAATTCCAAACCGCCTTGCCGAGGACGGCGAACGAGTCGCCCTCTACCGGTTCGGAACGGGAACAATTGGCTTTGCTTCGTGCGGTGATGTGCAATCAAATCAGACTCGGCAGCGCGGCTGGAAGAAATTCTGTTCAGAGATGAAGGCGTTGCTGCTGCCTCGAAGGTGCCCCGGTGTGCCAGCCGTTTGTATGCCTCCCGGTACGCGCCTGTTGATGAGCAACATCCCCGTCGAAATCCAACGCGTCCATGGTATGCACTCCGGCGATGCTGTCGTTGCTACCGAGATTTCCAGCCGAAGTTATAGCTATCGGGATGCGCTTATACTTCCGAACGGCAAATGTGTGCTTCTGCAAGAATTGCCCGAAGGACTAGAGGCTTTAGTACTTTCCACGGCGCTAGAAGTGGTTGAGAACGCGGAACCGGTCGAAGTTTTTGTGCGTTAAGCAGGACCTTCGTCGAGAGCGCCCGTCGCAGGCTGTCAGCGATCGATCAGACGCATGCGCGTTTCCGTGTAGCGGGCACCGGCGATCACACCGGGTCTGAATGCGGCCTCGAGTTGCCGGAGATCTTCGTCCGTCAGCGAGATTTCGGTAGCCGCGACGTTCTCTTCCAGATGGTGGGGCTTGGTAGTACCGGGAATGGGCACGATATCGGGGCCGAGATGGAGCAGCCAAGCAAGCGCGATTTGGCTGGGTTTAGCGTTCTTGGTTTGCGCGATCTCGCGAATAATGCGAAGCGTTTTCAAATTGGCATCGAAGTTGGCGCCTTGAAAACGCGGATCGTCGTGACGCCAATCCGTCGAGGGATACTCGTCGGCTCGTTTCACTTCGCCGGAAAGAAATCCGCGGCCGAGTGGCGCGAAGGGCACAAGGCCGATGCCTAACTCGCGGAGTGTCGGGAGGATGTCAGATTCGAGATTGCGCTCGAAAAGAGAGTATTCGCTTTGTAACGCGGAAACAGGATGAACAGCGTGTGCGCGGCGTATGGTCGCGTTACCTGCTTCCGAGAGGCCGAAATAACGGACTTTACCTGCTGCCACCAGATCGGCAACAGCTCCGGCGGTGTCTTCGATCGGGACGCTAAAATCC